>CAJTXC010000030.1:0-7529 GCA_910580135.1 uncultured Bacilli bacterium | reverse complement strand
GCGTTCACTAGCGTTCACTAGCGTTCACTAGCGTTCACTAGCGTTCACTAGCGTTCACTAGCGTTATGTACAATACTTGTTTTATTTAATATAAAAAAATATTGATTTTCTTTAGTGATTGATTATATAATTTAATTGACAGGTTATGCTGTTATTGCTTGCTGATCGGTAATAATCCACGCTGGTGGACGTTAATATCCAGCATTGACGCAGTCCGTCGTCATATATGGTCCAGATCAATACTATGATAAAAAGCTTCTCTTTATGAGGAGATTTTTTTATATAATACAATGATTGGATTAATATTTCTAGACTTTTTTAAATGCTATAAACAATAAAAAAGTTTTACTGTATTATTAATTTACACAATAAAATTCATAATAGTTTACTTTTTGTGGTAAAATAAGGTATAATTTAACTAGTAAAGAGGTGTATATATGAAAAATATAATGGATTTTATTAAAGATAAGTCGTATTACTTCTTAGGAGGAACAGTAATAATATTTATACTATTAATTATAATAGGTTCATGTTCTAATGGTGGTAGCAGTTATGAAGCCATAGAAAATAAAATGGTAAGCGCTGCTAAAGAATATTATGCTAATAGAAAAGATAGATTACCTAAAGAAGAAAACGGTACTGTTAAAGTTACTATTGGTACATTAGTTGAAGCAGAACTAATAAATGAAGTAGTAGATCCTAGTGATAAATCTAATACATGTTCTGGCTACGTAGAAGTAACTAAAGTAGGAGAGGAATATTCATATTTACCATTTTTAACTTGTAAAGGAAATTATGAACCTAAGTATTTAAAAGATATAGTAAAAGATGTTAAATTAGATGAATATGGTAATGGTGTTTATACGATTAATAACGAATTAGTATACCGTGGTGATGACGTTGATAACTACGTATCATTTAATAATCAGTTATGGAGAATAGTTAAGGTAGACAGCGAGGGAGATATAAAGCTTGTTTTGGCAAAATACACAGAAGATTCATATTCGTGGGATAAAGCTTACAATTCAGAAAAAAAAGCATCAGTTGGAATTACAACGGACTACTTACATACTAATATTCGAAAAGTATTAAATGAATATTATGAAAGTAATTTTAATAATGATAGCAAAGCAAAAATAGTATCTAAAAATTTGTGTGTTGGTAAATACGAAAAAACTGATCCTTTTAATAAGGAAACCGAAAATTATAGTAAGGAAAAAGAATGTTCTATAATAAAAGAAAATGAAAAAATAGGGTTGCTTACTGCAACGGATTATCAGAATGCCAGCCTAGATACAAATTGCATTACGTTAAAAAGTAAAGAATGCGGTAATTATAATTATTTATCGAGTGGTGATATTAATACTTGGCTTTTGAATTCTTCATCAAGAAATACATATAAAGTATTACTTTTATCAAGCAAGATAATTAACGAGTCAAACGCAAGTAATAAGAAAAAGGTAAACCCCGTAATATATTTAACTAACAAATCAATTGTGATGCAAGGTGATGGTACTTTAGAAAAACCATATATAATAAAATAACTTTACTTAAAATTGTAAAATAATAACATTAATATTGACAAGTATTAGAAAAATAGGTTAATATATTAATATAAATACAAGGAGGAATTAACTATGTACATGTTAGAAATCGATGTTTGTGCACAACCTACTGTTGCTCAAGTTATGGGGGTTGTTAACTTAATAATGAAGATTATTTGCATTATAGTTCCGATAGTTTTAATTATCATGGGGTCATTTGATTTATTTAAGGCAGTTACAGCAGGTAAAGATGAAGACATTAAGAAAAAACAGCAAACACTTATTAAAAGAATTATTGCTGGTGTTATAGTTTTCTTAGTACCAACTATCGTAAATGTTTTGATGAATCTAATAGGCGTTAGTGACTGGCGCGATTGTTGGAATGCAGGTAAAGATGCTGATATTCAAGATTTATTTGATATTAATACCTTAAATGGCGATGCTGACAATGAAAGTTAGAATTTTTAAAGATGTCTTAATAGGACATCTTTTTTTGATAAAAAGGTTTTTTTTTATTAAAAAAAATGTTATTATGTATTTATGATGATAGAGTGTATAGACGTGCGAGGTGTATGTATGAAGAAATATAGATTTTTAATAATAGTAATAATAATGATGATTAGTTTTTGTTTTAATATATATTCAATTCGTGCAAAAAATTATCCGTTTTGTGATATAAGCCAATATGGTACAGTATCAGTTACAGCTGGAGGTAATTCTACTGAAAAAGCAGATTTTATTGTAGGTGGGGAGAATGGGAAAGTTAGTACTCTTCATAATTCTATGTTGACTGGGAATATGGTGTTAGATGAAACTGCAAAAAAATCGCAAGAAAAAGAGGACAATAATAAATGGTGGAGAAACGGAACTGCTACAATAACTTATACTATTGATGCAGGGCCGGGGGGAAGAGTAAGTGAAATTACATACTCACTTTATGAAGATACTAAACTTTTAAGTTATACTAAAGTTTGTCAATCTCAAATAGAGCCAAAATTATATCCTAATAGTGAAGTTGCTATTGTGACTTTTAAAATTAATAAGGGGCATTTAGCTAAAATTAATTTAAACGCCAAATATAAGGCTGGAATAAATGATGGTTATGTAGCTGGAGGTGGCTCAGGCGGTGTTAGTGTATCCGTAAAAAAGGGACTTTCAGGTAATGAAAATATGCCAACGCACACCACTAATGGTAAAGAAGAACAAGCAACTTCAACTGCTTCTGCTGGTTGCACTAATTCGGATGGAACAGGATGTGATGATACCGAAAAAATAATATCTTCTTCAAACGCTAAAACGGAACCAGGAACTAAGGTTGGCGGTAAAAAAACAATAATTACCGATGAAAAAGGAAACATAATTGGTGGAAGTACAAATAATTGTACAGATGTTAGAGTTGTAATAAATAATTATTGGAAATATGTTATGGTTTTGGCACCAGTATTACTTATTGTTTTGATAACTGTTGATTTTTTTAAGGCAATGGCTTCTAATGATGCTGACATTATGAAAAAAACAGTTACTAACGTTGTCAAGAGAACTATTGCAGCGGTAATATTGCTTGCTTTACCTGCTTTACTTAGTTATATATTAGGTATATTTGGGTTACCACTTTGTATTTAGGAGAGTGATTTTATGAACATTTTATGGAGTATACTTAGTCCTTTTAGAGATTTGTTTATGTTTATAGATGGCATAGCTTATAGTTTGCTAGATAATGCTTATAACATAGTAATTGAGTTATCTACTGGAGAGATAATGGGACAAGAGGCGATAAAAAGTATTACTAATAATTTATATATTTTAATTGGGGTAATTGCTTTTTTTAGATTAGCCCTTGTATTAGTTAATTCTATAATAGATCCTGAAAAATTAAATGAAAAAGGTAAAGGATTAAGTAATATATTCTTTAGGGTAGTTGGGATGATTATTCTTTTAATAGTAACTCCTTTTTTATTTAGTTTATCGTACGAAATACAGGGAGCTATTGTTGGGGCTGACACAGGTAAAAATATTATATTTAGTACTTTACTGGGAGATAATGCTAGCATTACTGATAAAGATAATAATGGGGGTAAAGCTCTTCAAAATATTGCACTTTCATCCTTAATAACGGTAGATAGTAGATATTTGCAGGGAACAAAGGATAATGGTGGTAAATTAAAGGTATGCAAGCTAAAAAAAGATAAGGATAAAAAACTAACTACTGAATTTGAAGAGTCAGATTGTGGTTTTCTGCCCTTGACATGTGTTCCTACTGGAAATAACGAGTGTGAATTAAGGGGTGGTTATATTTACGATACAGATATTTGTAAATCTAGTAATTGTAGAGAAGCTGTTACATTATATAATACTATGTATGTAGCTGAAGATATGTCACCTTCCGCTTTAGCTAATTATGCAGGAGTAAGTAGAAATTTAGATGAATATAATAACGAAGAAGTTTATGTATATAATTATATGCTTATTGTAACTACATTTGTTGGTGGATTTATGACTTATATAATCCTATCGTTTGCAATTGATATAGCAGTTAGGATGTTTGAGTTAGTAGTACTTCAAATTTTATCCCCACTATTTATCGCGACGTTTGTTGATCCAAAGTCGTCACAATCTGGTCCATTTAAAAATTGGCTTAGTGCGATAGGAAAAAGCTATGCTTCATTATATATAAAATTAGCTATCATAGCTTTAATGATATTATTAATATCATTTGTTAATCAAGCAGAAATATTCCAAAATATGGGAGAAATTTCTGGATGGGCAAAGATTATTGCGGTAATTGGGTTATTGATTTTTGCTAAAAAAGCACCTAAGTGGATTATGGATATGATTGGTATTAAAGGAGAAGATGGTTTAGGTGGATTATCTATTGGTAAAAAACTTGGTGGTATGGCTCTTGCTGGTGGTCTTATAAATAAAGCTAATGATGGAATTAAAAAAGGATTAAAAAAACAAGGTGGTAAGATTTTGGACCACAATAAAAAGCGATTAGGTAATATAGGAAACAAAATGCTTGGAGGCTATGCCGCTAGAAAAATGGCTCAACCTGATGCACAAAAAGCAGCTGCTGAGGCGAGAAGAAAATATAGAAAAGATAATAATATAAAAGATGGAGATAGAAGGACCTTAGCACAACGATATGCAGAAGATAAAGCTGCAAAAGCAGCTGCTAAAGGAGTAATAGATCCAAAAGTTAAAGCAACCCGTGCACAAATTCAAGGTGATTTTAAAGCTAATAATGATATGAGAGCTTTTGCAGGGTTAAGAGATAAATACGCTGATTATGCTAAAGGAGTCAACCCTTCTTATCAAACTAAACGAGATAAAAAGTTGTCAGAATTAGGTGATGAGGTTACAAAATTAAGAACTGCTGCAGGTATGGGATCTGATGAAATTAAAAAATTAGAAAAAGAGGCTGCTGATATAAGAAAGGGAAGAGCAATTTATGGAGATGCTTTTGATGTAGAAAAATGGCGTGCTGATAAATCTTTATATCCATTAGCATCAGATAAGATTAATAATAGTTATGCTGAATATTTAGGTGGAAAAAATTCTACATCATCTGATGAGATAAGAATTGCTAAGTATTTAAAAGATGAAGGTATAAAGTTGGATGCAAGTAACTTAGAAAAATTATTAAAAAATGGAACTGCATCCTTAGAAATTAATGGAAAAATACAAACTTTAGATAAGAAGACTATCATAGATACAGTTAAGGATACGGAAAATTCTTATCAAAGAGCTATTTTGGAACAAGCAGCTTATTCAAATGTCATATCTAATTCAAATGATTATGTTGAAGCGCAAAATTTAATGGAAAATGCTAGAAAAGAAATAATAGATTTGCAATATAAGATGAATTCGGCTACGTCAGAAGAAGCAAAAGAAAATTTAAGATTGGCTATTGAAGCAGAACAAGCTAAATTTAGTCAGTATAATCAAGATTTAATTGCTTTGGAAAACGATAGAATAGATACAGTGTTAAAAAGTGGAGAAGGCGAATTAAAAGATGTTGTAACTGTTGATAAAGATGGTAATGAAATCCATTCTCAAGTATTAGAGATATCCGCCGAAAAAGTAGATAGTGTTGATAGAACTGCAGTTCAATTTGGGAATAAGTGGTGTACTACCTCAGGAACTTATGAATTGAATTCCGATGGTAAATGGGAATTTAAAAAGAAAGATATGACAATGTATTTTGATGCAATAAAAAAAGCACTTGAAGATAAGAAAGCAAAACAATATGATGATGCTGTTCAAAGAGAAGAGAAAAAGTTTAAAGAATCAGAAGAAAAAGCTAAGGGTTCTAGTGGCAAATAGAAAGGGGAATAACTTATGAATCAATATTTAATAGCGGCCAATTCAAAGAGAGGCCAGTTAATATTTAATATATTTAGACCAATTGATTTATATATAGCTAGTGGTGGTACAATAGCAACAATTATAATGTTCTTGATATTTAAACCAGATAGTATGTGGGGAGCAATAATTGTGTTATTACCAATTTTGGTATGTGCCTTTTTGGTTATTCCCATACCTAATTATCACAATATGATGTGTGTGCTACAAAATATATATAATTACTACTTTGTAGAAAGACAACAGTTTAAATGGAGAGGATGGTGTTGTAAAGATGAGTTCAAAGACTAGTGGAACAACTGAGAGTTTTGTGCCTGTTAAAGCTATCATTAATAATATGATAGAGCTTGATAACGGAGAGAAGGTAGCGGGTGTTAAGATTTCTCCTAAAAATATATTTATAATGGATGAATCAGATCAATTTGGTGTTATAGATAGGTTAAAGGATTTTTACAATACCATAGATTTTGAATTTTGGCTTGTTATAGCAGATAGACCAGTTGATATATCTGTTTATATAGCACAACTTCAAATGCAATATAATAATGCTAAAGATCCAGTAATTAGAAAGTTAATTAATGAGGATTTGAGAAAAGCTAATGATTTTAATGATGATGTAACTGATGTTGAGTTTTATTTCTTGTTTAGAGATAAATCACCTGAGATGATTCAAAAGAAATTACGTTTAATGATTAATGGTCTTGCAAGTGCAGGACTTGCATCAGGACAAGCTAATAACGATGATTTAAGAAGTATTTTAGATAATTTCTTAAACGGTGGACAAACTACTGAATTTGGGACGGTGATGGCATAATGGCAAATATTAACATAAAAAAAGAATTAGCTCCTAAAGGTTTAGAGTTTCATCCTGCTGACTTTGTTATTAGTGATAAGTGGTGTACTATTTTAACTGTTGTATCTTATCCTAGATGGATAAGTCCAGGATTTTTATCCGACTTATCTACTAGTGGTGGAGTTAAAGTAGTTGTAAAACATATTCCTCTTCCTTTTAGTATCATGTCTAAGATGCTTAATAAGCAGCTTGCAGAACTTAAGGATGCATATGAAAAAGAAAGGGATAAAACTTCTCAAGAGCAATTAAGACAGGATTATGATTCATTAAATGATTTTATACAAATGATTGTAACTAACCAATCTAAGATATTTGATTTTCAAATGCATGTTGTTATAACCGCTAATAGCAAGGAAGAGTTAGATACTAAAAAGATTCAAGTTAAGAACTATTTAGAATCAATGGAGCTTCGTGCAATTCCTTTAAGATTCGAACAAAAGAAGGTATTAAAGTCTATTATTCCAATCTTTCCAAAACAAGATATTGAAGATCAAATAGGAACACCTATTACATCTCCAACTATTGCGGCGATGTATCCATTTATCTTTGATAGTTTAAAAGATCCGGGAGCATCATGCTTACTTGGAACAGACTTTTCTGGTGGTGTAGTTTTATTTAACCAATTCTTATATCAAATAAGAAAAGAGTTTAATAGAAATAACGCTAACATGATAATTCTTGGTACATCTGGTTCTGGTAAATCTACTGCTGCCAAATTACTTTTAAGAACTCACATTAGAAATGAGTATAAGGTAGTTGCAATAGATCCA
>CAJTXC010000029.1 GCA_910580135.1 uncultured Bacilli bacterium | reverse complement strand
ATTAAAATAAATGAAAGTTAAAGAAATTCTAAAAGGTATCAACAATAATATAGCAGATTATTATTTAAGAATTGCTATTAGTTTTTCTTTTTACAGTGGATTTAATGGAATATTTATCATTCCTACTGTTGAAATTCATAAATGTGGTAAATTTCTTACAATAAATCTTTGGATATTATCTGCTTATCTTGCTATTAGTTTTAGTAGAGGAAATTATAATAACGATGAATCTGAATAATTATGATGGTATAACAGAAAAACTTGATAAAACTAAAACTTGGGTTGATATTCGTAAAAAACTTCTTCTTAGTAGAGAAATAAAATATCGACCTTATACCTGTCTTCTTAAAAGATATAATATTAAAACTAATACTTATTCATATTTTATTGCAGTACTTGATAATCCTCCAGAAGATAGAACTTCTAAACGTACTATTTTGGATGATTATGGTAGATTTAAATTAAGTCTTTCTGATATTTGGAAGAAAACTTATTTGAATGAACTTAAAAGTAATTGTAATATTATGTGTGAATTGGTAGAAAGTGATGAAGATGGTGACGTTTATTCAATTGATGTTTAACTTGATGTAGCTCTTAGTAATCTAATTGGACTCTAAGAGCTACATCTTTTAGCTCCCCCGTAGAAGTGATGAAGAAAGTTCAAATTACTCCTGAACGTGCTAAACAATTAGAAGAACTTGAGCAATTTGAAAATGCTGTTCTAACTATTGTTGTTACTTCTAAGCAACTTATAGATGAAGTGTTTAAGAAACATAAAGAACTTAATGTTGGTTTTACTGATATTAATGAAAGAATTGCTTGGAAGAAAATAAGAGATGGTGCTGCAAGTCTTGACAACATTGCTTTTAATAGTCCGTATTGTAGTTATGATAAATTTAAGAAAAGTGTTTTAATGGTTAAGTTTATGATGCTTGAACTTATTGCTAGATGTGATGATAGCAATATGAGGTTTTGGCAGTTTCATAATCTACTTAAAACATTTAAACTTGTTTATCCTGCTGTTGCTCCTACTATTGAAGATGAACGTGAAGCGTTTGCGGATTTGTTTGGTCAGCCGGATAAATAGACTGAAATATGCCCAATTTGCTACCTCTCGTGCCCTATGCTGGCTTTTGCCCTATTAGCTGATAACTTGTTAAGGTAAGCCGATAGACCCTCTGAAATAGCTCAAAAATATTTTAAATAAAGTTTGGTGCTATTAAAAATAATAATTAACTTTATAAACAAATTAAAAACAATGTATTATAGCAGATGCTGAATCTGAAGTTAAGAAAGGTCGTATAAGACATTGTTATCCACGTAGTGAAGTATATCACAGATGGATACATAGTCCAGAATACGTTTATGCTGCTAATGGTAGCCTTATATCTGGTAAATATAACTATCTTCGTTGTCAAGATATTGGAAAATTTGTAAAAGATGAAGATATTAAAGAAGCTTGGAATTATCACAAACATTCTATTATAGCTGTTATTGACAGAGATAAAAATAAGATTTGTATATTTGTCAAATATACTAAATGGTATGTAGAACTTCTTAATGCTCTTCCTGATTATTATGAAATATTTTGGTGTAGTGGAGAAATTCCTACTCCTAATATTTTATCTTTTACTCCTGAAGATAAAGAAATTCTTTGTAAAGAACATCTTAAATATGTTATAGAGAGATATACTGAAGATGTTCTTAGACCATTCTATAATACTTTAAGTGGAAGATTAATTCTCCATAGTGATATAGATAATCTCCATACTGAACCAACATATAGAGGATTTAAATATCCTAGTTATGATGGTATTAAACTATTTGTTAAGAAGTATAGAGTTAAGCTTTATCCTTGGTTTAAAGAAAGTCTTAATTCTAAGTTTAAACTTCAAACTTATTGGCCATCTAGTTGGGATAGTAGAATTATTGAACTTCCTTCTGTTAAGAAAGTTCTTAATGATACTGTTTTTACTAAAAGTCAAAAAGAGTATTTTAGGAAAAGATATTTCTATACCAAATATTGCTATGGTAGAGGTATTCCTTTTAAAGATGTAGAACTATATTGGAATAAAGAAGTTCTTAGTAAAGAAATGTATGATTATTTCAATAAACGTAATATTTATTGGCATTATGATTATCGTACAGAATCTTGTATTACTTGGAATAATTATATTATTCGTTCTTATGAAATAGACGAAAAACATCGTGATAAACGTATTCAAGAAAATATAGCAAGGTCTAATCAAAATCGTAAAGAAGCTGAAGAAAAGGCTAGTGCTATTACTAGTCAAAAAGATGTTATATTAGCTTGGAGAAATGGAAGTCGTATTAGAGAATGTAAGATAGATTATAGAGAATTTGTTCCACCTCGTCGTAGAGGACAATATGGCAGTTGGAGAAATTCTTATGTCTATGTTAGTAATTTAACTTTTAAGAATACTCAACTTAAACTTGTAGGACAAAATGTTGTTACTTCTCGTGATGCCAGTGTTCCTCTTTCTTCAGCTATAGCTGCTTTTCATCTATTTAATAGCTGTGTGGAAGTTAGCAATCGTACAGGTAAACTTATATTTGGATTTTCTAATGATTTTAAAGTAGGTATTTATAATCTTAGGGATATTCAATATATAGAAAAATATACTGATGCTGGAACTAAAGTCGGTTATATGTCTTGGCTTATTAGAATTGGTTGTCATAATCTTTGGATTGATGATATTATGGAATTTATAAGATATTATAATCTTGAAGACCAATTTCTAAATAAACATAAAGATAATAACAAAAAAAAAACAATTTAAAATTAAAATAAAATGAAAGAAATTGATGATAAACTTTATGCTGAGTTAGTGCATCTTGGCATAATTAATCAAGATGAAAATAATGTTCGTGGTTATAATATTGGTACTAGCGATTATTCTACTCATGTAGTTCAACCTTGGGCTATTTGGCTTGATTGGAATTTAAATCCTTGGGATGCTGATATTGTTAAAAGAGTTCTTCGTAATAAACTTGGCGAATCTCGAAAACAAGATTATGAAAAGATTATTCATATTTGTCAAGAACGTATTCGTCAAATTGAAACTCAGATTGGAACTCAAACTGCTGATATTGACTTTGAAAATGTAAAATAAAATGAAGATAGTAGAACCAAAAGTAGAGTCGTGGTTGCAGAATAATGTTATTGAACACGTTGTTCGTTGTGCTCGTGTTTGTTATGCTTCTGATAAAACTACAGATAATCATAGAATGTGTGAAAATCTTTGGAAAAATAATCATCGTAGTATGTTTCGTCATGCTGGTGTTTATTATATAATTCCAAAGAAACTTCAAATATCAGAAAAAGCTTATATTGGAGCTACTGTTAAATTAGTAGGATATAATTATTATGTTTCTACTAATGACCAATGTGCTCGTGAATATTGGGATAAACTTTATATAAAATATCGTATTCCAATTTCTAAAGCATTTGAAAATGATATATTCAAAAAGTATAAAATGCTTCGTTTCACTCTTTGTATTGAAACAGGTATTGATATTACTCGCGAATTTAATCGTAAATCTCCTAATAATATAGCTGAACAAAGTACTCGTTATATAGACTTTATAAGAAAAGTTGGTATTAGATTTAAACTTTGCCATTGGATGCCTAAGTGTAATCTATATCGTACTATTCTTTATAAGTTTATGTTAAAATCTTGTGAATGGTTTTACAAGATTGCTCGTAGCAAATATGGACTTAATCTTCCGCCTCAAGATGCACGTTTCATTCTTCCTCTTGATACAATGAGTAAAGTAGTTTATACTTATACTATTGCTGAATGGGAATATATTGTTAATATGCGTCTTTGGGATTGGACTGGTAAAGCACATCCTGATGCTAAAGTAATTGGACAACTTATTTATAATGAACTTGAAAAATTAGGTTATACTCCTACTAAATTTAATCACGATGATGAATTTCAATGTGGTATTATTTAAAGATTCAAATTGCGACTTGTGCAAGTTGATGCAACAAGAGTTGATGGATAATCCTCCAAATGCTGATATTACAATTCTCCATGTTAAACATTTTTATAGTAGAGAAATAGCTGTTAAAGAAAATATTACAGAATATCCTACTATAATTATTTATAATGGAGAAGATGAAATCACAAGACGTAGTGGTTTTGTAGATAGTAAAACTATTGATAAAATACTTAAAGAATATGAAACAGAATGTGTGGTGTAAGATGTTAAACTTACACAAATACGAAATAATAAAAGAAGAAAAAAAAACAGATAAGAAAGGTAATATAATTGGTAAAGTTATAATATCTCGCTGTACTAATTGTGGTAAAATAAAACAAACTACTATTTATACTGAAGAAGGATATGGAAGATATTAAAGAATATCTTTATGTAATGGATTTCTCAGATGCTTCTATATCTGAAATTGAAATTACTAAAGAAGATAAAGATTTAGAAACCTCTAACTTACTTGATAAGTACGGTTTTAACGATGACGAGTGTTTCTTTATGTTTACTACTCAAAGAATTACTAATATTAATAAAATAAATGGAAAATAAATATGAATACTCTTATAATTTGTGCTACTATTGTAGCTAGCATTTATGTTATTTGTTATTATATAAATAAACTAACAGATAAAACTATAGAACATGAAAGTCTTGTAAGTTCTATGTCTGATGATATTGATTCTATAAAAGATATAGTAGATAGAACTTGTGCTATTGATTTATATAATGACACAGTAAAACATAATCTTCTTACTATTAAGCATATAATTTCTAAATATGTCGAAGAAACAGAAAATGCTGACACCAGCACAAAAGAGAGCTAATGCTCGTAATCAGCTTTTTCGTCAAATACATGGATATAATATTAAAAGATTTGTAGACTTTGCTATTAGAGAAAATGCTATTACTCCTTTTGAAAAACTTTATTTAGGTAGGATAATAGCTGATTTAAATATACTTAAACGTTGTCAATTTAAAAATAGCAAAGAACTTGGATTTAATCCTCGTAGAAGATGTGCTTATTGTAATAATATAGCACATTATAAAGCTACTATCCTTGGAACAGAAGAATATCTATGTAATAGACATAAAGAACAAGCTGAAAGGGATAATAAACAAAATATTAACGGTGAATGGATGGTAACTGATATTCACGAAATAAACCCTTATGAGTAATATATTTAATATCAAACAAGAACTTCTTGCTATATTTGATGAACTTGAAGAAAATGGAGGCGAACTTACTCCTGAACTTGAAGAACAATTAAATATTACACAAGAAGAATTTAGAGATAAGATTAAATCTTATTCTAATGTTGTCAAAATGTTAGAAAATGACATTATTGACATTAAAGCTGAAAAAGCTCGTCTTAATGACCTTCAGAAGTCTAAAGAAAAGACTATTGAACGTCTTAAGAAAATAATGATTGATGCTGTAGAACTCTTCGGAGATACTACTAAGTCTGGAAGTAAGTATCTTGATTATGGAACTGGTAAAGTTTCTATAAGAAATACTCAAGTCGTAGAAGTAGAAGAAGACATTACTGAAAGATTTGTTAATCGTGCTTTAACTTGTCTTCGTTGGTATCAACAGAATAATCAGTTAGATACTATTACTGCTTCTGATGTATTAGATTATTGTAATTCTAAATCTCCTTGTGAAGAAGATGAAGAAATTACAGTACTTTCAGAAGAAGATATTGCTCAAATTAAAGCTGATATAAATTTCGATATTCCTGTTAGTGAATTGTTTACTACAGAACGTGGTATGAAACTTGCTAAAGCTCTTGCTGAATATGCTGTGTTTACGTGTAAAGCCAAAGTTAGTAAAACAGATATTAAAGCAAATGCTAAAGAAAATAATACTATGCCTGTATTTGCAAAACTTGTTGATAATCAAACTTTAACTATTAAATAAATGTGGGCTAATATAACTTTTAAAGAAAATCTCACACTTGGTAAACTTAGAGAACTTATTAATACTGGTAAGCTCTCTAAGTTTCCAGATTCTATGCCTATTAATATGTGCATATCATTTCGTAAAGGAAATGTAATAGACGCAGAAGAAATACCTTGTGCTCCTGTTAAATCTATTATAGGCGATAACAAAGAAATTAATTTTTATAATTATATTTAATATGAGTAGATATACTGTAAATGGTGCTCCTTGGGCAATTGGAAGAGATGTTTCTGATTGCAAAAGTTCTGCTGAAGTTATGCACAAAGCAGGTCTTGATTTTATTGTTGACAAATGCGACCTTATGGCTCGTATGCCTTTTGGTGTTAAACGTAACAATATTGTAAATGAAATAGCTGGTGAATTTTCAAAAGACGGACATATTTTCCGTGAACTTGTAGGATTCTATGCTACTTATCGTGCTGATACTGCTGTTCCACTTGGTCTTGTAAAAGATAAATATCAAGTAGTTCAAAATAGTGAAGCATTTAAATTCTTTGATGATGCTATCGGAGAAGGTATGGCACGTTGGGATAAAGCTGGTATTATTGGAGATGGTCGAATGATTTATCTTAGTGCTAAGCTACCTGTAGAAACTCGTGTAGGAGATGATTTAATTGATAACTATCTTGTATTTAGCAATAGTCATGATGGTACTTCTAGTGTTAATATTATGTTTACTCCTATTCGTGTTATTTGTACCAATATGCTTAATAGCGGTCTTAAGTCTGCTGATGCTTATATTCGTATACGTCATACAGAAAGCGCTAAGCAAAAGTTACAACGTGGTGCAGAAATTCTTCGTATAGCTTGTAAACACGCTACTACTGTTCAAGAATATTATAATGCTCTTCTTAAAGTTAAGATGTCTGATAGAGAAGTAATGGAGTATCTTGCTAATCTTCAGCTTACTGAAAAAGAAAGAGAATTACTTCTTGATTATGATAAAGACAATGGATATAAGAAGCTTATTCTTAGAGATTATCGTACAATGGAAGTAACTGGTGTTAGTCA
Source organism: uncultured Bacilli bacterium (assembly GCA_910580135.1). GTDB lineage: Bacteria > Bacillota_I > Bacilli_A > RF39 > UBA660 > Aphodocola. The sequence continues at coordinate 6,345 of CAJTXC010000029.1, read as the reverse complement.
ACGTAAAGCTAATACGATTGCAAATATGTTTGAATACTATTGTGATGGTATTGGTCAAAAACACGTTGCTGGTACTGCTTGGGGTGCTTATAATGCTGTTACTGGTTTCTATTGTAATGTAGCTAATCTTGAAGGTGAGAAGAGAACATTTTCTCTCCTTTACGGGGGAGCTAATTCCAATATGCTTAAAGCTCTTAATTCTGCTAATCTTATTCTTAATGCTGCTTAAAGTATTACAAATGAGATTAACCACCTCCCCCGTAGAAAGGTGAAAACTTAATATAACTAAAATAATATAGCAAATATTTGGTAGTTAAAATTATATTACCTATATTTGTTATATTATTTTTAATATAAACATTTTAATAGTATTAACAATGGAAGTAAAGATTAAACGTCTTGTAAAAGATGCTGTAATTCCTTCTTATGCTCATGCTACTGATGCTGGTCTTGACCTTGTAGCTACTAGCTATGATTATAAAGAAAACATCGATTGTCATGTTTATGGAACAGGTCTTGCAGTTGAAATTCCTGAAGGTTATGTAGGACTTCTTTTTCCACGTAGTTCTAATCGTAAAACCGATGTCTATATGTGTAATCACGTCGGTGTGATTGATGCAGGGTACAGAGGTGAAATTATGGTTAGTTTTAAGAATCGTGATTATGATAAAGAAGCAATTCCTCAACTTTTTAAACCTTATGAAGTAGGAAATAAAGTTGCTCAACTTATTATAATTCCTTATCCTAAAGTTCAGTTTATTGAAGTTGATGAACTTAGTGACTCAGATAGAGGAGAACAAGGACATGGTTCAACTGGTAAATAATATAAAATTATGTACGTTCCAACAGAAGTTTCAAAAACTAAGCAACTTCGTAAAGATATTGACGAAGTTCTACAACGAGTTAAAGGTCTTGACCAATCTCGTGAAACAAGTCTTGCAATTACTAAACTTCAAGAAGCTACAATGTGGCTTGGTATGAATCTTAAACGACTTGGAGAACTTGACCCTTATCCTGAATCTCGTAATCCTGATAGTCAGAGGATAGAACCTACTGCTGATGGACTTAAAATGTAAATTATGGAAAATAAAGTTTTTAATGCTGTAATGCTAACTACTTCTATTCCTACAGAAAAACAAAAACTTATTTATTGTTTGGTCTTGTTATATCTTAGGTAATAGAAAATTTCTTGTAGGTGTGAAAAATAGTAATACTTATTTTGAAGTAACTTATAATAAAGATAAAGATGAATGGTATGTAGATGAATATTCTAAAATTAATAATCGTCTTATTACTAATGAAACTTTGAATACATATACTAATACTAATTCTTAAATTAAAACTAAAATGAACAGTTATCAGAAAGCTCTTATTGAGGAACATTCTAATCTTGTAGTTCGTACACAGAACCTTCATGATTATATCTATAGTGATGCCTCAAATGGAGATAATCGTGTAGAATTTGCTAATAAATGCATTCAGCTTTCTTCTATGAAGAAGTATGAAGAAGCTCTTCGTGCTCGAATGGAAAATGCTGGTATTACATTTGAAAATGGTAACTACTTTGAACGAGTAGCTTCTATTACTCCTGTTGTTGCTGTTGCTACTGCTACAGAACAGCAGGGTGATGGCGAAGGTGCTACTGCTACAGAACAGCAGGGTGATGGCGAATAAAGTTGTGTATGTTATAACAACATATAAATGCTCTGCTTGTAAATGTATGGAATATATTCTTAAAGAAATTCAAAAAGATAATCCTACATTTACTATAACAATAACTGATTTCAATGAAGTTCCAGAATGGATTAAAACTAACGTTACTTTAACAGATTTTCCTACAGTAGTTTTTGTTGAAAACGACGTTATTAAATATCATTTTACAGGAACTCTAAGTAGAAAGAAAGTTATTAAGATAATGTCTGATATTAACTTTTAACTTGAAGGTGTAGGAGATTATTCTCTTACACCTTTTTTTTTTTTATTATGAAAATTGAAGCTACAAAAATATATGATTTTGCTAAAAGACTAAGATATAGTCCTAGTGATAATCTTACAGATAATATTATAGTAGACCATGTTAATAAAGAATATAATACTAAGGCTTTCCCGTATGATGTTCTATTTGATATTATCTTTTGGAATACTCCACAATTTGTTTATAATGTAGTTAAATCAAGTCTTAAACATACTTTTGGGTATAGTATGACATTATCTAATATATTTTATGCTATTCATGAATTAGATTTAGAACTTGATACTACTAGATATAGAAATAATAATTTACATAAACTTTTACATCCTTGTATAGATTCTACTTTAAGAACTGATTTTAAAAAAGTAATAGATATTATTCTTTGTAAAGCTTTTGATGAAGAAGATTCATATTTTAATATATATTGTCCTGTTATTTCAAGTAATAATATATTAAATCTGCTTACTCCTAATGAACATAGATTTCTTAATATAATTAATAATATTGATGTTATTTTATCTGGTAGTTTTGCTATGTCTATGTATGGATTTGTTTATAGAGAAACTATAAAAGATTTCGATTTACTTGTAGATTATAAACATCTTCCTGATGATATATTAGAAATAATAAATGATGAACTTACTTATAATAAAATAGTAGGAAAAGATAGAATTAAAACACAAGAAGAAGTAAAGCAAAGATTTATTAATTGTGATTTCTTTGATAAACTTAATGTAATATTTTATGATAAATTAGAAGTAAAGGCTGCTGTTATAGATGTAGTAGCAGAATATGATAATATTACTAAAATTACTTTTATTCTTAAATATGAAGATATTGAATTTGATTTAATTTTTAGAGGTAATCTTAAATATGAAACATTCTCTATACCTGTATGTAATGGACGTGGCAAAGTTCTTTATGGAAGTACAGTAAAAGTACAAGATATAAATGAAATTCTTTTCACTAAGAGATTACTTGGTAGACCTAAAGATTTTCAAGATTTAATTAATTTTAAATCTTATACTCGGTTAAATAATAATGGTAAATGTGTAGTTGAATATGAAAACAAATAATACAAAAGAGTGCAAAATAGCAATGATATTAGCGTTTTTATTATTGTTTGCAATAGCAACACTATTTATGGCTATAGATAAAAATAAAAATAAAGATAATATTGATAATACTTCTGGTCTTATAGAAGTTAATGGTGAACTTATTGATGAAGATGATTACTATCAAATGGACTGGAAGAGTTATATACCGGCAAAAGATAGTATAAAATAAGTCAATTTGTTGTCTGTCGTGCGCTGTGTTGGACTTTATAGGCTTAGATGATTAGTTGTTAAGGTTAGAGAATTAGAGGGCTGAAATGGAATAAAAATATTTTGAGTTTTCCAATATCTGGAGTAAGTGGACTGCGAAGTTCATTTACTCTTTTTTTTAATCATTAGTAACAAGTACGATACAAATACAAAAAGAACTGCTATCAGTATTTCTACTAATAGCAGTTCCAAACATTCTTATAGTATGCTTACTGATGTGAGCCTTAAGAATTTGTTGAGTTGTCGCTAGAGGATTTGAACCTCTACAGACAGAACCAAAAACTGTAGTGCTACCATTACACCAAGCGACAATATGAGTTGGAGAACTTTCGCTACTACCAACTCGTTGGCAGAAACTTTATCTGCTACAAATATAATATCAAGTTATCATATCTACAAATTTTATTATGTTAAAAATTATTAAGTAGAAAGGTTATGAATATCACAACCTTTCTACGGGGGAAGTAGTTATTCAGATATAAAATCAGCTATATCTTTAACAGGAACTATAGACAACATATTATCTCCAAGTTTATAATATTTATTACTACGTTCAAGACGCTGCATCATATTAATGCTATGATAAACAGGTATATTACGACGAAGTTGAACCCAAAGTTTATTTTCACCTTTATAAAGACCAGTAGAATAATAAGGGTCAAATTCATCACCTTGTATCATATACTGAGAAATAAGTCCCATAGTACTAAGTAAATCACTAATTGAAGTTTGAGCTGCAACAGGACTTGACCAAAGTTTTTTACCCTCAGCATAAACACCAATAGGATTATACATGAAAGACTCAGAAGCAAGACGGTCAGCTTCATACATCATAAGATTATAAAGAATATTATGTTCTTTATCATCATCTCCAGCTGCGTGTAACGCAATAGCAAGACAAAGAGCAGAAGCTACACCACAGAAATCTCCAAATGCACGTCTAATATTTGCTCTATCATATTCATTCATCATTTGATAATATGTTTTAGCATGAAGAACAAATTCAACATAGTTCTTAACAATATTCTGAACGCCTTCAACTGCTTGAAGATTAGCATCAGTCATATTATTATCTTCTTGAAGTTTCTTAGCAAATTTACGTTTATGAAGTGGTAGAGCAAGAAAATCTTTAATAGAAGCGTAACAACCTTTTTCTATAGTTCCACGTTCTTCATTAAAATAACCTTGTCTACGATAACGTTTCATAATACCGGGATATATATGTTTATGATATTGCATTACAAGACCACCCCACCAGTAAGACTCCCATTTTGCAGCACCAAGTTTATCATATACACCATGTATTTTCTTATTAACAGAAATTACACGTCCTTTGAAACTACCAAGAATTTGATAAGCTTCATCTCCAATTTGAGAGAAAATAGAATCATCTTTAAAACCAAGAATACCATCATCAAGTTTAAGTTGGCTCATAACAGTAGGATGAGTTTCATCATTGTTAAATTCTTCCTTTGCTTTAGCTTGATATTCTTTACGTTTAGCAATAAATTTAGCTTTATCTTCGTTATTAAAATAAATATTAACAAATTCAGTAGTTAAATCTTTTCTAAACCAAGCGTATTCTTTAGTTTTATTGGCATTAGAAAGTTCTTTCTTTTTAAATGCCTCATAAAGTCTACGTTGTTCATCTGTCATAATACTTTGAAGAGCTTTTTCATTAGCATCTCTCATATATTCAGACTCATTCATCGCTTCATATTTAACTTCTCCTGTTTCAGGATTAACAGTTTTAACAAGTCTATGACTATGCATCATAGCAAACATTGCTCCATTTTGCATAAGATGTTCACCAATAGCTTGAGGACTGAAAGCTAAATCTCTTGCACGTTTAAGATATTCAGCCATGTTTGGAACACTAACTACTCCATTAAGTTCATCAAAGTCAATAACATTCATAAACTTAACAATAGCACTAGGAAGAGAAGAAGCTCTATCTTTATACATATCAGCCATAAAACTAGGAATACCAGCTCTCCAAGTATTAAGACCAAGATGCCAAGTTTTATTACCAAAATATTCTCTTGCAAAAACTTCACCAAGAATTTGAGTGCTACCAACTGTTACGTTAGCAATACCACCTGTAACATTAAGCATCATAAACTTAGCAGATGTTAAACTTTGTAGAATATTAGCTGCACGAGTTAAACCATTATTAGGTTTTTTCCATTGGTCATATACAAGACGACGAATCCAATTAGTATATTGTTCTTGAAGCCTTGTATCTTTCTTAGTTACATAAGTATCTTGACCGTCTATAGTACGTTTTCCAGTTCTTTGTAAATCATTAAAACCTTCATTTTTAACATATACATTAAGTTTATCAATCATATTCTTAGCATAAAACAGCATATACTTATTATCTTGAATAGCATTAAAGTGAGCTGATTTTTGAATAAATTCTTCCATAACAGCTTCCCAATTATCATCAAGCATATCTCGATGAATTTGCATATTCTTTTCTTCAGCAGCAGTTTTAGCTCTTTCCCATTCATCTACTTTAGCTTGATATTCTGCATCTGTCATATTTTCTTCTCTAACAGGACGATGTCTATTAACTTTTACACTATCTTTAGATTTAAGAAGTGTAGTCATAGGCATATCAATTGTTGTGTCAGTAGAATAATCTATTTCAGAGTCAGTATACCAATCTTCTCTACCTGTAGAATTATTAATCCAACCTACAAGTTTAGCAGCTTCTTTTGCCATATATTTAGCATCAGATGTTTCACCTTTCTTTCTTAGAGGCATAAAACCATTTCTAAGAAATTGTTGAGATTGCATAGTATGACAATTTTCTTTAAGAATAGTTTCAAAATATTCTTTAATTTCTTCTTCAAAACTATTTCTTCTAACTGTAGAATTATATTCTGGATTGTTGCCTTTATAGTTAGCAGCAGTAGATGAAAATTCTTTATAATCAGGATTACGACAATCTTCAATTGCATCTAATGGGTCTTCAGATACAATAGGATTTCCATAAGCATCAAGACCAGTTCTAATTTTTCTTTCAGTTTGGTTCCAAGCAGG
>CAJTXC010000028.1 GCA_910580135.1 uncultured Bacilli bacterium | reverse complement strand
GGATATCCAAATGCTTGCTTAAATAACTTTACGTTTGTATTACTTTGAATACTATTTATATCATTTAAAGTTATATCGTTAGTAAGTATTATACCTTTTACACCATTATTAGAATAATGATTAATTGTATAATAACTATTATTTAAATGCATTTGGTCTAATATAATATTAGTTTTAAGATCATATGTTAAGGCCGCAACATCACCAACTATAATACCATCAACACCTAATTCATCTATTTTTAATAACATGTTTTTATAGTCTTCTATTAAGTCGTTAAAAATTATTCTGTTAAAAGAAACATATATTTCTTTATCTAAATTTTCCTCTTTTATTCTTCTAACTTCTTCCAATAGGTAAGTTTTTCCAAAAAGATATGAATATTTGTCTATACCCAAAATATACCCATCAGCTGGGTATGTTAATTCTTGATCTCTATTTATTTTTAAAAGTACTTTACTCATCTTTTTTCTTCTTTCTTCTTGAAATAGCAACTCCATCTCCTACTTCAAAAAACCTTGTTTTGAATTCTTCGTTAGTTTTAAGGAAATCAATATACTTTTCAAGTTTTGTTATTAATTGTCTTAAATTTCTAGACATTTTACTTTTATCTGAATTAGTTAACCCATGAAAGTTAATGTTATCTGTTACAATGAACCCTTTTTGTCTTAAGTTTTTAGAAAATTTATTAAAGAATTTAATATACTGACTTTTAGCCGCATCTATAAATATAAGATCATATTCTTCTGATGTATTAAAATCTAAAGCATCAGCTAAAATAAGTGTTATTCTAGAATCAAGTTCTAATTTCTTAACATTTTTAACTGCTTCTATATATCTGTCCTTATCTCTTTCGATTGTTGTTACAGTAACATCTTCGCTTGCTAAAGCCATGTTAATAGCAGAATATCCTATTGCACTGCCTATTTCTAAAATGTTTTTAACCTTATTTAACTTAATGAATTCTGTTAGGAATTCTATACCTTCCTTCTCCATTATTGGAACGCCTTTTTCATCGGCATACTTCTCTATTTTTCTAATTAAATATTCTTGATCCATACTAGCACCACCTAAACTAGTTTTAATTATAATCGAAAATGTGACAAAAAGCAATTTATAATCATGTTTTTGTCACATATAATTGCACTAAAAAACGCAGATATTATTCTGCGTTTTCTTCTTTTTCTTCTTCAGGAGCTGAAAGTGATGTTAAAATTCCTTCGATAAGTTTCCATTCTTCATCAGTTTCAATTGGAAGAAGTACTGGATTTTCTTCTTCAGGATTAAAGATTGATGCATATACTTTAGTATTTCCTTCTTCATCGGTTGTGTTATCAGTATATGCCATGTAGTTTTTCTTTGTCTTTTCATCTTCATAAGTGAAAAGTATTTCACATTTTATTTCTTTTCCTTCATCATTTACAATAGTAAATGTATTTTCTTGTTTTACTTCGTTATTGTTTTCCATTTTATCGTCCCTTTCTTATGTCTAAATAATTTTGTAAAATTATTGTAGCTGCTATAGTGTCCACTTTGGACTTTCTTTTTTTTCTTGAAACATCTGCCTGTAATAAAACGTTATTTGCAGTAACCGAGGATAATCTTTCGTCCTGCTCGTGGATTGGTAAAGAAAATTCTTTTTCTAAAATCTTCACAAAACTTCTTGTTCTTTCAACTGCAGTTCCTAACGTGTTATTCATGTTTTTAGGAAGTCCTATAACAATAAGTCCTACGTTATATTCATCCATTATTTTTTTTAATTCACCAAGTATATTTTCTGGTTTATTTTCCTCAAACCTAAGCGTTGTGACTGCTGATGAAATTGTTTCAGTTGCATCACTTACCGCAACTCCAAGCGTTTTAGTACCTAAATCAAGTCCTATTATTCTCATTAATCTAGGTATTCCTTTATTAATATTTCAAGAATTTTACTTCTATCTATCTTAAGTATTTTGTTTCTAGCTTCTTTATGATTTGAAATATAACCAGGGTCACCACTCATTAGATAACCTACTAATTGGTTAACTGGATTATATCCTCTTTCTTCTAAAGCTTCGCACACTTCTTTAATTGTTTCTTTAACTAATGCTTCGTTAATATTTTCAATATTAAACAAGTAAGTTGTAGATGACATATTATCAACTCCTATCATATTAATGATACTTATATTTTATCATTAATCAAAATAAATAGCAATATAACTATTTTCTTACTTTAAGTTTTTAATTTTTTATTGATATTTTAATTATTATTGTTATATAATATAGATGTAGGAAGCAGCGACAACCAGTTGTTTTCCAAATAAGTTTCTTTATTGAAAAACAGAGCTAGTTACCCGCTAACTCTGTTTTTCTTATATACTAAAAATAATAACTAGTACTATTATAAGTATTAGAATGATAATTAATTTTGGACTTATCTTTATTTCAAATCTAAATCTCATAACTATCACCACCTTTCTATTCTTCATAAAAAGATGGAAAACAAAGCTAGTATTTACTGCCTCCTACTTTAATCATTATCCATAACTTTTAAAATACCCCTAAAAATTTTAAGAAAATTAAAAAAAGTTACTTTTTTGTAACTTTTTTACCACTCTATCCAGTTTCCTGCTTCTTTTAATGCTTTAATTACTTTTTGGTGTTCTTCATAAGTTTTAGTAAAATGTGTTTTACCAGATTTATCTGCAACAAAATAATAATATTCACTATTAGTAGGATTTAATGCTGCTTCAAATGAAGTTTCTCCAAAATTACTAATTGCCCCAACCGGTAATTTACCATTCATCTCTGGTCCTCTAGTATTATAAGGATTATATGTATTTATTTCTGTTTTAGTTAAGTCTCGCTCTCCTAAATCAACTTTAAAAGCATAGTAAGTTGTAACATCAGAGCCTAGTGACATACCAGCTTTTAATCTGTTATAAAATACACCAGATATTCCTTTTCTATCATCGTCATATATACCTTCTTTTTCTACTATAGAAGAAAGAGTAACAATTTCATTAATAGAATAACTACTCCTATCAATCATTGCTTTATACTTACTAAATATCTTGTCTGTTTGATCAAGCATTGTTTCAATAATAGTTTCTGCATTTACATTTTCTTTAAAAGAATAAGTATTTGGAAATAAATACCCTTCTAAAGGATAGTATATATTAGTATTTTTAATATCATTAGTTAAAAACCAATATTTGTTTATTAAAGTATCTATATATTCACTATCTTCTAGTTTTGCTAGAAACTCACTTTCAGTAATATTAGTGTTTTTTGCAATTTCTTTTGCAACTTCACGAATGTTTTTTCCTTCTTTGAAAGTAATAGTACTTCCTTTTTCTTTATAATAATTACCAGTTAATATAGAAACTATATCTTTAAGATTATAACTCTTATCAAGTTTATAAATCCCAGCTTTATATCCATTTACACCACTTGTTCTAACATATACTTTATAAGCAAAATAACTACGTATTATTCCTTCTTTTTCAAGTTTTCTTCCAACCATATCAACCGTTTGACCAGAATCTACCGAAAACTCTATTACCTCGCTCCTACTAGAAGGAGCAGATAAAAGAAAATTAAAAACAATCAATATAGCTACTATAAATAATATAACAAATAGAACTAAGTTTAAAACTATCTTTACTGGCTTTTTTAATTTTCTTTTTTTCTTTGGTTTTTTATCAAAATCTAATGTTTCAACATTTTCCATATACTACCTCTTTTATTCTTCTATTATTTTTGATTTAACGTAAGTTAAAATCATTTCTAACTTATCAGGATTTGTTCCGCCACCTTGAGCAAACGTTGGAGATCCTCCTCCGTTTCCTTCAGCTATTTTAGCTACGTCTTTAATTAACAATCCTACGTTTATTTTATCTTTTAACGAATCACTTGATTTTGCAATAAAGTTAATTGCATCTTCTTTAACATTTACAACAAACACAACACCATTATCTAACTTAGATGATATAGCGCAGGCAAGTGATTTTAATGTTGCCATGTTTTCATTTTCAAAAGTTTTTATAACAACATCCCCATAAACACCGTTTACCTTTTCGTTTACATATTCATCTGTTTTTGCAAGTGTTTTTTTAGTTAATTCTTCAGCATATTTTTTATCTAGTTCTGCTATTTCTTTTCTAAGTGTTTGAACTTCTAGTTTATTTTCTAAAATATCTTTATAACAAACAGGCTTTTCATTAGAAATATTTGCGTTCAAATTAAGTTTAATGCCATCATTATCAGCTTCTTTTATTATCTTTTTAGCTTTTGTTAATAATAAAATCATTTCATCATTATAAGGCTTAATCATCTTAAATATTTCAGTTTCTAAGTTGGTATCGCAAACAGCTTCTATTCTATATACATTAAGACCTTTAGACTCAATTGATTTGATTGCAAAACGTCTTATGTTACCAGTATTTGTTACGTGAGTACCACCACATAATTCAATAGAATTACCAAATTTTACAACACGCACAAATTCTCCATACTTTTCACCAAATAAAGCCATAGCGCCCATCTCTCTAGCTTCTTCTATACTCATTTCCTTTATTTCGGCTGGCAAGCAAGCTTCTATCTTTTCATTTACTTTTTCTTCAACTTTTATAATTTCTTCATCACTAATTTTATTAGAATATTTAAAGTCAAATCTCAACGTTTCGTTATTAACAAAGCTTCCTGCTTGATGAACTTCATCACCTAATACTTCTTGCAATGATTTTTGAAGTAAATGAGTTGCAGAATGATTTTGACAAGTAGTAAACCTGTTTTCTTTATCTACCGTAAGTGTCACAATATCACCAACTTTGATAGTTCCTTCAAGCAATCTTACATAATGCATAGTTTGTCCGTTAGAAGCTTTTTCGCATCTTAAAACTTCTGCTTTTAAACCATCACTCGTTATTACACCAATATCACCTAATTGACCACCCATAGTAGCATAAAATGGAGTTTTATCGGTGATTACAACTCCTTCAGAGTATATATCTTCAATATTTCCTTCGTTATTACCAACAAAGATTACCTTAGCTTTATCTTCTAGTCTTTCATATCCAGTAAATAAACATTCATCCTTAAAGTTTACAATATCGCCTTGAGAACTCATGCCTGATACTTTTTTAGAAGCTTCACGAGCCATCGTCCTTTGGTGTTCCATACATTTATCAAAAGCTTCTTTATTTACTTTAATGCCTTGTTCTTCTAATATTTCAGAAGTTAATTCGTAAGGAAATCCATAAGTATCATATAACTTAAATACATCTTCACCAGTTATTTCTTTACCACTATTAACTAATTCTTCTAATCTTTTTTCTCCAGAAGATAAAGTTTTTAAGAATGCTTCTTCTTCTTTTCTGATTTGTCTATCAAGTAATTCCTTATTTTCTTCTAAATATGGATAAGCTTCACCCATAATTTCAATAACAGCATCAGTTAATTTATACATGAATGGTTCATTTATCCCTAAGTTTCTTCCGAAACGTGATGCACGTCTTAATATTCTTCTTAGAACATATCCTCTTCCTTCGTTAGAGAAAGTTGCTCCATCAGATAAAGAGAACGTAAGTGTTCTAATGTGATCAGCGATAGATCTAATTTCTTTTTGATCAGTATATTTAACACCAGTCATTTCTTCTACTTTTCTTATTATTGGCATAAATAAATCTGTATCATAGTTTGTTTTACAATTTTGAAGTGTACAAACTAATCTTTCAAGTCCCATACCAGTATCTATATTTTTATGAGGAAGTTCAGGAAAGTCTTTTCTATCTAACCCTTCAACATGGTTAAATTGACTAAATACGTTATTCCATATTTCAATATATCTATCATTATCTATTTCATCTCTTATTAGTTCAGGTCCTCTCTTATCATATTCTTCTCCCCTATCAAAGAAGATTTCAGAATCAGGTCCACATGGGCCAGGTCCGATATCCCAGAAGTTTCCTTCACATGGTATGATATGTGACTTGTCTAATCCTAAAGAAAGCCAGGTATTATATGTTTCTTTATCCTCTGGATATACTGTTACGTATAATCTTTCTTTATCAATATCAAACCAATCTGGACTAGTTAAAAGTTCCCAAGCATATCCTAATGCCTCTTCTCGAAAATAATCACCTATAGAAAAGTTTCCTAACATTTCAAAAAACGTATGATGATAAGTATCACCAACTACTTCTATATCATTGGTACGAATACATTTTTGAGCGTTAGTAAGTCTTCTTTTTGGAGGAACCTCTCTTCCATCAAAGTATTTTTTTAAAGGTGCAACACCAGCATTAATCCATAAAAGAGATGGATCGTTTTCCGGAATAAGTGATGATGACGGAACAACTAAATGCCCTTTACTTTCAAAAAAGTCTAAAAACATTTTTCTTATTTGTGTACTTGTTAATTTTTTCATTTATAACACCTCATCTACTAATTCTTTTATTTTTTTATTTAAATCTTCTAAAGAACCATCATTTGTTATTACATAGTCATAATTATTATAATCATTTAATGCATTTTCTGCTCTATGAGCATTTTGTTTATCGGATAAATCATTTACAAAATTTGGTCTTATTACGTTAATTCTATAAACGTTTTCAAAAGATCCATATATACCATCAATTTCTACTGGAAATCTAGCATCAGATATTGTTATAGCATCAAAATAATATGAATATACTTTAATATCTTCTATTATCCTTTTTACAAATAATTTATCATCTATTTTATCTCTTATTATTTCTGTTCCAAGTTGTTGTAATAAACTTCTTGGCTTAGTATCTTCGCTACCATCCCAATCAACTATAGCTTTAGCATACATTTTTATATAATACCCAATTTGAATATTTAATACTCTAAGTCCTTTAGTTTTAATATAATTATCAATAAATTCACAAGTTGTATCCTTTCCTGAATTAGGTTTTCCTGATACTACAAATATTTTAGGGTTTCTCTTTTCAAATTCCATAATGTCCTCCTTCTATTAAAAAGGGGCACCAAGGCTATCGCTAGGAACGAATGCCGTGGTACCATCCTAATTTATTCTTAATTTAGATAACGGCTTTTAACCGGTAGTTTTTAACTACTTTCAGAAAATAGCTTCAGTAACATTAAGTATTATCTTACACCAAACGATAACTCTCTTTAAAATAATAATTACTTACTAGTTTTTCATCAACAATTTAAATATGTATTAATTATAGCAAATATTATTATTATGTGCAATTGTTAAATTTTAAATTGTAAAGAAAAAAGATGTAATTTAATACATCTTTAATATCCACAATCTGCGAAATACTTAGTATATAATATTAACTGATTTGACTTAACACTTCCAATTGCTAGTTGCATTACATGGGTAGTAACGTTAACCCTATTAGCAGGAAGACTAGTATTTTTTACACAGTTATTAACATTGATAGGATCCTGATTCTTACATTGCTTTAATGCTTTAGTGGTTGTATCGGTTGATTTTAAAGTAATTGGATTATTTCTGTCTTTGTATATAGTGTAATTTTGAGTAACTCCACTTCCATGAGAAGCATATCTAATATTAGTTTTACTACCATCAGTCCATGTTATTACGTATTTAAATCTTCTTGAAAAATCACCGACGTTCATGCAAGATGCTGCCGCATACGCAATATTTCCATTAGATAATTTACCTACGGTAACGCCCATACCCCTTTTAGCTGATTTTGAATAATTGTACGTGTTAGCACCGGTAGGATATTTATCTTTCGGTCTGTTAAATATTGGTTTTCCATTTGTTCCATTTGGACCAACACCACCCATTCCAGGATTTGTTGAAGCCTTTGCATCATTAGTATTTAAATCAAGTGTTATGGATTTAACAGTACAATCCTCTTTAGTTTTTGTTGGAGAACCACATACATTTCCTGTTTTAGTATCGGTCTTTGCAACGGTTTTATTACGAAAACCATAATTACCACAAGAATGATCATAAGAAGTACTTGTTTTTATGTTAGAACAATCTTTATAAACGGTGTACTTACTAGTATTTTTATTATTAACATTACCAGCTTTATCTCTAGCAATAATATTTGGTGTTACACTAGTACCATTCAAAGAATTAGAGACAGTTGTATTATACTTAAGTTCCCAAGCATTTTTTTTGCCACCTAAACTCCAAGAAGAAGTACCATTATTTTGTTTCATATTGGAAGTAACAACATCAAGGCCACTTCCACTATCGCTAGATTTAAGTGTCATAGTTGCAATGTTTGTTTTAAATTTAGTATTTTGAGAGCTAATAGATATTGATACCGTTGGTTTTATTGTATCTACTTTTACACTTTTTGACGGATAACTACATAATCCAGCAACAGAACAAATTTCTAATTTTTTAGTAGTTTCTATGTTGTTTATATTTGAATATACGAGCTTATTATATTCGGGATCACCATTTTTCATATTCTTCAATACCTTACCAGTTTCATTTTTTAAAACGCACCCACTTACATTTGTACATTTCGCCTTTGCATTTAATGAAACTTTTGAGATATACCATCCTGTTTCCTTACCATTTGCATCTTTTCCCTTAGTCGGATTTCCATTAACAGTAAGTTCCGCATTAGGTTTTTCTTTATCCACCTTAACATCAGTTGATTTTACCGCTTTTTTACCGCTTGAATTAGTTACAGTATATATTACTGTATGTTTTCCATTATCACAAGTTACTTTATCACCATCTAAACATCCATCTAACTTTTTATCTATTAAAACGTTTTCACTTGTTTTTGCAGTGATAGTAGCTATTGAAATACACCAACCATTTTTACCCTCAGTACATTTTTTCTCTAATTCAATTTTTGGTGCACCTAATTCAGAAACTACAACTTCGCTTTTAAAATCACAAGTTGTGTCAACTATACCATCATAACTTGCAGTCAATTTGTTACCATTTTTTGTAACTTTTACTTGTGCACAATAATCAATCATTTCTCCATTTACAGGATTAACAACCCTATTCATATAATTTTCTTCAACAAGTCTACCAACTGTTATATACCCGTTTGCTCCATTAGCTAGACCTTCAAATAAATATTCGTTAGCATTAAAATATTCAGTTGCAGCAGTTTCTACTTGTTGCTCAACTAAATCCCATGATTCTTCCTTTTTGTTATTACTTACAGTAATAAAACTTACTATAGCTATACCAAGTATTGATAGCATTAATGCTATAGTCACTAATAATTCTATTAGTGTAAAACCTTTTTGATTAATCTTTTTACTTATCATAATACTCTCCTTTATTCTAAAATAATAATAGCATATTAAAATACTTTTTTCAATATTAGTATAACTACTTGCTATTTAAATATGTAAAGAAAAAACAATGATTATCATTGTTTTATTTATAGTCACAATTAATTGAATACTGTGTATATAAAACCACATAGTTAGAGTAGTTTCCTGCTTCTGATTTATATCTAAATGTATGCATAGTAAAGTTTATTTTAGTACCTTTATTATTCAACGTACCTGTTTTATAAGTTTTATTAAACACAGCCGTGGTATTATCTTGACCATTTATTTTATCCATATGCATTTTACTATAAGAACTCATACCCCCGCTAGTAATACGTTCTAAACCCTTTGAAAAAGTTGTTTCGCCAGTCCAAGAAACCGAACCTTCTCCTTTAGCATCTTTTTTAGTAAATGTTCTATCAAACGAATGAACATCCATACATGAAACTCCAAAATAATATTTACTATCTCCTATATCTACTGCACACCCTTTATTATCATATGATCTAACACAATTTTTACTATTAGTATCAGAATATGGCATTGTTCCATCATAGTTTTTGTTAAATACAGTATTCTTACTACTATTTTTTATATTTTTCATAGTATCAATATCAAGATCTAAAGTAGCTACTTTTTCAAGTTTAACCGTATTATTACAACTGGTTTTATTACCTGCAGCATCTCTTACATAACCATACCACTTAGTACCTGCCGTTTCATTAGTTTGCTTATCTTTTTTTATCGAATTGTAAGATGCTTTTTTATCAATTGTAAGGCCATGGCTTGCTACCCCACTTAAACCATCAGAATACGAAAGAGAAACATTAACATCATTTTTTATAAACCAGCCATTTTCTCCTTTTTCACCAGATAAAGAAACTTCACAAGTAGGAGCGTCTTTATCTAAATATACATTAGCGCTACATTGAGTTTTATTACCTGCATTATCATAAATATCTTGATAACCTATTTGTGTGCTCTTTTCAAATTTTTTAGAATATTTATTTTTAACACATTTGCTTGTATTATCTTTACAATTCCATGTTATTGTTCTATTGCTATTAGTCCAAGTTGTAGAACCGTTGTTTGAAGCACAAACTGGATTTTCAGTATCTTTTTTATAAGTAACATAACCTATTACAGTTTTACCCGCGGTATTAGTTGCGGTAAATGTTGTTCTTACGCTCTCACCATCTACTCCGCCTTTATTAGCACTTAATTTATAATTAGTAACATTATATACATTATCTTTCGTCAACGATAAACTTTGATAGTTGTCACAGTTTCCACTAGATGTAGTACAATATTTGACACTAGCTATTGCACCATTACCATTTTGTTTAACAGTCGCCTTAATTTTTGTATCGGTTATATACCATCCAGTAGAACTTACTTTATTAGTTAATTTGACGTCTATTTCAGGTGCTCCTACTTCACTTGTTATAATGTAATTATCAGTATCACATACTTTATTATTAGTATTTTCTACATATTTATAAGAATATCCATTTTCACTATAAGTTACATCTACATAATCACAATTGTTTACTGCTTTTCCAGTTATAGGATTTGTAACTATGTTTAAGTAATTTTCCGAAACTAATTTACCAATACTAACTCTAGCTGACTTTTCTCCGGTAAGATAATATGCATTGTCATTAAAATACTCTTCTGCTGCTAGTTCAGTTTGATTTTTTACTTTTTCCCATGCCTCCTCTTTTTTCTTATTACTTACATTGATAAAACTTACTATTGCAATACCTAATATTGATAACATTAATGCTATGGTAACAAGTAATTCTATTAATGTAAAACCTTTTTTATTCTTCATTTAAAACACCTTCCTATTATTTATATATTAACATATTAAGAAATCCAATTCAATGATAAAAAAAAATAAATCTTATTTTTTAAGATCTATTTTTTAGCTATATATATTGCATTTATATCTTCTTCGTTTCTTTTTAATATAAAGTTATCAATTATATCTAAAACTGCGTATATAATTATAAATATTCCAATTACTTGAGTTATTACAAGTACGCTTTCAAGTGGATTAATTAACAAAATAATTCCCCAAACAAAAGTTAAAAATGAAATTAATAAAGTATATTTCCAATCATTTTTATCTAGTTTTTTTAATACTAAAGCATACTGAAATTTAGTTACTGAATTAATTATGATCCATATTCCTAATATTATTGGAAATATAGCTCCTAGCATAGTAGGATTAAATATTAAATATAATCCTGCTATTATTACGAGTACGCCATATACCAAATCAAAGTCAAGGGCGTTAATGCCATAATCTGATCTAAAATATCTAATAACGGATAAAATGCCTAGTACTAGTAATACTCCTCCTATAATATAAGAAATAGTTGTTATAGTAGCATCTGGTCTTATAAATAAAAACAAACCTAGTACTACAAATATAATTGATGTTATAAGTGATAAACTAAAATTCTTCTTTTTCATGTAATCCTCCTGGTTATATTATAACATCATTTTAATAAAAAAGGTTAGCAAATAAAAAGATAGCAAAAAATGCTATCCGTTTCAATTAAGAAACTATTGTTCCATCATATTTTCTAATTTTTTACTTGCGTTTTTCTTAACCTTATTTATCGTCTGCTTTACTCCGCCATTACAAGAGCATTCGTTATAACAATAAAATGCACCAGAACCTACGGCAACACCTAAAAGCATCCATCCAAGATTATTTAGTGTTTTCATCTATTAATCACCTTCCATTTAAAAAATATGAAATTGGCATATTTAATCATGCCATTACTAGTATGCGTCATTTGATTTTTCATATACTATAAAATGTTAGATGTTAGAATATCTTTTAATAACGTGCGTCTTTCTTTATTACCTACGTTATATACTGCTTTAGAAAAAGACGTTGGATCACCAACCAAAATAAGCGATCTTTTAGCTCTTGTTATTGCTGTATAAACTAATTTTTTATAAAGCATTATACGATATTCCTTAGTAATTGGCATTATAACAATTTCAAATTCACTTCCTTGTGCCTTATGGACACTTATTGCATATCCATGTTTTATTGCTTTATAATCCTTTGGTTTATACTTAACTTTATTACTATCAAAATCAATCGTTATTTCAGTACCACTAATTTTTTCTATAAAACCAATATCACCATTAAAAACGTTATCATCTGGCATGTTTTCAAGTTGAAGAATTTTATCTCCTTCCCTATAAATTACATCAGCATCATAAGTTTCGTTTTTAGCGTCATCTTTAGGATTAAATATTTTTTGAAGCATTTTATTTAAATTATCAATACCATTAATTCCTTTATACATAGGTGCAAGTATTTGAACATTTTTTAAATCATAACCTTTTTTTACGGCCATCTTAGCCACATCACAGCAAGCCTTTAAAATGTCATAGTTCTCACACTTTATAAAGTTATAATCATCTTTCTTTTCTAAGAAGCTTTCTTGTAAATCACCAGAATTAACTTCATAAGCTAACTGCGTAATATAAGAATTTTGATCTTGTCTATATATTTCCTTTAAAAATATTGTATTTATCATTTCGGATTCAATTAAGTCTTTTAAAACTTTACCTGGACCAACGCTTTCTAATTGATTATAATCTCCTATGAATACAAGTTTTATATTACTTGGCATCGCTTTAAAAAAGTTAGCCATCAAATCTATATCAATCATACTAGTTTCATCAACTATTATAAATTCTGCTGAAACTTTATTTCTTTCGTTATAACCAAACTCACCGGTTTCTTTATTCCATCTTAAATATCTATGTATTGTAGATGCTGGAAAGTTACACGCTTCGCTCATTCTTTTAGCGGCACGCCCAGTAGGCGCAAGAAGAACCATTTTATCTAGTAATTTTTCAGGAGAATAACCTGATACCATTTTATAAAGTTGGGTGATGCCTTTTATTATGGTAGTCTTACCAGTACCTGGACCACCAGTTATAATAGAAAAGTTTTTAATTAATGATTGTTTTATTGCCCTTTTTTGCTCTTCGTTATAATTTATTTCAAAAAAGTTTTCAAGTTTTTCTATTTTAATATCAATATCTTTAACTGTTAAATCATCTTTATTAGATAAATTATAAACGCTTGATGCAACATAATGTTCATTTTTATAATACTCATATAAAATAAACTTATCATCTTTTATTATTATTTTACCCAGACTGTTAAGTTCTATTAAATAGTAATTTAATTTTTCATCACCAATTTCTTCTTCATAAACACTTTTTATAAC
>CAJTXC010000027.1 GCA_910580135.1 uncultured Bacilli bacterium | reverse complement strand
CGTACCTCTTATGATGTGATAACGCACACCTATAAGATCTTTTACACGTCCACCACGTATTAATACTACGCTGTGTTCTTGTAAATTGTGTCCTTCTCCAGGAATATAAGCAGTTACTTCGTAACCATTACTTAAACGTACACGTGCATACTTACGTAATGCTGAGTTGGGTTTCTTAGGTGTCATAGTACCAACACGAGTACATACTCCACGTTTTTGTGGAGAGTTAGCAGCGATGTTTTTCTTCTTTAGAGTATTAGTTCTAACAAGTAAAACTGGTGCTTTTGGCTTACGAGTCTTCTTTTGTCTTCCATGACGAAGAATTTGGTTTATTGTAGGCATAATTTCTACTCCTTTCTTAACACACTACCTGGTGTTTCATTTATGATATATTTTTAAGCCTTACCAAAATAGCAAGACTTAAATATAAGCTTATATAATATAACACTTTTATGGTTATATTGTCAATATATATTATGGTTTATTAATTATTCAGCTGCTTTAGCACTATCTGCACTAACGTTGCTCTTTAAACCATATTTTTGGTTAAACTTCTCAGCTCTACCAGTCTTTGATTGCATAGTCGCTTGACCAGTGTAGAATGGATGACATTTTGAACAAACTTCTACGTGGATTTTATCATTAATAGATTTTGTTTCAAAAGTAGCTCCACAAGTACATGTAACTGTTGAAGTCTTATAGATACTTTCTTTCTTAGGCATATTCATCTAGCTCCTTTCGCCATGACTTAAATAAAGTCATAGATATAAAATCTTTTATATTATAACAATTGTATGACTATTTTGCAAGCATTTTTTTGTCTATTAAATTAATTACGCTTCGGCTCATTGCTTTGTACCCTGCTTTAGTTGGATGAATTTCTAATTTAGAAGGTAGATAGTTATCGTTTGCTAAGAATGTATCATGTATATCAACATATGTCATATCATATTTTTTAACTAGTTTTTTCATCTTATCATTAGCATAAAGAATTATTGGTTCAACGGTATCAGCTAAAGTAGTAGAAAAATTAGTGAAAGGATTATAAAAGCCAAATACCATAATTTGTTCTTTGCAAGACTTTCTAAGTTCATAAAGTAACTTATCAACGTCTCTTATTGATTCATCAACATACGTATAAATATCATCAAACTCATTTAAATCGAATTCATTGCCTATGTTTAATTTATAAAATAAATCATTAGAGCCAATACTTACCGTTACTATATCTGCTTTTATTAAGGCGCTTTTAATAGTTATTTCTTTTTTACCTACCCTTATTGATTTATTATTTTCTAAATCTTCTAGTAAATCAATACTACGATAACCACTCTTTGCAAAACCTTTTGTATAAAACTCTAATACTTCTTTATCTTTTAAATATTCTGAAACATAATCCCCATAGCTTTCTTCTATTGTGTTATTAGGAGTTTGTCCTGCCGCTAAAGAGTCTCCTAAGGATAAGTAATATATTTTTTTATCTTTAGTTGCAAAAAATATAGTAACAAGAATTATTCCCGTAATTATAAAACCGATTAATAATTTGTATCTTCTTTTCATAATATCACCCTTTTTATTCAAAATAAAAAATAGTATTTAACTCAATACTATTTTATTAATAAAAAGAATTTTTAGTACAATTTATTTTGCTTTTCTTTCTGAAGATACACTGTCTGTATAATTAGGAGACTCTGATTCTAAAAAGCTTGTATCTAAAGGTTTTACTTCATATAATGCTTTATGCTTTAAATTCTTCTTATCTACTTCTTCTGCTCGTTTTTGGAGTTGTATTTTTAGTGGAACATTTGCTTCATCAGTTATCTCTTTTGGCGCAACATTATTAATACTTTCTTTTAAATCGTTAAATTCATTCGAACTCATTATTTATTTACCTCTTGTAGTTTTATTTTAGCTCCTACATTCGTTAATTTTTCAATTATTCCTTCATAGCCTCTTAACACGTAGTCAGCGTTTTCTATTATGGTTTTTCCCTCTGCTACAAGTCCAGCTATAACAAGTGATGCTCCAGCTCTTAAATCGCTAGCATAAACTTTTTTACCAGTTAACCCACAAGGACCCACGATAATAGCTTTTTGAGGAGTTAAAAGTTCAGCGGTAGCACCCATTTTATTTAACTCTAATAAATTTAAAAATCTATTTTCATAAATGGTTTCATTTATCATCGATTTACCAGTAGCCTGTGTCAGAAGGGTTGCCATTGGTTGTTGTAAATCTGTTGGAAATCCAGGATAAACCTGAGTTTTAATATTTACTGGTTTTAAAGTTTTTGGAGCGGTTATTGTTATATAATCCATTCCTATTTTCATAGGAACTTCCATATCTTCTAATTTAGATATCAACGATTCAACATGGTCTGGAATTATGTTCTCGATAGTTAGGTTTTCTCCCACTAAACTTGCTAAAATCATATAAGTTCCAGTTTCTATATAATCTGGCACTACTTCATGAAAGCATGAATGCAAATAATCTACACCAATTATTTTTATTTCACTTGTTCCTGCTCCACTTATTTTAGCTCCCATGTTATTTAAAAATGTTGCTACGTTTACTATGTGTGGTTCTTTAGCAGCATTAGTTATTATTGTTGTACCTTCCGCTTTCACTGCTGCAAGCATTAAATTAATAGTTGCACCAACGGATGCAAAATCCAAGTTTATTTTGGTACCAACAAGTTTATCAGCAGTAATAACAAACAAATTATCTTTTTCTTCTACTTTAGCTCCTAAGGCTTCAAAACCTTTTAAGTGAAGATTAATTGGTCTAGCACCTATCGAACATCCTCCTGGAAAATGAATTTCAACCTTTTTAAACTTACTAAGTAAGGCTCCCATAAAATAATATGATGCCCTTAGTTTTTTTGATAAATTTTCAGGTATTAATTTATTGCTAATTTTTGAAGAATCTATTTTTATTACATCTTCATTTCTTACTACTTTTGCGTTTAAACTATTTAAAATTTCATCTAACGCATCAATATCAGATATATTAGGTACGTTTGCAATGGTTACTTCTTCATCACATAAAACTGCTGCTGGCACAAGTGCAACAGCACTATTTTTAGAACCACTAATTCTTATGTTTCCACTTAATTTTTTATTTCCTTCAATTATAATCTTGTGCATTTTACTCCTCCATATCTCTACATTGTATTTTATTAAAAAGTACGTAAAGAGTGATTAAATAGCCCTATTTTTTGATCCAAATAAGTTATTTTTTTCATGAACCAAATTCTTTAGTTCTTTTTCTCCGGAAGCTATTATAATTCTTGGATCATACACATCTTTATCATATTCTAAAAAGTTTCTTACCGCTTTTGACCAAGTAATTTGTAAATCAGTATTAATATTTATTTTACAAACCCCACAGAAAATAGCAGTTTTTATTTTGTTTTCGTCAAGACCTGATGCACCATGTAAGACAAGTGGGATTTTAACTTCCTTACATATTGCTCCTAAAAGTTCAAAATCAATTTTTGGTTCACCTTTATATACACCATGTTTATTACCTATAGCAGGTGCTAAACTATTAACGCCAGTTTGAAGTACAAAAGTTTTTGCGTCCTCTAAATCAGCATAAACAATCATAGTATCAGAATGATTTTCTTCTTCATTCATAGCACCAATTTCAGCTTCAACACTAACGTTCTTTAAATTTGCATAATCAATCACTTTATTTGTTTCTAATATATTTTTTTCTAAGTTTTCTTTCGACTTATCTAACATTACCGAAGTAAATCCTGCATCTATTGCTTTTTTACATGATTCAAATGAGCTTCCGTGATCCAAATGAAGAACAACTGGCACTTTTATATTTAAAGAATCAATCAAACCTTTAACCATATTATAAATAACTTTAAAACCACCACAATAATTAGCACTCTTTTCCGTAACCGCAAGTATTACAGGGGATTTATCTTCATTACAAGCTTCTAATATGTACTTAGTCCACTCTAAATTATTTATGTTGTAAGCAGGAACTGCATATCCTTCTTTTAAGGCTTTATTTAAAATATCATTACTATTTACTAGCATATAAAACACCTTCTAAACTAATTTTACCATATTTTACATATATAGATAAAGAAAAACACTAGAATTTACACTCTAGTATTTACATTATTTTATTTGTGATATGAAATTCCTTTATACTCGTCGTCAGAATAAACTTTGTCAGAATCAATATCATCTTCTCCAGGTTTAATATCTTCTTCAGTTATTATTTCAGTAGGTGATTCACTAACTGATGGTTTTCCCACTGGTTCACCACCCGGCTTACCTGATGGTAAATTTCCATCTGGTTTTGCAGGCGGAGTATAAACAGTTGTTTTGTCTTCCGATTTGCCAGTAGTAGCTTCTGATACTAATTCGCTTGTTTCTTTTCCTTTTTTGCTAGTAACAGTTTCCACCTTTCCAGTAACATAATTTTGATATGCTTTAGCTGAATCTGATTTTGCATCACTATAATTATAGCTTTCTCCATCTTTGCGTACATAGTTTGGACTATCTAAATAAACGTCTATAACAAGAGCAAGTTTTTCAATAACTTTTTGAATCCAAGCCACAAAGGCTGGGTTAGTATAATCAGCATTAATAAATTCATATTTATCTGGATCAATATCTTTCAAATCTCCAGCATATAAAGGGTTTTGAACCTTTAAAGTAACTAATATAATAGCTTTATCTCTAGAATCCAATTTCTTGTCATTTAATACTTCTCTTACAATATCATGGTATTTATTAGCATTAGCCTGAAATTCTACTGTATTTTGATTTCTTATAGCAGATAATTGTCTTTCTAATAAATCATCTATTTTCTTTTGATAAGTCTTATGTGCATAAGAATCTTTGTTAATAAAATCAAATCCGGAGATAACTAATTTGTCAGTTTTAACGCCATTTTTCCCTTGGTCTTTTAGTGTGATATTTTCTTTTTCTCTAACAAACTCATCTATATTAGAATAAAGTATCTTATACAATATAGCCTGAATTCCATCTAATTTTGCAGCGATTTCTTCATCTGTCATATTTCCAAATTGCTCTTTTGTTATATCTTTTGTTAATAAATTTAAAAAGTCTTTAGTAAGAGGTTCTCCTTCAACGTGTTTATTTATCTCAGAAATTAAGCTATCAATTTCAGTCTCTTTCGAATAATCAACAGGCTTATATAAAACATATTTATAACTTACCTCTGCTTCATCTTCTTTAGTAGTATCAGAAATAGTTGTCGTTGGTGTTTCAATTTCGTTTTTATTTTTATTCACAAACCAATATACACATGTTCCAACAGCAGCAATCCCTGCTAATATAACTGAAAAAATTTTAAAATTTTTATTTTTAAATAATCTTAGTATTTTATTTTCACTATATTTGTTATCCCTATTATCCCAAGCTTGAAAATTTTTTTCATACTTTTCTTCTAAAATATCTTTATTTTCCATCAAAAATCCCCCTCTTTGTTAGAATGCCCTATATATTATCACAAAGCTACTAATTTGTCAACATCCATATAGAATATACGAAAAGTGTGATACTTCCTAGCAAAAATGAGTATTTTCCTATACTATGAGATAGTTTTTTACCTAACCAAAAACCAACTAGTGTAAACAAAGCACTTATTATGCAAAAGGAAGAAACTATAAGAATTATATTATCATATATGTAATTAATACCTATCCCCACGGAAAAGCTATCAAAACTAACCGAAATAGCAAATAAAATGGTCCCAATTACGTTTAAAGCTCTTATTTTAGGTTCTTCTTCAAAAAAATGGGTAAACATATCGATAGATAATAATAAAAAGACAAAAAATAATACATACTTAGGCTTTATTATCGTGTATTCAAACAAAGATATCCCTACGTAATTACCAATAAGTGGCATAAAAAAATGAAATATTCCAACGGTTATTGCAGTTATAGTAACGTTTTTTAACTTAATATCTTTTATTCCATAAGATAATGCTAATGCAAAAGCATCCATACTAAGACTAATTCCTATTAATATAATGTTTATGATGATAAATCACCTTCCTACATTATATTATTACTTTTAGTTTAAAAATATTTTTCAATTATCTCTTTTATAAAAGATTTATACTCTACTTCATTTGTATTTGTACTTTCTTCTGCTTCTAATAAACAAAGTGGAGGAAATAAAACGCACCACCAATTATCTCCTTTTCCTTCTCCTAACGTAACCAACAAAGACTCATATTCTCCTGCTTCATAAGTTATACCTTTATAAACTTTTTCAGGAAACTCATGCATACCATAATCTATTGTATAAGAATACTCTTTATCTTTCATTTCTTCTCTTACTATGTTATCAAAATTATCCATGTTATCACTAATTATGCTTCTTGCCTGCTTTATACTCTTAGAATTTTCTAAAATACTATATAATTCTGCTTGCATTTTATCCCTTACTTCTTCTTTTATTTTTTGATCCCTTGGTGAGTTACTATTTGCAAGTACTCTAAATCTTATCGCAGAATCAGGTATTTTAACTGTTTCTTGTTTATTAGTTTTATTAAAAAACATATATAGTGATAAACCTGCTAATAAAATAATTATAACTTTCTTCATAAAAAAATCACCCTCTATTAATTAGTGAGTGATTTTTAGTAATTATATACAAAAACAAATCTATTTTTATCTGACAAATCTTTTTTTATTTCTACATTTACGTTTCCTAAGTATTTTAATGCTAAAGCTTTAATATCTTCTCCTTGGGTTTCACCTATTTCAAAAGCTATTAAATATTTATCATTAAGTACTTCTTTAGCATTCTTTAATATGCTTTCATAAAACTCTAAGCCATTATTTTTTGCATATAAAGCAAGATGAGGTTCATTATTCTTTACAATATCTTCTATTTTCTCATTTTCTTTTATATACGGAGGATTACTAACTAGTATATCTACCTTAATATTATTATCTATATATGGCTTTAACATGTCTCCATTAAGTAAAGTAACATTAGCTTTTGTTTTATCTACGTTAGTTTTAGCTACTTCTATTGCCTTATCACTTATATCTGATGCATATACGTGTATTTTAAGCTCTTTTGATAAAGATATAGCAATAGCACCACTACCAGTTCCAACGTCTATTATAACAGGATTATTAAACGTTTTAGAACGTTTTATTACCTCTTCTACTAGTTCTTCTGTTTCACGTCTTGGTATTAATACATTTTTATTAACATCTAGCTCATAACCGTAAAAGTCTACGTTACCAACTATATATTGAACTGGTTCACCTGCTTCTAGTCTTTTAATTGCATCATTAATATTACCATTATAATATTTTTTTAAGTATTCTATTTCTTTATTCATTTAATTACCTACGAACAAGAGAATGAAATAAATTTCATTCGTGTTGGTCGTCACCTCCCAATATTCCTACTTCACAGATAAAGCAACCTTTATTCTCCATAGGCTTAAATTCCGATAGTCGCTACCGTACTTTTATATTTTTACATTGATTACATATTTATATTATCATTCATACATTTGTCTGTAAATACAAAATTTATTTTTTATATCTATTTTTCTAAAAAAATGCACTTTCCTAGTACATAAAAAAGCTGAAAATTATTCTCCAGCTAATTTTCTTCTTTGATCTTCTGTTATTAAAGCTTCAACAATATCATCTAGTTTACCATTCATTACTCTATCAAGAGAGTTAGTAGTAAATCCTATTCTATGATCTGTTACTCTGTTTTGAGGATAGTTATAAGTTCTAATTTTTTCTGATCTATCACCAGAACCTATTTTACTTTTTCTTTCTGCTCCAACTTCTGCTTCTTGTTCTCTCATCTTAAGATCGTAAACCCTAGATTTTAATATCTTAATAGCTTTTTCTTTATTTCTAATTTGAGATCTTTCAGTTTGAGAATAAACGATGATACCAGTTGGAATGTGTGTTAAACGAACAGCACTATCAGTTGTATTAACACCTTGACCACCACAACCAGATGATCTTGTGATATCAACTCTTACGTCGTTCATATCTAATTCAAAATCAACGTCATCTACTTCAGGCATTACAAGTACGGTAGCTGTTGATGTATGTACTCTTCCTTGTGATTCAGTCGCAGGAACCCTTTGAACACGGTGTGCCCCAGATTCGTACTTTAATTTAGAATATACACTATCACCCTTAACCATAAATGAAACTTCTGAAAATCCGCCACTTGTTCCTGGTGTACTTTCTAATTCTTCAACCTTAAACCCTTGATTTTCAGCATATCTTACATACATGTTATAAAGATCTCCAGCGAAGATATTTGCTTCATCTCCACCAGCTGCACCACGTATTTCAACGATTATGTTTTTCTTATCGTTTGGATCTTTTGGTAATAATAATATTTCAAGTTCTTTTTCTAATTCTTTTTGTCTAGCTAATTGCTTTTCTTCCTCTTCCATAGCAAACTCTGCCATTTCTGGATCTTTAGCTAATTCTTTTGCTTCTTCATAATCATTTTTAGCTTTTAAATATGCATCATAACACTCTATAATTTCAGATAAATCAGATTGTTCTTTAGATAATTTAGTAGTTAATGAAACATCACTTATAACCTCTGGTTTACTAAGCTCATTAGTTATAAATTCATTTCTTTGTCTTATTGTTTCTAATCTTTCAAACATTTACTCTTCCAACTCGTCTTCTGTTACTACTACTAAATCTTCTAAATCATCTATTGTCTCATCTGCATCATCAAAGTCATCTATATCACTAGCTACAGCTTCATCTTCTGTTTCTGATGTAGTTTCCTCTTCATCTTCTGTTTCTTCTTCTGATGAATCATCATCTTCTTCTATATCATCAACGATTGTTTTAACTGCATGAAACTCTTTTAAATCCCATTCTGCACTGTCTAATAATAAGAATCTTTTATCAGTTGTTAAAGTAGTATAAAAGTCTCCTATCATTTCCATCATGTTATCTTCGCTTATTTCAAGCAACTTACATACTTCACCAAATAATACTGGTGTTGTTTTTGGTTTTTTATCTAATTTTAATAATTCATACGCTATATCCGTATAAGATAATAATTCTAATTCCTCTAAAGGCATTTGTCTAACGTTCATCTTAATTCCTCCTACATTTTATTAGGTGCGCTTACACCAATAAGCCTTAAAGCATTTTTAATTGTTATTTGTACGGTTTTTATTAAACCTAAGTTTTCTGACGAAATAACCTTATCATCAGTTAATATTCTATGTTTTCCATAATAATTATGGAACATACTAGCTAATTCATACACATAATTTGTAATTAAATGTGGTTCTTTTTTAATAGCAGCAGTTTCTACAACACCAGTAAACTCATAAACCTTAAGTAATAATGCTTTTGAATCAGCATCTATTATATTTTTAATATTAGTATTTATTTCTAACCCTTTTGTTTTAGCATCTTCTAATATTGTTGATATTCTAGCATGAGCATATCCAACATAAAAGAATGGATTATCACTAGATTGTTTTAATGCTAAGTTTATATCGAAGTCCATTTGACCATCTAGGCTTCTTGCCCCAAAGAAATATCTTGCAGCATCCATTCCTATTTCTTCTACTAATTCAGAAATAGTTATGTTACCACCTGTTCTTTTGCTCATTTTAACGATTTCTCCATCACGAAGAAGTCTTACCATTTGAAGAAGCCTAACCTCTAGTTTGTCTTTATCATAACCTAAAGCCTCAATACTAGCTTTAAGTCTTGATACATAACTATGATGATCTGCTCCAAATACATCTACTAAAGAATCAAATCCTCTATCAAACTTATCTAAATGATATGCAATATCCGGAACTAAATATGTATAGCTACCGTCCGCTTTAACTAAAACACGGTCTTTATCATCACCATATACAGTTGTCTTAAGCCATTTAGCACCATCTTGTTCAAATATTAAACCTTTTTCTTTTAGTATTTTTAAAGACTCTTCAATACGCCCTTTAGCACGTATTGCTTTCTCACTAGTCCATACGTCAAAGGTAACTCCAAAGTTAGCTAAATCAGTCTTTATTATATTAAGTAAGTAATCAACTGCTATTTTCTTAAAGAATTCTAGGTCCTCATCTAACTTTTTATCTTCATACTCATCTTTTATACTTTTAGCAATATCAATTATTTCACTACCATAATAACCATCTTCTGGTATGTTTTCTTTCTCTCCACATAAACCTTTATATCTTTCTTTAACTGATATTCCTAGGTTATTTATTTGGTTACCAGCGTCATTTATGTAGTACTCTTTAGTAACGTAAAATCCCGCAAACGACATGATGTTAGCAAGGTTAGATCCATAAGCTGCGCCACGAGCAGTACCTAAGTGGAGAATTCCTGTTGGGTTTGCACTAACGAACTCTATATCTACCTTTTCATTATTACCGATAGTACTTTTACCATAGTTATCTTCTTCTTTTATGATATTTGCTATACCGCTAAAAACATATTCATCTTTTAAATAAATATTAATAAAACCAGGTCCTGCTATCTCTACTTTTTCGATTTTCTCATTTTTAGAAATAACATCTACTAATTTACTTGCTATATTTCTTGGATTATCACCTAAAACCCTAGTTAATTGCATTGCAATATTACTAGAAAAGTCTCCGTTATCACGATTTTTAGGAATTTCAATAACTATTTTATCATCCTCAAAATCAATTTCTAATTCTTTTAAAGTACAAGAAATAATCTCTTTTATTTTTTGCTTTATATTCATTTAAGTTCGCTCCATTCTAAGTTATAGCTAAAAGTATCACTAAACTCACCATTCATAAATAATTCATATTCTATTTCAAAACTATTATTATTTATAAGTAATCGTTTCGTTTTAGTTTCTACTTTTATACTAATTCCTAATTCTTTAATTAAGTATTTCGTAGTCAAAGTTTTATTTTCTTCAAATTCTAAAGTTAACACCATACTATCATTTTCTCTTACTAAAATAATCTTATCTTTTAATAATGTAATAATTACATTTACACCATCATTTCTATAATTTATTTTTCCATCTTTTAATATGGCTAATACACTCGTTAATCGTTCCTCTTCTTTTTTAGAAAAAACGTTAGAATTAATAATAATTTTAGACATAAAAACACCTTTAAAAATTTTCTAACGTCAATATAGCATAGAAAAGAAAAAAGGTCAACAAAATACTTATATTTTGAATGATTTTACCAATACTAAAATTAGAAAGAAGGCGATTAAATGAAAAAAATTAAAATAATTTCTAAAGTATTAATTGCCTTAATGTTAGTATTTTGTGTATGTTATAGCATATTATTCGTGTGTGCTAAATATGGTTCTGAAATAGATATTGAAAACTCAAATAGTATATATATGTATGATAAAGATAAAAAGAGTTTTTATGAAGGCAATAATGGTACTAAAAAATGGATTAAGTTAAAAGATATTTCTAAAGATTTAGTTAATGCAACCATTTATTCTGAAGATAAGAACTTTTATAACCATACCGGTTTTGATGTGCCTAGAATAATTAAATCCATCTTCGTTAATATAAAATCTAAAGATTTAAAAGAAGGGGCATCAACTATTACCCAGCAGTATGCAAGAAACTTGTTCTTAACTTTTGATAAAACGTGGGAACGTAAGATAAAAGAAGCTTGGTATGCTTTTAAGTTAGAAACGCAGTATTCTAAAGAGGAAATATTAGAAGGTTACTTAAATACCATAAATTATGGTAACGGAATACTAGGTATTGAAAACGCTTCTCATTATTATTTTAATAAGTCTGCTAAAGATTTAACACTTGCAGAAAGTTCTATGCTTGCAGGAATACCAAAATCCCCAGATAACTATTCTCCGTTAAATGATGAAGTTGCCGCTAAAAAAAGGCAAAGAGAAATATTAAAGGCACTGGTTAATAATAAGATAATATCTAGGAAAACAATGGATGAAACAATAGATGTAAAATTAACTTATTATGGAAAAAAAGAAAATCTAAATTTATCTACTTTAATGTATTATCAAGATGCCGTTATAAGAGAATTACAAGATTTAAATATAGTTAGTGAAAATACCATTAGACAAGAGGGTCTCAAAATATATACCAACCTTGATATAGAAGCGCAAACATCACTTGAAAACGCAATTAAAAATAATCTAGAAGGTAAAGAAGAAATGCAAACATCAGCGGTTATGATTAATCCAAATAATGGTGCAATAATAGCACTAGCAGGCGGAAAAGATTATTCTAAGTCACAGTATAATAGAGCCGTACAATCAAAAAGACAAGTTGGTTCTACCATGAAGCCTATACTTTATTATGCAGCGTTAGAAAATGGTTTAACAGCATCTACTACGTTTTTAAGTAAACCAACTACTTTCTCTTTAGATTCTAAGACAACGTACTCACCAAGTAACTTTGGCAATATATATCCTAATGACAAAATAACAATGGCACTTGCTATCGCTTATTCAGATAACATATACGCAATTAAAACACACCTTTTCTTAGGGGAAGATACCATGATCAAGTATGCTAAAAAAATGGGTATTAAAAGTAAGTTAGAGGCTAACGCATCACTTCCACTTGGAACTAACGAATTATCAGTTATAGAGTTTACTAATGCTTATGCTACCCTTGCGAACTCCGGTAGTAGTGTTAAAGAACATCTAATAGAAAAGGTAGAAGATGGAAATGGTGATGTTATATACGAATTTAAAAACAAAAAAGAAAAAGTACTAAACAAATCATACACCTATATATTAAGCGAATTACTATCCAACACGTATGATACATCTCTTATAAGTTATACATCGCCAACATGCGCCTCTATCGCGCCTAAAATAACTAAAAAATATGCCGTTAAAAGTGGTACAACCGATTATGACTTATGGACAGTTGGATATAATCCGGATATTGTTGTTGGTGTATGGACCGGCTACGATGATAATAGAAAACTATCAAATAAAGAATATAAATATTCTAAAAATATATGGGCTGATACAATAGAAGGATATTTAAGAGATAAAGAATCTAAATGGTATGAAAAACCAGATAACGTAGTTGGTGTATTAACTGATGTTAGTACTGGTAAAGAAGCTACTAATGATTCTAAACTAAAGAAAATTTTATACTTTGTTAAAGGAACTGAACCAGGTTATGTGAGTAAAACAAATACAAAGAAAAAAACTACTACTAAAAAAACGACTAACAATTAGTCGTTTTTCAATTATTATTTAATATTTAAGTTTTGATTATCATTTAAAAGTGATTTTGCAAAATCAGCATCATTTAAAATTTTGATTAAATCTTCAAAAGAAATTATTGTTTGAAATTGCACTTTACCTTCATACTTATCTATAATTTTTAATTCAGTACTCATTATATCATTAATGTTAGTAATACTAATATTTAGATTCCCATGTGCTAAGCAATCTCTTATTCTATTCAAGATTTCTATATTTATATTATTATAATCTTGGATATTGGCAATTTCGTCTAAAATTGCATTTGCGCTTGATATACAGGCTTTAATCTTTATAAGCTTATTTGATGTTTTTTTGATGTTTTCTTCTACATTTCT
>CAJTXC010000026.1 GCA_910580135.1 uncultured Bacilli bacterium | reverse complement strand
ATATTAATAATTATCACTTATTTTGTGTCTACACACACTATTTGACAATTATCCAAAAAAAGAACAAAATTTATTCTTCTTGTTCTTCTTCGTTATCTTCTTCATATTTTACTAATACTTCACGAGGTTTTGAGCCATTTGGTGGTCCAACTATTCCTCTTTCTTCTAGTAAGTCTATCATTCTAGCTGCTCTGTTATATCCAAGTCTATACTTTCTTTGTAAAAGTGATGCACTTGTTTTACCGCTTTTTATTACAAAGTCTACTATTTCGTTATATAGTGGATCATCATATTGATCATCTTTAGAATCATATGAAGCTGAAGATGAACCAGTTGGTGCAGCAGTCAAGTTAGTAAACGTTTCATCATACTGAGCTTTTTGTTGTTTAACTGTAAAGTCAACAACCTTTTGTACTTCTTCTTCTGAAACAAATGAACCTTGTATTCTAGTAGGCGTTCCTTCTCCCATAGGAAGAAATAACATATCACCTTTACCAATTAATTTTTCGGCACCTGTCATATCAAGAATGGTTCTTGAATCGATTGATGATGATACCGCAAATGAAATACGAGACGGAATATTGGCTTTTACAACACCTGTAATAACGTCAGTTGATGGTCTTTGTGTTGCAACAATTAAGTGAATACCAGCGGCACGAGCCATTTGAGTTATTCTCATTATTGAATCTTCAACTTCCTTAGCTGCAACAAGCATTAAGTCAGCAAGTTCGTCTATTAATACCACTATGTATGGTAGCTTTTTCAATCCCGTTTCTCCAGCATCTATCTTAGCTTGGATTTTTTTGTTATATCCTTCAATGTTTTTCGTTCCACTATCACTAAACATATCATAACGTTTTTCCATTTCTTCAACTATCTTCTTTAATGCGATAGAAGCTTTTTTAGGATCTGTTACAACTGGTGCAAGTAAGTGTGGTGCACCATTATACATTGAAAGTTCAACCTTTTTAGGATCGACCATAACTAGTTTTACTTCATCCGGTTTAGCACGCATTAAAATAGATGTTATAACCGAGTTAACACATACTGATTTACCAGAACCAGTCGCACCCGCGATAAGTAAGTGAGGCGTTTTATTAACTTCCATCCATCTTGGATTACCCATTATGTCTTTACCTAAAATAGCAAGTAGTTTACTATCAGATTTTTCCTTTGGAACAGCTGCTAAAACTTCTCTTAATGATACTGGTGTAGTTACCTTATTTGGAATATCAATACCTATTGTACTTTTACCTGGAATAGGAGCTTGTATTCTTACGTCCTTAGCAGCAAGTGCAAGAGCTATTTCTTTATTTAAACTTAGTATCTTACTTACCTTTGTACCTGATTTTATTTCTAGTTCATATTGTGTTACAGTAGGTCCAACATGTGCTTCTACCACTTTTCCATAAATATCAAAGTCATTTAATACTTGCTCTAGTAATTTTATATTAGATGAAATATTTGCCTCATTAGCTTTTGTATCAACTTTTTTAGGAACATTTAAAAGTGATAATGGTGGCAATTTATATTCACCATTAGAAACAGGTTCACTCACCTCTTCTGCTTCTTCTAATGATGCATGATTCAAGTCATTAACACTTGATATAACCACTCTTTTATCAACTGGTTTTTGTTCAGTGGGTTTAACCTCGTCATTTTCTTCAGTTTCTTCGCCCTCTTCATCTTCATCAGCTTTATTAAGCCACTTTTTAGGTGTAAAGAATAAAATTACTTTTTTTAATGCAGTTGCAGGTGATAAATCAAATATAAGCATTGCACCAAATAGTATTAATACCCAGCATATTATTTTAGAACCTAAAACATCGAACCCTAAAACTAATAAATAAGAAAAGATAGCACCAAGAATTCCCCCACCTTGAATAAAGTTAACGTCATTAAAACCAGATACTATGTTTGCTAAAGTATCTTGGAATACCGCACTACCTATATTTGTATCATACATAATATATTTAACGTGTGACATTGAAAGTATTGCTGTTGCAAACAAATAAAATCCAACTAATTTTTTGGTAAACATTTTAGGCTTTTGCCTAAATAGTAATACGTATCCACCTACTATCAAAAAGAAAACTAATCCCCAATTATAAAATGCTCCAAATAAAAAAATTCCAAAATTACTAACCATTCTTCCTACAAATCCAGATCTTAAAAGCCCCAGAATTGTCAAAACTATATATAAAATACCAAATATCTCAACTGGTACCTTGCTTTTTTTCTTACTTGAAGATGATGTTTTTTTCTTAGCCATCATTTTCACCCCACTATCTATTATCAAATTAATTATATCACGTAAATTTTAAGATGTAAATTTTTGAGTTAAAAATTATACACTAACTTTCCATAAACTTTATCTTATTTAGTAAAGCATGCAATGTATTACATTCGTTTATTTTAGTAATACCAAATACCCTTTTTCCTAAATCTTTTAAAGAAGCGCCTAAATGATATAGCTCTTTATTATCTAATATAATAAATCTATCATGAAAACTATTTGTATATTTAATATGAAGTTTAGGATACTGTCTATTAAATTTTTCTATGTCTGTTTTGATTATCTTACTTTTACTCTTATCTGTTATTAATAATACCATTGTATTTACTTTTTTCTTTGATAATATATCAAGTGTTACTTTATCAATATAATTATCTATTATTATGATTTCTCTATTCGCTTGTCCTATTATATCAACAAGTAAACTATAAGCATCATAGATTTCTCCATTAAAAAATAACTTACTTTTTAAATCTTCTTTTTTATCAAATTTATCAAATAATTCACTTATTTTTTCTTCATGATTAAATAGCATATTTTTCATAACAGAAATATCATTTGCTAAAGAAATAGAATTATTATTTACCAAACTTCTTAGTTTAACAAACTCTCTCATTATTTCCACGTTAACTTCTGAAGCTTCTTTAGTTCTTATTACACTAGAAAGCATTGCTATTCCTTCCTGAGTAAATACCCTTGGTAAATATTTTTTATGCTTACCAGTTTGATTTTCTTTTAAGGTCACAGTTTGTGACCTTAAAAAATCCGAATTAAACATAAGCTCATTATATTCATCTTTAGTAAGTTCAAAACTAAAGTCTTCTGGAAATCTCTCTATATTTCTTTTTACTGCTTGATTAAGTGCTTTAGCACCAGATTTATACCCATAAAGTCTTGCTAGATCAGCGTCTAACATCACCTTTTTTCCGCGGATTTCATAAATCATGTTTTTTATTTCTATTTTTTCCACTAAACTATACATATATTTTTCTCCTTTCAATTTAATTATTAGACATAATTTATAAAATTCCCCTAAAAATAAAAAAGAAAAATAAACTTAATTATTTTTCTTTTCAAAAGTTGGTTTGGAATTAATAAAATATCCTTGTATATTTGAAGATAAATTAGCAGAACACTTTTTAAGCAACCTCTCTATTTTATTAACATCATCCGTAACTATAACTCTAAGAAATCCATCTTTATCGTTTTTTAATCTAACAAATGAAGAATTCATATACGCAAACATTGCAACATCATTGACTTTAATAGGTGGCATTACAAATCCGGTTTCTTCCTCTATTCTTTCACACAATCTAGCAATTTCACAACCTACTTCTGCTATAGTTTGATTATCATTTGTGGTTGTTGCTAAATAAACTCCAATTATATCTTCTATTTTAATATCCTTAGAATTAGATAATTCAACTAATTTATCATCTTTAAACACAGACATTTTTCCAATAGTATTATTTCTCATTAAAACACCTACCTTTCATCAATTTATTTATTTCTCCCATAATTAAATAAATACTGTATTGCTATACCACTATACTTTCCATACGTCTTAGTAGCAAAATCCCTTATATTCTTTTCACCTTCTATTTCGTAGTCATTTTTCATAACCTTTTTAACCCAAGTATCAATTGGAAAAACATCATACTTTTGATATGCAAATAAAAGTATGCAAGAAGCTACTTTAGGACCAATACCTACGTTTTCCATAAACTTATCTAAAGCTTCTTTAGTATCAAGACTATAAAATTCATCTAAATTAATTTCGTTATTATTAAGTTTATCCACCATTAATTTTAAATATTTATCCCTAAAACCAACTTTACAGTTTCTAAAAGCTTCTACACTTAAGTCCTTCAAATCTTTATACCGTGGGAAAAGATAATATTCTTTTTCGTTGAAAATAATTTTTTCTCCATAATTTTTAGCTATATTATTAAGAGCACTTGCTATTTGTGGTACCCCATTATTCGCAGAAATAATATATGACATAACCGTTTCAAATGGATCTTGCTTTATCATCACAAGACCACTTGAAAACTCTACGGCAGGTTTTATCTTTTCATCATTCTTAATTAAAAACTCATTCATAACGTCATAATCATTATCTAAATCAAAGTAATTAATAACTACCTCTTCTAAATTATCCTCGTTATTTGATGATACGCATAAATAATTATCTTCCATGTAAACATTAATTACCCTATCTTTTATGATAATGTCAAAACTACCATCGTCTAAAGGGAAAAACCTAAATATTTGTCCGCATGTTACTGTTTCATTTAGTTTGAATGGTTTTTCTATCTTTATTTTTATCATTGTTAAACTCCTTATTCATAAACATATTAGATATTATTAGTATTATAGATCCCAGTATAATGCTTGCTATAACATCAGATAAGTAATGTGCACCAAAATATATTCTACTTAATCCAGTTAAAATAATCATTAATGAAAAACATATTAAAAGTGGTTTTCTAAATTTCCCATGTACTTTTTTGTACACTAATAACATTAACGTTCCATATAGTAAAAGGGCTGATATCGTGTGTCCTGACGGATAACTAAAACCTCCTTGAGTAATCCACTTCCATGATGGTCTTACCCTTTTAAAAATATTTTTTAATACTTGCATTAAAACAACACCAATTGATACGTTTGCAATTACATACTTAAAATCAGAAAAAGCTTTATGCTTTATAAATATAAATGAAGTTAAGCCAAGTAATGCTACTATTCCTATCGTGGAAGCAAGCTCAGTTATTATATATAAAAAACTAGTTATACCATTTCCCCTTAATTTTATCACGTTATTAAAAAAGCTTTCATCTATTATATCTGCTTTACCACCTACAACAAAAATTGTAAGTAAAATAAATAGTATTAAAAGAACAGCAATAAAATAATACTCTTTTCTTATTTTTTTCATCTAATCACCTTGTTTATGAAAATATTTTTCTCTGACTGTTTTAACAAACTGCTCCGCTGGCTTGGTATCATCTAAATTCATTAGTTCTCTTGCATGGTTTAAAAATATTTCCTGCGAGCTATCATTCCAATTACCTACCATTCCTAGTCTATTTGCTCTATTCATTTCATCATCCCTAATTCTTAACTGTATATTCATATCAGAATATATTACGTTTTGATTTAAAGATCTATACCCATTATACTTAGGTATCGTAATGTAATCCTTATATGTCCCTGGAACAAACGTTGCTATTTCTCTAGCACATTCTAACGTAGTTGCACAATATTCTACATCATCTAATATTATTCTTATTGCTGCTAAATCATGAATTTCTTCTAATGTTTTACCAGAATCTAATTCTTCACTAATGGCACCAATATTTTTCATTTTTGGAGAAAATTTAGAAAATATCCCAACTTTTTCTAATTCCTTTTTCATTTCTAACTCAAAATTGATAAATGGCCAAGTATATTTTTCTTTTAAATCTTCCCTAATACTATTTACTCTTAAAAACTTTTCTACATCCAAATGAAATAAACTTATATCTTGCAAAAGATCTTTTATTATATATATACCTGCGGTTCTAGCTAAAGGGATTAATACTTCTTGATTTTCTTTTGCCTTTCTAATCTTATTTTCTAAGGGCATATCATCTGATGTAAGTTGATTATGAGCCCTATCCGCTAACTTTATAGCAACTACCCTTAAATCTTTTTTCATATATACTAAAATCTTTTTATGAGTAGCGACCATTATTTTCTCTTTACCATTAAATTCAGCATCTTTCATCTTAGTAACTCCGTCAACTAAAAAAGATACTTCAAGGCCAAATTCTCTTTCTATTTCAGACAAAGGATAATTTTCATCTTCTGGGCAATCATGGAGTATTGCCGCAATTATGGTAGGAGCATCAAAACCAAATCTAATAAGTAGTGCAGCTACGTTCATTGGGTGGGTAATATATGGATCCTCATTTTTTCTTTTAGTACCACTATGAAGTTTTTCTGCTATTTTATAGGCCTTAACTATTAAATCGATATCTTTCGCACTATATTTACCTGATCCAAATATTAAATTAAAAAAATCACTTTCCGTATTAATTAATAATTCATTTTCTTTTTTAAAATAATCTGTACTTCTTACCATAAAAACCACCTTCTTTTGAAATATAATAACATAAAATAGACAAAAAGCACCTATAAAAGTGCTTTATTTTATTAATTCTTCAAATATTTTAAGTGATAACTTAATAGTGTTATGTTTAAGTGAATTACTTTTTATAACAACGAAATTATCCTTGATAACGTTAACGTTTAATTTATTTATTTCTTCTTTATCAATTTTAACTGGATCTTTTTCTTCTTCACGATGATATTTTTCGATAAACTCACTTGGTATTTCTCCATCATTTACTATAACCGTATCCACTTTTCTTTTACCAAGATGATTATTTAAAACTTTAATATGACGACTTACCGTAAAGTTATCTGTTTCACCTGGCTGCGTAAACATATTACATACATAAAGAATTTTACCCTTGGATTCATCTATTGCTTTTATAACATCATCACTTATTAAATTACAAATAATACTAGTATATAAACTTCCCATACTAATGATAATCATATCGGCTTCTTTAATATCTTTTATAACCGCAGGAGTAATTTTTGGAGTTTCTTTATAATATATATCCTTTATAATTTTATCCGACTTTGTAATATTGTGTTCTCCCTCTACAATACTTCCATCTGACATTTCACCCATTAAGATAACGTTATCTTCTGTTAAAGGTAAAACTTTACCTTTTAAATTAAGAACCTTTGATAATGACTCTATACCATCTGACATATTACCAGTTATGTTACAAAGTGCTGCAAGCAAAAGATTACCTACCGTGTGTCCATTTAAATCACTTGTTGTGTTAAATCTATACTCAAGTAGTTTTTCAAATAAAGGTTCCGTTTCTGATAAAGCTGCAATAACACGTCTTAAGTCTCCTACCGCTGGAATGTCAAATTCTTCTCTTAATTTACCAGTAGACTTTCCATCATCACAAACAGAAACTACAACCGATATATCAACAGGAAATTCCTTTAAACCACCAACTAACGTTGATGCTCCTGTTCCACCACCTAATATAACTACTTTTTTACTCATCAATATCACCTCTCATGTATGGGTTATTTTCTAACTCTTCTTTTAATGTTGTGTCTTTACCATGTCCAGGATACAATTTTGTATCTAAATTATACTCTTTAATCATATCTAAACTTTTCTTCATATCACTAAAGTTTCCACCTTCAAGATCACATCTTCCAATAGTACCTTTAAAAATGAAATCTCCAACAAACATTACGTTGTCGCTTTTAAAATAATATGTTACTGCATCTTCTTTATGACCTGGAGTTGGTATTATTTCAAAAGTAAAGTTACTCATATTTTGATTTCTATTACTTCTATAATCTATTACATTTACATCATAATACTTTTTAACTTCTTCTAATGCACCTACATGATCAAAATGATAATGGGTAATAAGTACTGCTAAAACGTTTTTGTTACCAACAAGAGCTTTAATCTTATCAAAATCATCCCCTGGATCTATAATAAGGCAATCGTTATCAATCGATACAATATAACAATTCTCCTCTAAATAGCCGGTTTCTATCTTTTCTACCATCATAATTATAGTTCCTTAATTAATGCTTCGTAAAGAAGATCTACTAAATAATTACTAGGTTCTAAGTCATATTTATTCATAAGTTTATCAAATACGTCATCTGATACATCAAGTTTTAAATACTTAAAAACAGATTCTTTTTTATTATCAATTTCACTTAAATAATTTCTAGTATAAGTATTATCTATAATTAAAAGTGGTAAATCACCTATGAATTTCTTAAAATTGTTTATTATTGTTTTAGTTGTCTTAGCATACTTAAAAGCATCATTATCATAATCCAACATTCTAAGTATTTCTGGAATCTTTATCTTTGATTTATCCAATCTATAATCAAATCTATCAACTAATTTTATACCATCTATTTTAAGTGCAGAAAGTTGTGCAACATCTCCTTTTTTAGGATCTACCGCAGTTGGCACTATTTCTAATATAATGTACTTTTCTTTATTTAAATCCATAATTTACCTTCTTTCCTAAGTATTACAATTGTATAATTTCTAAAGATTAAAGTCAAATGAATATTAACTTAATATAAATTCATAATATTTAACAGGAGGTTTATATGAATAAAATTAAAAAGATAAAAATACTTGGAATAATATTAGCTTTCTTGCTTACTTTTCCACTTCATTTTTTATATGACAAATTACCTTGCTTTGTAACAAGTATAATTGCACCAGTTAATGAAAGTATATGGGAACATATGAAAATACTATTTGGAAGTATCTTGCTTGCAGGAGTTATTCAAAAAATAATTGTTAATACAAAAAAGCTAGATATTAGCAACGTATGTATATCTAACTTTACCGCAGCTTTAGCATCTATTCCCATCTTCCTAGCAATGTATTTACCAGTTTATAACGGGGTTGGAGAAAACTTGACAATCACAATAATAATTATGTTTATAGCAATTATAATAGCAGAAATAATATCATACATAATGATGAAAAAAGAAGACTTAAAACTAGAAAACATGGCAATCATTTTTACTATTACAGTATATGTTATATTTGGTCTATTAACCTATTTTCCACCTGAAAATAAATTATTTATTGATCCAACAAACTTAATATATGGAATAAAAAACTAGCTAGTGATTATATTAAATCGCTAACTAGTTTTTTTATTTACAAATAGTTCTAACATATCAGCATAAAAATAGAAAAGAGCAAGATTTATTCTTTTGTGACAATACAATTTCGCATACTATAAGCACCAGATGATATATATGATAATTTTCCTTTTATTGTAACAGAATCTTCATCTTTTAGGTCATCTAAATTAAGACTATTTTGATTTGTGCAATTTACAAGAAATCCAAGTTTCCCTAAAAAGGTATCTTCGTCTGCTTTCCAAACATATACATGCTCTATAGTAATTACTTTATCTTCATAATTTTGATATTTTTTAGGATCATATGCAGCATCATAATAATCAATTGTCACTGCTGATTGTACATTATTAAGATTATCCATGTTACTACTATTATCAGATGATTTATTACCAAAAACTTTTACTAAAAAGAATATTATAACAATTATAATAACAGCAATAATTATTACTTTTTTTATATTACTATTTGCTTCAACATTAGTACTATTAAACGTTGACCTTATATTAGTATTTGATTGATTATTATAATCATTCATATTGTTATATACCTGGTTATTATTTAAATTAATTTGATTATTTACCTGACTTTGATTAATACTTGGCTCATTATTTTGAGAATACATATTATTAAATTGTTGATTCCCCATATTACTGTCGTTATTAGTAAAGTTGTTTGTATTTTGATTAAAATTATTATTCATATTACAAATACCTTAATACAACATTAACAATTATTATAATAATTGTCGCTATAATAACAGGAATGACACTTACGCCACCTTTTTTAGAGCATATATTAATTAACTCGGTTTCACTGGCATTTGGATTAGAATCTTTAATTTTATTAACTTTCTTTTTTACATTATTTAAATATAATTTATTAAATATTAAAGATAATATAATATTAGGTATAAAAATGCAAATTACTAAAATTGGGTTTTCTTTTAAAGAAGTTGATAACACAACTGAAAATAGTCTTTCTAAAATTACGTATATAAAGAATAAACCATAAAACTTTCTATATGCTATATATTCCCAACTAAAAAATAGTGATGGAAAAGAAAATTTCTTATTTTTTAGTTTCTCGTATTTCCACCCAACATATGCTGAAACCAGCTTTTCATCTAAATTATTATTCATAAATTAAAACCTCCATTTTCTTGAAATATTTTTTTCTTACTTCTTCATTTGCAGATATTTCTACATAATTTTTTTCTTCTTTCATTTTATACTCCTTTTCTATTATCATTTGTAGATAAACAATTAATTCCTTTATCTTACATGTTGATAATAGCATAATCCCCCCCCCGTCAAGATTTTAGAAAGCTTGTGGAAATAAAAGTGTAAATTTTTAATAAAAAGTGTAAAAAAAATTAGTGATTATATTAAATCACTAACTAGTTTTTTTATAAATCCTTTTTTACCTTCTAAAAGATAAGTAACACTTACTATTAAACTTCCAGCAAAAGCAACAAGCATATCTTCCATCGTATCTTTAACACCAGTTTCTAAAGAAT
Organism: uncultured Bacilli bacterium; assembly: GCA_910580135.1. Lineage (GTDB taxonomy): Bacteria > Bacillota_I > Bacilli_A > RF39 > UBA660 > Aphodocola. Next base: position 3,090 of record CAJTXC010000026.1, on the reverse strand, counting down.
GCTGTACGTTCATACCTAAAAATACATCAGTACCAAATTCTACAAATTCCCAAATAGATGCCACCATAAGAGTAAAACATATTATAAATAAAAAGTTAAATCCCTTATTTTTTTCTTTGTATACACCAAACCAATTTAATACAACAAGTGCTAAAACAGACGTCAAAACCCCAGATAAAAAATGGGCAAATAAATCATACCACCAAGTTGTATCATTATTATATAAATTAACTACACTCCCTAAAAACTGAGCAAGTATGATAAACACAACGTAAATAAGTTCCATGGTATCAGTTATTCTTATTTTAAATAAATTCTTTATAATTCTTGGAATTAGTAAAACTAAAGGTATCGTTATATCACCTAATATACGATCATAATTTCCTACGTTTATATCCTTTACCATAAAACATATAGCTGCTAAAGAACACAAAAATATTAATGTATTAGTAATTCTTTTCATTACATAAACCTTCCTTCAAAATTATTTAATTCTTCTTTTATTTTTTTATTTCTTTCATCATCACTAAACGTAACAGATTTTCTTACCTTTAATTTTCTACTAAAAATTTCAATTACTGCAAGTTTAATATCATTTAACATTTCAAGAAAAGTTTTTTCTTTTTCAATAACACCAAGGGTTCTCAAAAGTTTTTCACCTGAAGAAACGTTAATAATATCTTCTTTTAACATTCTTTCAGATAAAACATCTTCTATCAAACCCAAATACATAATATAGTTTTCATCAGTAAGTTCTAATTTTGTTATTTCTATAATAAAATTTTCGTAATCTTTTTCATTTAAAAAACGTTGTAAAATGATCTTTAATTGATTTTTTTCATTGGTCATTACTTCACCTTCTTAACAAAGTTATACGCATCAAGACACATTTCATTAATATCCTTTTCTGCTTTCCAACCTAATTTTTCTAAAGCATAAGATGGATCTGCATAACATGCATCAATATCTCCTGCTCTTCTTTCCTTTATTTCATACTTAACAGAAACATCATTAACTTTCATAAACGTATTAACTAAATCTAAGACACTATAACCATTACCCGTTCCCAGGTTATAAGCATCACATCCAGTACTATTAAGAACCTTATCAATTGCTTTAACATGACCTTTAGCTAAATCAACCACGTGAATGTAATCTCTAACACCAGTTCCATCATGAGTATCATAATCATTACCAAATACGCCTAAACATTCAAGTTCTCCTGTTGCAACCTTAATAATATATGGCATTAAGTTATTAGGTATTCCGTTAGGATTTTCGCCAATAAGACCGGATTTATGCGCACCAATTGGATTAAAATACCTTAGTATTGCAATACTCCATTCGTTATCAGATTTATATAAATCTCTTAAAATACCTTCTATTATAAGTTTAGTTGTTCCATATGGATTTGTTGTAGATAATGGAAAACTTTCTTTAATTGGTAAACTCTCTGGTTTTCCATACACGGTAGCGCTTGATGAAAACGCTATTTTTTTAACCCCAAACTCGCCTGCTACTTCAAGAAGTGATAAAGTAGAATCTAAATTATTACGATAATACATAATTGGTTTTTCAACAGATTCTCCAACAGCCTTATAACCAGCAAAATGTATTATTGCATCTATCTTATTTTCATTAAATATACGTCTTAAAGCGTCTTTATCACATACGTCTTCTTCATAAAAAGAAATCTTTTTACCAGTTATATTTTCTATGTAATTTACAACTTCTTTTTTAGAATTAGATAAATTATCTATTACAACTACATCATAACCTGCATCAAGTAATTCAACACACGTATGACTTCCTATAAAACCTGTTCCACCTGTTACTAATATTTTCATGTTAAATCCTCCTACGATCCAATTATAGCACAAAAAAAGAATTCTATAAAGAATCCTTAATTTTACTTAATTTACCAGTTTTAGAAAACCACTCTTCCTTGGTCATTATAACTTTGTACTCATCAACTAAATTTTTATTTTCGCTCATAAATGAGTCTTCTATAATCTCATACGCTTTAAAGCCTAATTTATCAAGTACCTTTTTAGCTTTTATATTACCATCAGCATAAGTGCAAATTATGTTATCATAACCTAAAGAATATAAATATTCCATTACACTAGATAGTGCTTCAGGCATATAACCATTTCCCCAGTAACTTGGATGAATGTTAAATGACACTTCTATCTTTTTTTCTTCTAGCGTTTCTTCACCAGTTAATATATTACCCACTGGTTCGTTTTTTAAATATATAATCCAATCAAACATATGTGCTTTTTTTATCTTAGAATAATATTTTTTTATTCCACCTTTAAATAAACTTTGTATTTTTTCTTTATCTTGTTTTACAAGTTTGCACACCCCATCAACGTTTTTAAGTTTAGAAAAATCATATTCATAAACCTTAAAAAAATCTTCTTCGTTCCCCTTTTTCATTATCAAGCGTTTCGTCTTTATTTCAATAGTTTCATAATTCATAATACCACCTACAATACTTAATAATTTATAAGGCTACTGTGCCATATATAGTTATTTATTATAAAGGTAAAAAATATAATAATCAACAAATTTCGACATATTTTTTTATCTTTTTCTAATCTTTTTAAAGGAATTTAGTTTTTTTCAAAAAACACTTGATTTAAAACCCTTTTCTTGCTATTATATTAGTGCAGTTCATGGCGAGATAGCTCAGCTGGCTAGAGCGTTCGGTTCATACCCGAAAGGTCGTGGGTTCGATCCCCTCTCTCGCTACCAATGCAAGTAACTAGATGTTTATCATCTAGTTTTTTTGTGTTAAACTAACGACCTTTAGATGTAAAAAAAAAACGCTTAAAACATAAAGACCACGAAAATATGACTTTACCTTTTATTTACTATATTTTGAAAAAAACAATAAAACGCCCTTTAAAAATTTAATCATATGTGTTATTCTTAAATTGGTTTTAAAATATGCTAGTATAGATATTTTAACATCAAAAAGGAGATACTAGCATAGCAAGAAAAATTAATTAAGCAATAAGGGAAAGGTATACACGAAGAGACTTCTTTTTATTAACCCAAAAATGTATACTTATTATGTGTAGC
>CAJTXC010000025.1 GCA_910580135.1 uncultured Bacilli bacterium | reverse complement strand
GCCCTAAGCCAAAACGTATCTGCGTCAACTAAAGTTTGGTCAGACGATGAAGCGATAATGGTTGACTATGATGGTAAAAGAGCAGCGGTAACTTACGTAAACGAAAACGTTACAACGGTTTACCTTGATGCAACTGGTAAGGTACTAAAGGATAAGCAAAGCAAGAATAATAATCAAATATATAATAAGTATAAAGATAAAACAATTAATGTGGTAAAAAGGACCGTGCAATTATTTAATGAAGTTTATAAATAGAATGTAAGGACAACTTATTTATTAAGTTTGTCTTTTTTGTTATAATAAAATAAGTAAAGGACGTGATTTTTATTACATCAAAAGATTATAAGGATTTGATAATAGAAAGATTAGAAGGTTTAGATATCTTTAATAGGGCAATTATGGGTGGATACTTGTTTTATTATGATAATACTTTGTTTGGTGGTATTTATGAAAACAATAATTTTTTAATAAAGAAAACTAAAAGCAATGAAAGGTATAATTTAAAAGAAGAAGTTCCATATAAAGGTGGGAAACCAATGTATTTAATAGAAGATTTAGAGGACGTTGATACTTTAAAAAACATAATACTTGATACCTGTAAGGATTTGCCAAAGAAAAAATAGAGGACATAAGATTATGAAAAATAAAAAGGTACTAACTATCATATTTGGAATGTTATATTATTTAATACTTGGTGTGTTATCTTTTTTAACCTTTGGTTTAAACGTGTTTGATGGTGTTATAAATTTATTTTCAAAAGGCTTGTTTATTATTTGTATTATTATAATACCAATACTATTTATTTTCTTGCCACTCATCTTTAATAAATGTTTAAAAAAAGAATGGCATAAAGCGTTTTTATATAGTTTTATTGCTAACGTTACTTACGTAATTATAATATTACCATTTATAAGATTTGGAATAACTGGTTATATGAAATCTTTTAGTGTAAATAAGTGGGATAATTATCATAATTTAAGATATTTAATGGTAGATGATTTAGATAGAAATTATAAATTAATTGGTAAGAAAACAGATAGTGTTAAAAAGTTGTTAGGCAAGCCAGATGGTAGTTTTGATAGTAATAAAAGTATGTGTTATTTTGTTAAAAGCAAGTGGATAGACAGCTACTATTACTGCTTGGAATATAATGAGAACAATGTTATTACTGGAAGCTTTAAAACGTATAGGGATTAATAACATAGATAAAAAAATATTAATGTTGATAAAATTACTTATTTATGATATTATGAATACAGATGAGGAAAAACTCATAAAATAAAAGAGGAACATTCATATTATTTGAATGTCAACCCATAAAATTATGTGTGGACACTAGCTTAACGCTGGTGTCATTTTTTTATTACGATTATTATTGCTAACAAAAGTGATAAAATTATGGTTATGTAGCGGAATACTTTGATGACAAAGCATCTTTTCTTCATATTTTACCACCTCCAATTCCTTTTCGAAAGTAGAGGCTGACACCCAATATATAAATGCTCCAACTGCATAATATCACAGTTAAAATATTAATGCAAATGGCATAAAATAACGTTTTTGCTAAGGAAAATCTACAAAAAAGAAATTTTATTAATAGCAAAAATAGTTTTTTAGGCAAAATATATTATTTAAAAAATTTAAAAAGTTATATTAAAAAAATTAATATTTTTTATAAAATTTTCTATAATTAACCTAAAAGCATATCTTTTAGTGGTAAAATAAAAATATAAACAAACTAGGAGATGGTGTTTTTTGAAAAATGTAATAGAAGTTAAAGGCTTAACTAAAAAATATAAAGAGCTTAAAGCGGCAGATAACTTATCTTTTGAAGTAAAAGAAGGCGAAATATTAGGATTACTAGGTCCTAATGGAAGTGGTAAGTCTACAACTATAAATTGTTTATTATCACTACTTAATTTTAATAATGGAAGCATTAAGATATTTAATGAGGAAATGCATCCTAACGCTTACGACATAAAAAGGAAAATAGGAGTAGTGTTTCAAGACGTTGCCGTATTTGAAGAATTAAACGTTTATGATAACATCGACTATTTCTGCGGATTATACATAAATGATAAAAGAAAGCGTAAAAAATGTATTGAAGAAGCGGTAAAACTAGTAGGATTAGAAGATTTTAAAAAGTTCTACCCAAAACAGTTATCAGGCGGATTACTTAGAAGACTTAACATCGCTTGCGGTATTGCCCATAAGCCAAAACTAATAATATTAGATGAACCAACCGTTGCGGTAGACCCTCAAAGTAGAAACAACATCTTAGACGGAATAAAAAAATTAAGAGATGATGGTGCAACTATAATTTATACAACCCATTACATGGAAGAAGTAGAAATACTTTGTGATAGGATAATTATTTTGGATAAAGGCAAGGTAATTGCAAGCGGAACTAGTAGCGAACTAAAAAATCTAGCGTCAAGCAAAGAAAAAATAGTCGTTGAGATAATGAACTTAGATAAAAAACACCTTAAAGAAATAAATACTTTAAAAAACGTAAAACAAGTAATATATAAAGATGGCAACTTAACCATAACTTATGATAAAGGTAAAAATAACATAGTGGATTTAATGAGTTATTTTAAAAAAGAAGAAATCACATATAACAACATATTTGTTATGAGACCAACCCTTAACGACGTATTTTTAGAGTTAACCGGAAAGGAACTTAGAGACTAATGTTTATCCATAATTTTAAGTATGCTTTTAAAACGTTATTTTCTAATAAAATGTTAATATTTTGGACCTTTGCCTTTCCAATTATATTAGGAACGTTTTTTAGTATGGCTTTTAGTAACATAGAAAATAGCGAGAAAATGAAGCCTGTTGACATAGCAATCGTTAATAATCATGACTTTGAATTTGGATTATATAAAGAACCATTTAAAATGTTAAGTGATAAAAATAGCGATGAAAAAATATTTAACATTAAATACGTAGATAATGAAGCGAAGGCTAAAAAACTTTTAGAAAAAAATGATGTTAGCGGCTACCTTTTACTAAAGGATAACACCCCTAAAATAGTGGTGAATAAAAACGGATTTGATGAAACTATTTTTAAGTACGCAGTAGAAGAAATAGGTAGTTACATTAAAATGACTAAAACAATCGGTGATAAAAAAATAAGTGAACGTCTTAATGAAACAGGACGAGTAAACACCATTTATCAGTACGTATATCTCGGCGTAACAAAACGAATAGCTGATTATAAAGCTAACATAAAAGACGTATCAAGAAGTAATCTAAGTTATACAATGATAGAATTTTACACCCTAATTGCCATGGCATGTTTATATGGTGGAATACTTGGTATGGTATCAATTAATAACGTTTTACCAAATATGAGTAGTAACGGTAAAAGAGTATCAGTAAGTCCAACTTCTAAACTTAAGCTTATATTAAGTAGCACTTTTGCAAGTTATGCGGTGCAGCTAATTGGTCTATTGCTTTTATTTTTATACACCATCTTTGTTCTTAAGGTGGACTACGGAAATAACTTGCCACTTATAATTTTACTTTCACTAGCAGGCTCACTTGCAGGTCTATCACTTGGCGTTTTCGTATCATGTGTGTTTAAAACAAGTGAAAATAACAAAACAGGATTTATCATAGCATTCACCATGCTAGGTTGCTTTTTATCAGGAATGATGGGAATAACCATGAAGTACATAATCGATAAAAACGTACCAATAATAAACAAAATTAATCCAGTAAGTATGATAACGGACGGCTTTTACTCATTATATTACTATGATACTACAGATAGGTTCTTCTTTAACTTGGTAAGTTTACTTATCTTTTCTGGTTTGCTAATAAGTATATCAATCATTAGCTTAAGGAGGCAAAAGTATGACAGTATTTAAAACGTTTTTAAAAGTATTAAACAAATGCAAAGTACCAATCATTATTTATACCGTTATGCTTGTTTTCTTTAGTGCGTTTAACATGCAAACTTCTGAAAAAAACATAAGTTTTGCGGATAGTAAGCCAAACATTCTTATCGTAAATAAAGAAGCGAATAAAGATAAAATAACCAAAAACTTTATTAATTATTTAAGTAAAAATAGTAATGAAGTAAATGTAAGCATGAATGAAGAAAAAATAGATGATGCCTTGTTTTATAGGGACGTAAGCTACGTAATATACGTTCCAAAAAATTTTGGTAAAGATGTTTTACATGGTAAAAATCCCGAGATAAAAATTAAAAGTACAAAAGATTATGGTGCTAGCCTAGCTAACATGATGGTAGAAAGATATCTTAAGGTTGCAAACGTTTATAGTGATGTTACAGATAATGAAGATGAGTTAGTAACGTTAATAGATGACACTTTATCAAAAAAGGTAAAGGTTAATTTAACAACTAAGTTAGATACTAAGCTAATAGAAAAAGCAGCCTTTTACCATAACTTTTTAAACTACTGTATTTTAGCAGGCACGATATACGTTATATGTTTAGTTTTATCTAGTTTTAAAGAAGAAAACATCAAAAAAAGAACCATTGTAAGTAGTATGAGCCATAAAAATTACAACAGAATACTTCTTTTATCAAATGCTTTATTTGCGTTTATCCTGTGGATTTTTTACTGTATACTAGCATTCATCTTAATGGATAAGATAATGTTTAGCACGCATGGACTTATTTTTATAATAAACTCATTTATCTTTACTATTTGTGCTTTAACACTTGCTTTTTTAATCGCTAACTTGGTAAGTAATAAAAACGCAGTAAACGGTATCGTAAACGTAGTTGCTCTTGGTTCAAGCTTTTTATGCGGAGCGTTTGTACCTACAAGTATGTTACCAGACTTCGTTTTAAAAATAGCACATATCTTGCCATCTTACTGGTTCATTAAAACAAATGAGATGTTAAAAGAAATGGAAGTATTTACCTTTGATACCTTAAAACCAATTTTAACAAACATGTTTATCGTAATTTGTTTTTCAATTATTTTTATAATAATTACTAACGTCTTTTCTAGCAAGAAAAGACATAATAAATAGAAAAAAGTAGTAATAAATGATTTAATTAAAATAAATAATACGATCTTGCTAAATAATAAATTCTACTATTATATAAAAAGGAGAAGCTTATGAAAAAAGAAAATATTTATAAAATTTTATATATGGTTTGTATATTTTTAATTATTGGATTTGGCATTAGATTAGGAGTAGATTATTTTAAATATGATAGTGCAAATAATTCAGCACCATTTTATACTTTTGTAATAGAGAGAACGATTGAATTTATAGTACCAAGTATGATAGTGTTTATCATAGGAAAAGTAATGAAAAGGAAATATTCAAAGTAAAAGTTAAATTACACTTTGAAAGGAGAATAAAAATATGAATGATAAAATTCAAAGCGTTATTGAACGATTTAAAGAAGTAAGAGATATATTAAAAAATTTTGATAATAGAGATGAGGCAATAGAATTTTTAGTTAATGAAACAAAATTATCAAAGGAAGAATGTTCTAATGCTTATGATATTATTATGAAAATTGAAGATTAAATTACAATTTGTTAGGGAGTTGAAGTATTATGAATTTAAAGGAAATTGAGAAATTTATTAATAAACAAAAGGTTAGTTTTATATGTTCTATTGACGATGAAAACTATCCTAACGTAAAAGCTGTGTTAAAACCAAGAAAGAAAAACGGTCTAAAAGAATTTTACTTTTCTACTAACACTTCATCTATGAGGGTTAATCAATATAAAAGTAATCCTAATGCTAGTATTTATTTTTATCACAAAGGACTAATTAAATATGTTGGTGTTATGTTAAAAGGAAAAATGGAAATTTTAACAGACCAAAAAACTAAAAACATGATTTGGAAAAAAGGAGATACTATGTTTTATAAAAAAGGAGTGACGGATCCAGATTATTGTGTTTTAAAGTTTACGGCAAAAGAAGGCAGGTATTATTGTAATTTAAAAACCAAAACTTTTAATATTAAGTAAGTATTAATGTAAAGGAGAATTATGAGTAAGTATAATTTGTTATGGAAGTATTTAAAAGAAAATAATAAAGATAGTTATAAACTAACCTTTAAAGAGATAAAGGAAATTTTAGGTTTTAGTATAGACCATTCGTTTTTAACCTATAAGAAGGAAGCTAAAGAGTATGGATATGAGATTAGTAAAATACAATTGAAAGAAGAAATAATTATTTTCAATAAGATATAGTTAACATAAAAAATCATAATCATTTAAAGTCAAGTTTTATTTCGTGTAAAAAATAACTTTTACATTGTAAGATTAATGTGAAAGGAGAAAAAACATTATGAATCAAGAAAAAATTGGGAAATTCATCGCAAATTGCAGAAAGGAAAAAAATATAACGCAAGCTATTTTAGCGGAAAAATTAGGTGTTACTGACCGCTCTATAAGTAACTGGGAAAACGGTAAGAACATGCCTGATTTATCCTTGTTTAAACCCTTATGTGAAATACTTGGTATTACAATTAATGAATTGTTAAGTGGGGAAAGATTAGATAAAGAAACATATCAAGAAAGGTTTGAGGAAAACATCGTAAACACGATTGATTATTCAGCAAAAAAAGTAAATAAATATAATGGAACAATTTCTTTAATTATAATTGTATTTGGTTTGTTTATAATGATATCAGCAATCATGATTTTTCCTAGTGAAAGTAGTTGGGGCTCTATTTACTCGGTATTTGGAATAATGATATTTATGGTTGGTGTTTCAAGGAAAGTGAGAAAGATAAAATGGTGGAAAAGATTAATGTTTATGATAGTTATTTTTACATTTATAATGGGAACTTTACTTTTTACTGATTACGTAAACGTTAAAATGAACGAAGAAGTTCCTATGTTTAGGATAAAAACCACGTATGCTGGTAACGTTATTTATTATGATACCTTATTTTATGATGCTTATAGGTGCAACGCCAATTTAGATAACGAATACTTAGTTATCACTAAAAATAATAGAGCTGCTACTAATGAGTTAATACGTTATTGTAAGTAATAAAAATTATAAATTTCTAAAAAGGCTAGTGTATTGGTCTTTTTATTTTTGCTTAAAACATGCTTTGGAAAGTTTTAAATGAATTCTAAAAAAATGATTGTTATATAAACAAATGTTTGATACAACAAATGCTATGCAGTAAATAAAAAATATAGTTATGTTAGGAGGGAAAATTGAACACAGAAAAATTAAAAACTATAATAAATTTATTTTAAAGCACATCCATTAGAAGTGTGTGAGACAAGGATAAAGAGGGTTATTACTTTAGCGTGGTTGATGTTATAAAAGCGTTAACTGGAAGTTCTATTCCAAGAATGTATTAGACTGACTTAAAAAGAAAGTTAGATGAAGAAGGAAGTCAACTGTACGAAAATATCGTACAGTTGAAAATGGAAGCTCCTGATGGGAAAATGAGATTAACAGACACCCTTGATACGGAAGGCATATTTAGACTTATAGAATCAGTTCCAAGTCCTAGCGCAGAATCATTTAAGTTATGGTTAGCAAAGTTAGGTAGAAGGGAAATAGATAACGTTTTTGATCCATCTAAAGGAATTGATAAAATGATTGATTATTACTTAAGAAAAGGATATGACCTTGAGTGGATAGAATCAAGCATAAGAGCAATTATTAACCGAAAGAAACTAACCAAGGTATGGAAAGAAAATGAATAAAGAAGCTTTTATTAATAAACTTATAAAGAATACTAAATATGATGAGAAAACATACGTTATCATAAATAATATTTTAGAAAAACATTTTCTTGTTGGAAGAAAAAATAGAAAAAACATTATTAACGATTTAAAAGAAACATTATCTATTACAGAAGATGATGCTATAACGATATATGATATCTCATCTAAAATAATTTTCGATGAGGTTAAGAACAAACTAAAGCATCCGTTTGGATAAAATGAAAACAAATTATATTAATTTATAGTTTGTTTCTTTTTGTTTGATGTTATAATTTAATTATATGATATTAAAGGAGAATAACATGGCTTTTGATTATAAAAAAGAGTATAAGGAATTTTACATGCCAAAAAGTAAACCTAGCATAGTAAACGTTCCTAAAATGAATTATATCGCAGTAAGAGGTAAGGGAAATCCTAATTGTGAAGATAGTGAATATAAAAAATCAATTGGACTTTTGTATGCTATAGCATTTACGATTAAAATGAGCTACAAAGGTAATTATAAAATAGACGGATATTTTAGTTATGTAGTTCCACCACTTGAAGGATTTTGGTGGCAGGATAATGGTGAGCTAGAAATTGATTATAATAGTAAAGAAGAGTTTAACTTTATATCGGTTATAAGACTTCCAGATTTTGTTACGAAAAAAGATTTTGACTGGGCAATAAAGGAAGCTATCAAAAAGAAAAACATGGATTTTTCAAAGGTAGAGTTTTTAACATATGAAGAAGGCTTATGCGTACAATCTATGCATATAGGTTCTTACGATAATGAGCCAGATACGATAAATAAAATGCATGAGTATATGGTAGAAAATGGTTATGAGTTAGATAACGGCGGAAAAAGGCTTCATCATGAAATTTATTTAAGTGATCCTAGAAGATGTGCTGTGGAAAAGATAAAAACAGTGATTAGACATCCAATTAAGAAAAAGAATTAAAAAGGAAAATAAAAATGGCAAGAACGTTAAAAAATAAAGAGTTAATAAATACCAGGTTAGCGGCAAACTACGGTGGCTGGATGTATTGTGATAAGTGTGGGGAGAACATTGGTTATTTATGTTACCAAACTTATGATAGGTTAGAGATGAAATATAAATGTAATTGTGGAAGCCTTGGTAATCTATTATTAGATTTTGTTGATAGTGGGAGTGGGAAAGATTCTGATGATAAATTAGTTATCATTAAAAACAGGCTATGTTGTCCTAGTGATAATGAGCCACTAATTACTATTCTTGATAAAAAAATCAAAAATTATGATATTAAAATAACTTGTAAGTCTTGTGATAAAATTTATAAAATTAGTAAGTAAGAATTATAATGTTAACTCTAGTTGACAAATTTCCAAGCAAAATAGGTAGAATGCAACTGCTTTAATGTATATAATTTAATCGTGAGGTGAAGATAAATGAATTTAGGGGAAACGCTTTTAAAATTAAGAAAACAAAAAGGGTTATCACAAGAAGAAGTAGCGGATAAGTTAAACGTTACAAGACAAACCATATCAAAGTGGGAAACTAATCAAAGTATGCCTGATTTTGATAAAATAGTTCCGATATGTAAGTTATATGATGTTTCATCAGATGAACTTTTAACAGGAAGTAAAAAAACTATAACAAGTGAAATAAGCAGTGAAAATAATTTAGATAAAACTAACAAAAGAAAGCATGCACTAGGAATATCACTTGGAGTTTTAATCTACTTTATTTCGGTAGTATGGATAATGGTTACCATACCAGTAATGGAATTAAATCCAATCGTTTCGTGTGCAGGATTTTTGATTATATGTGGTGTTGCAACTTTTATAATTGTTTACTCATCAATGGTTTATAAGAAAAAAGAGGTAAAACACGAAAGTAAAGAAGAAAAGTTAGTGAAAAACATAAATGAACTTTTATCAATTTTATTTACCATAATTTATTTTATAGTAAGTTTTGTTACCATGGCGTGGCATATATCTTGGATTATTTGGATTATTTACGCACTTGTAACGCAAATTGTAAAACTAATATTTATGTTAAAGGGTGATAATAATGAAGAATAAAGGTTTAATAATTTCTCTAATAGCATTTCTTGTTATAGTGTGCATTATGCTTACATGTTTTATGGTAAGTGTAATAAATGGTAAACATGTCTTTACAAAAATGTTTGTGGGTAATAAACAAAGTAACAATCTAGTAATAAATGAAAATTATGAAAATAACTTTGATCAAATAAAAATAAATACTGATGCAGCAGATGTTTACGTAAAAGAGTCTAATGATAATAACGTTAAAGTTTTGGTTTATGGAGAAAAAGATAAATCTAAAATAGACATAAATGGTAATAGTTTAAATATATCTGCTAAAGATAAGAAATGTTTTGGATTTTGTTTTAACGTAACGAAGTCTAAAGTAGAGGTTTACTTGCCAAAGGACTATAAAAATAATATTGTAATAAATAATAAATATGGTGATGTTGATGTAGGTAGTTTTTTAGAAGCTAAGGTAAACGTTACTGCTAACTGTGGTGATGTTTTAATAAAAGGTGCGTTAACTGCTAAAGTAGATAATGATTATGGTGATATAAAAATAAACAACGCCAAAGACTTAGATGTTAATGCTTCAGCTGGTGATATAGAAATAGGAAAGGTAAATAATATAACTGTAAAAAATAGTTATGGAGATATAGAAATTTTTAGCGTACTTAATTATATGAATATAGAAGCTAACTGTGGTGATATAGAAATAAAAAACGTTAGCATAAATAAAAACTCATATATTAAAGATGATTTTGGTGATATAGAAATTGGTAATACAAACAATATTTACATAGATGCTAAAACCGATTTAGGTGAAGTAGACGTTAAGCATAATAACCGTATGAGTGATGTTACATTAAAGATAAAAAATGACTGCGGAGATATAGAAGCTGATAACTAGTTTTATTCTAAAAAAGAATAAAGCTTTTTTATATGTGTATCTAATTGATTAAAATTTGTAAAAATTGTATAATTCTTTTATAAGTAAAGAAAAGAGAGATGTTATGATAACCATAAAAAACGAAAGAGAAATAGAGCTAATGAAACATGCAGGATTATTAGTTTCTAAAATGCATAAGTTTATCAAGCCTTATATTAAAGCAGGTGTTACAACAAAAGAACTTGATAAGTTATGCCATGATTTTATTATAGAAAATGATGCTGTGCCAAGTTGTCTTGGGTATGAAGGGTATCCTGCAACTTTATGTACCAGCGTTAATGATACCGTAGTGCACGGAATACCTAATGATGAAAAGTTAAAAAACGGGGATATAATTACGATAGACGTTGTAATAGGATATAAAGGATATCAGGGAGATGCAGCGTGGACTTATACCGTTGGAGAGGTTACTGAAGATAAAAAATACTTAATGGAACACACCGAAAAAGCCTTATACGAAGGAATTAAAATGGTAAAACCAGGTAACAGAATAGGTGATATTTCAAACGCCGTTGAAACTTACGCTAGAAGTCATAATTTAGGAATCGTAAAAGAATTATGCGGACATGGTATAGGAACTGATATGCACGAAGATCCTGATATTCCAAATTATGGACCTAAAGGAGTTGGTCCAAGACTAAAAGAAGGCATGGTAATATGCATTGAACCAATGCTTAATTATGGTTCTGATGATATATACCTTCTTGACGATGATTGGACGGTTAAAACCTTAGATGGAAAACCTTCCGCTCATTTTGAGCATACTATTTTGGTAACCAAAGAAGGTTATGAAATATTAACACCAAGATTAGATGATTAATGTTAGTGTGAGGTAATGATTATGAACCAAGAAAAGATAGGAAAGTTTATAAAAGAAATAAGAACCAAAGAGGGTTTAAGCCAAAAACAGTTTGCTTTAAAATACGGTGTAACATATCAAGCGGTAAGTAAATGGGAAACTGGTAAAAACATTCCTGATATAACCATCTTAAAAATGATGTGCGAAGAATATAACATGAACTTAGATGAGTTTTTAAACGCTAAAAAAGATGTTTATAGGTTTAGTAAAGATAAGAAGTTAATTACTATTTTAGTAATAGTTTTACTTGTTATATCTATATCAGTTATTATGATTATAAATAAAAAGGATAACGATTTTGAACTTAAGACACTTGCACCCGTTTGTGATAATTTTAAACTTTATGGAACAATAGCTTATAACGATAATAAAACTTCTATTCACATATCAAATATTTCTTACTGTGGAAAAGAAGATTTATCAAAGTACAAGAAAATAGAATGCACGCTTTATGAAACGGATGGTAAAACAAAAAAAGAAATTAGCAATTATAATTATGAAGAAAATAATAAAATTACATTAGATGAATTTTTAAAAAAAGTTCATTTTAACGTAAATAATTATACTAAAACTTGTAAGGTTTATAAGGAAAATAGTCTTCATCTAGAAATAGACTTAACAGAAGAAGATGGAACTATTTCTTCATATAAGATACCGCTTTCATTAGAAGATAATTGTGGTAAATAAAAGACTCAACTTAAAGTTGAGTTTTTTTCAACCCTTTCTTTATTGAAAAATTTGTAAAATATTGTTAATATTAAAGTAGCTTGGAGGTAAGAAAGATGAAAGACAAAAGAATTATAACTATAATTAGTGCCGTTGTTTTAGTAATTGCAGTATTAGGATTATCTTTATTCTTAAACGGAAATAAAAAAGAAGAAGTAAAGGTGAATTCCGATGCTAAAAAGTTTGCTAAGGAATATGAAACGGTAACAGAGGATAATCCATTTATTTATAAAAACGTAGATGAAATAATTAAAATAATGAAAAACGGAACTGGAGTTGTATACTTAGGATATCCAGAGTGCCCTTGGTGCATGGCTTACGTTAAATATTTAAATGAAGTGGCAAAAGAAGTAGGCGTTGAAAAGATTTATTATTGCAACACTAAAAAGGTAAAAGAAGAAAGTATGGATAAATATCATGAGCTAATTAACCTTTTACATGGTAACTTACAATACACCGATGAAGGTGAAGAATGGATTTTTGTACCTAACGTATCATTTCATATAAGTGGAGAAATAATTGGTAATGATTATGAAACTTCTAAAGATACTCATGGATTAAAGGAACCTAAAGAGTATTGGACCAAAGAAGAAGTAAAGGACTTAAAGAAAAAGTTAACTAAGTATATGACTAGAGTTAAGGAAGCAAGTAATATTTGTACTGATTGTAATAAGTAAAAAAGGCGTGGTAAAACAAATACCATGTCTTTTAAAATTTACTTTAAGGATGTATAATAAAAATATAAGATAAATAATGAAAGAGGATGGGTATTATGGGAAAATCAAAGGTTTATTTTACAAAGGAAATCACACCAGAAAGCTTAGTTAGAATTTATAAAGCTTTAGGGTTTAAGTTAAAGGGAAAAGTAGCCGTTAAACTTCATTCTGGAGAGGAGGGAAACCAAAACTACGTTAAACCAGAGTTTGTTAAGCAGATAATTGATTATGTTGATGGAACAGTAGTAGAGTGTAACACGGCTTATGAAGGTGCTAGAAACGAAACAGAAAAGCATAAAGATTTAATGGAAAAACATGGTTGGTCAAAGTATTTTGACGTTGATATAATGGACGCTGAAGGGCCAGATAAAGTGCTTGATATTCTAAATGGTAAGGTTATAAAGAAAAACTACGTTGGTAAAAACATCGATAATTATGATTCGATGCTAGTGTTATCTCATTTTAAGGGACACCCAATGGGTGGTTATGGAGGAGCTTTAAAGCAGTTATCAATTGGTGTTTCTTCAAGTGCTGGAAAATCATACATTCATAGTGCAGGACTTTTAACTGATCAAACTAAGCTATGGGATAACTTGCCAGAACAAGATAAATTTTTAGAAAGCATGGCTGATGCAGCTGCATCAGTGGTAGATTATTTTAAAGATAATATTTGTTACATAAACATAATGTGTAATTTATCAGTTGACTGTGATTGTTGTGCTAAAGCAGAAGACCCTTGCATGAATGATATCGGAGTTTTAGCAAGCCTAGACCCAATTGCAATAGACCAAGC
>CAJTXC010000024.1 GCA_910580135.1 uncultured Bacilli bacterium | reverse complement strand
GAAAAAAAGTGCATATAACTATTTTCTAGTTACACACACTAAAAATTATACATCCATTATGATGAGAAAATCTTTGTTTATTTATTAAATCATATGAATATAGATGATAGTTTAACTAGTATCGATGATTATAAAAATTACTGTGTTAAAAAAAGTTTTTATAATAACAAGTTAAAGGAATTAAAATTATTTGTTCCTAGGATAAGAAATATTAATACTATGTTAATAAATATTTATGTATTTGCTCATGCGATAAATGATTATAATTTTTTAGGAAAGGAACTTAATTACTCAAACACTAATGAAATCCTTCCAGTTAGCTTAGTTAGAATTTATTCAGTACTTTATTTAAAAAGACATAATCAGATAAAAATAAATGAATTTGAATATAAGAACTATTTTTCAAATAAAAAAGAAGAATTATTAATTGCGTATAATTATTCATTGGATATAACGACTGATTTTTTAAAAACTAGTAAAATACTTATACCAAACGAGTTTTATATTGATAAAGAAAGGGCAGAAGAATCACTTAGTATAAACCTAGACAGTATCATCGATAAGCCTAAAAGTAAATCTTAAAATAACTCGGTTTCCGCAACAGCAAGATTTTTGTTACGATAATTTTTAAAGATAATATATAATCCTATTATCGCGGATATAATGGCAAAAATAGATGTTTCTATTTGAAGAAGCAAATCTTGTTCATCACTATCATGAACTTTTTTTGATATCTGATATTGCTTATAATTTATGTATAAAAAGCATAATGCGATAATGAATACTAAAATAGTCTGAAATAAAGCTAGGTTTTGAGCAACTTCTTCACTAAATAAACGGTCTTTTTTTTCTAAAGATAGCTTTTTATCAAGAGTGAGAAAATAAGAAATAGAAAGCGCTATAATAAAACCTATTGTAGCAATAAGTTGAATGTTTAAAAATTTGATTTTTTGTTCGTTAAATTCTTTTTTATTTATTCGCTCATTATCTCTCGTCATATTAAATTATATTTTTAAGAAATAAAAAAAGAATACCTTTAAGCAAGTATTCTAACTATAAAATAATGGCGAAAGAATTGCTGCAAAAGCAGATCCTACCATTGCAATTAGTGCTATCCAAATAAATATTTTAGTCCAATTTATTTTTATTTTTTTCTTCTTTTTATCTTTTTTAGCCACCATGTTCACCTCAAGATTAATTATAATATAAAACGTATTAAAATAAAAGTAATAAAATATTTTTTCGTTAATATAGTTAACTATAGGAGAATAAAAAGATGAAAAAAATGATAAACTATTTAAACGAAACAATAAAAAAACAAAAGGCTTTACTAATATTTATTATAATTACTTTTTTAGCGGGACTGCTATTTGGTTCTTTGTTTATTAATTTAATAACTGATGATGATAAAAAGATGTTAACCAATCAAATAGTTAATTTTTTTTCAAGTATTAGAAAACTTTCTGGAGATGTATTTGGCTTAAGTGTTTTCTCTGGTACTACAATTAATAATTTGATTCAGTTAATCCTTATATTTATACTTGGAATATCTATGATAGGATTAATCATAGTAATATTTATAATGTTTTTTAAAGGGTTTACATTAGGAGTAACTTTGTCTACTATAATATTACAATATCAATTAAAAGGTGTAGCAGGGGCTTTTCTTTATGTATTTCCATGCTATATTTTAAATATATTAATATATATATTTATATCTTTCTTTGCAATCAATGCATCTATTAAATTTTTAAAGGCTTTATTTAAGAAAGATAATTTAAACTTTAAGAGTTTTTTAGGAAAGTATTTATTATCGTTTATGTTAGCGGTAGTGTTAATGGTTATATGTTCTTTATTAGATTCATTTATAACACCGCTTTTATTAAAATTATTTACTTTTATGATTTGAAAAACAAGGCTACATGTTCTTGTTTTTTTAAAATGTAATATTATTGACAAAGTTGTAAAAAAGTGTAAAATTATAGTTAGGGTAGATAGAGTAGAGGAGAGATAACATGGATAAGCTTAACGAAATTTTACAAGAAGTTGGAATTTCTAAAGTAAAGCTAGCAAAATACTTAGGAGTATCAAGACAAATGATATATAACTATTTAGAAATGAATGATATTTCTAGATGGCCAAAAGATAAAAAAATGAAATTATTTAACTTGCTTGATATTAAAGAAGCTAAAGAAATTGATGACATAGTAGTTGACACTGAATTTATTAACAAAGTTGACATGGTTATAAATGGCGAAGTATCAAATATAACTGTAACTCATTTAGAAAGTATTGAATTTAAGGAATTAAAGCCAAGAGAACAAGAATTACTTAATGATATAATCTTTTTAATTAAAGAACGTTTTATAGAAAATTCTACAGATGCTTATGTAACATATAAATACTTACTTAACTTTGTACAAGGCTTAGAAAATGTAAAAGAACTTAAATACATGATGGGTTATATTGTTAAGTTATTAGGTTTCGTTAATCCAGAAGAGTTTGCATTTAATGAAGAAGAACAATTTATATTTGAAAGTATAATGCATTCTGCTATGGTTTTATATCGTAATGGCGGTGCTTCTAAAACAAAACTTGCAGAGCAACATAAAAAGTTTGTTGCGGAAATAGAACATAAAAACGAAGAAAAACTAAGTCGTACACAAGAGATTAATTCTGCTAAGATACAAGCATTACAAGAACTTGGATACACTGAAATCAACCAAAGTAATGCATCAGAAGTACTAGCTAAGATAGCTGAAATACAGTCACGTGATGTATAATTAACTACTATATCTTAGTTCGTATAATACATATTATGTTAACATTTAGTTTTTAAAAGAAAGATAGCTATATCTACATAGTTATCTTTTTGCTTTGTATTATACTTCTCTATTAATTAGCATTACGCAATTTAAGACAGATTCATACAATAATAACTCATATATACATATATATAAATTTAATTCAAAATATATTTTATTTTCAAATTATTTTATTATCTATTTTAACTATTTATAATTATCTGATATATAATTAATCATTCTAATTAAAAAAGAGGCTGATATAGCCTTCTACTCCCCTCTTATAACAATATTTACATAGCAGTAGGGGGTAATTACACAAAAAAATAGTGATTCACCAGACAAAACGAGATGAATAACTATACATCTAATAAACAAAAATTGCGTTAGAATGCACGCTAGTTTTGTTACAAAAATATCACATAGAAAAAAATAAAAAAACATAGGTACAACATTATCATCCATTGTACCTATGTTTTTTTATTTAATTACCCTACTTTAAATTTTAATAAATAATAGGGGAATTGATAAATTAAATTTTAATTCTCATATATAATAATTCCATCTTTTTCTATTTCGTTTTTAAATTTATCATCTTTTATACCGTTAAAATCAATAATATCAAATTTATATAGTGTTTCTAATTCTTCTAACTTAGTTTGTAATTTAATAAAATTATCTTTATCATTATTACTAAAAATAACTGCTAAATCAATGTCAGAGTTATCTTTATATTCTCCCCTTGCTCTACTTCCAAAAATAATGGCTTTTTTAATACCAAATCTTTTAATAGTATTTATTAATTCATTATATAAATTTATTCTAATGCCATACATATTTTTATACCTCATTTAATATTTTTATTAATTCATCTAATTTATTAATATACTTATTTTTTATTACGTCTTCATAATATATAGCTTTTTCTTCATCATAGGTATGTGCAGTACTGTTTCTTTCCTCTAACATATTGGCCCATGTTTCCTCATCTTTTATAATTCCTGATTCAAATGCTTGTTTTAAAGTTTTTTTAGGAGATGATATCTCATCATAGCCCTCTTCCCCAAGGTAGGCTTTTAAAGTTTTCCATGATAGCTCAAAAGTATACTCAAACTTTTTTATAATAGAATCTCGTAATGCTTCATTAAATTTTTCAAGGGATATATTTGCAGTATTACCAAAGTCTATCATTTCTTTAAGAGAATTGTATGCAAAATTTAATTTTTCTAATTTATCGTTAAATTTTTTCATTTTATATTACCTCCTAATTAGTACTTATATTTATTATAACATAACTTTTATTATAAAATCCCTTTAAATTACTTTCTAACTTTTAATATATTTATAATAAGCATTTTTTAAATTCTTTTTATTTATCGCTTTATTAATACCAACTTTTTCTACCTGTTTATATACGTCTATTAATACTTTCTTTATATCAGAATTTATGTATTTTAAATCATTTCTATTTAAAAAATAATCTAATTGTGATTTTGCAGTCCAATTTTTACCTAAATAAGTAAGTGATGCTGCAATATTATCACATATTAATTCTACGGTATATTTATACGGTATTATAGGTGTTTTATTTGGCGCTGCAAAATCATACCAATACTCAAAATGATGTTTATTTCTTCCCTTATGATTTAGCCAAGCTTTGGAATAACCGTTTTCTTTTTTGCATATTTTAATTGGGCTTACTTTCCCATTATAATATTTAACACCTTCTAAAAATTCCTGCGGAGAATATTTAGACAAATCATGCAATAAACCTATTATTGGAATGCCAGCTTTGACGCTTAATTTAAATACTAAAAATCGATGTTTATTTATCGTTTTTAAATGACCAAAAAAATTCTTAATTTTCATTACTTTCTCCCCTACTTTTAATATATCTATATATTTCGCCCCAATTATATACGGTTGTTATTTTATTATCTTTGTTTTCTACATTTGGAGCATCTTTTAAATATAATACATTGCAAATATCTTTTAAACTATTACATACGTCTAAATTATCATCTATCATTATATCTATACTATATTCTTTAATGTATTTTGCTTTATTCTCAGCTTTAAAAACGTATTTTTTAAATATATCAAGATTATTTTCCTTTAATCTTCTTTTAGATATTTCTATTTGCCTTTTGCTAAAAATACCTCTAGCGGATATTATATATAATTCATGGTCCATTTCTTTTAATAATTTTAATACTGATATAGCTCCTGAAATAAAATTAGATGTTTCTTCTATATTAAATACGTTGTTAGCATAAAACCTATCACACTCGTCTTTATTCCAACTATATCTATCTTGAAATTCTAAAAAACTATTATTTATTACTTTGTTTTGTTTGTGATTATCTATATCATAAATCTCACATAATACTCTAAAATCCCTTTCGGTATCAAATATAACACCGTCTAAATCTACAGCTATTCTCATATTAATCATCACCTTCTAATAAATAATTTAACATTCTATCTGGATCATCTAAAAAAGCTTTATATGTTCTATAAATTTCTGTATCTTTGTATTCGATTTTATTAAAATCATCATTTAAATCATATATTTCTGAATTTTTATAAGATAACAATATAGGAGAATGAGTCGAAATAATAAATTGTGAACCTCTTTTAACTAAATCATCTATCATACACAAAAGAGTCATTTGTCTAGTTGGCGATAAAGCTGCTTCTGGTTCATCTAAAATATATAATCCATTATCGCCAAATCTATTTCTAATTAATTTTAAAAATGATTCTCCATGAGAACACTCGTGTAAATTACCACCATAAGATTTATATAATTCATGATAATCGTCTTCTTCTGCAAGCCTTTGTATTTCTGATGCAACATTATAAAAACTTTCAGCACGTAAAAAATATTTAGTATCAGGCTTATTTCCGCTTGAATAAATAGTTAAATAATAAGACAAATTAGAATGTGAATCGGTTGTTTTAAAACAAAAGTTTTGAGTGCCGCCTTCCGGATTTAATCCTAAAGATACTGCTAAAGCTTCGATAAAGGTAGACTTCCCTATTCCATTTTCACCAATTAAAAAAGTAACATTTTTATTAAATTTTAATTCATCTAAATTACTTATTGATGGTATGTTAAAAGGATATACGTTTTTATTAGGAATACTTTTTTTATTATATTTTACGCCATCAATAAATAATCTACTAAAAAGTGCCATAATCTTTTCTCCTAAAACAATTATACATTACTATTAAAAAAATGACTAGATGCTAGTCATTAATATTTTTTATATCTTTTAGATTCTTTAATAGCTTTTTTACAATCACTATACCAATTTATTGGTTTGGTAAGAATCCCCTGATTTTCACAAACTTCTTTCAAAGATTTAGTTAATATATTACCATAATTATATATAGTGTTTTGGTTTTCTATAGATGCATTACATTCTGTAATTATTCCTTCTGGATTTATAGTAATTAATGGCCCTATAGCTAAACTACCATTTTCTTTATCAAATTTATGCTTATTAGTATAAGTATAATATATTGGCATTGGTTTTAAAGATGTTGTTATGTCATCGTTTAGTTTTTTTGCATCACCTTCATTAAATAATTTCCCATTAATACCTTTTAAACCGTAAAAGAATTCTGATTCTTCATATTTTTTCAAATTTTCTAGATATAAATCCGTCATGTTTAATTTTATAATTTCATGACTATGATAATCATCAAATGATATCATTAACTTTATATTTCTTTTGTTTTTAGAAAACATATTTATATACTCATTAATATATTTTAATAATCTTAAAAACTCTTCACTATATATACTACCATTAATTACAACAGATACATTTTCAATCCATTTTTTCTCATTTACTATTGTTATAAATAGTTTTTCTATAACATCGCATGCCATAGTAGGTTCGCCGCCGCAAATCGCTAAATTACACATACCATATACATTATCTAACGTTGCTTTTATAACATCATCACTCATGCTTTTGCAAGTTTTATCTCCTCGCATGCAGTGAGCACAATTCAAATTACATTTTTCGGTTACTATCATACCTAAATTTTGTACATATGCTTGCCTCATAAAATACCCATACCCTTCTTTGGCTAGTTATTATAGCATGATAATCTTAAATGTCAACTTTATAAAAGATTAGTGGAAATGGCTATTTATAGTTTTTAATTATCCTCTTTTAATATACCATCTTTAATCATTAACTCAACACTTTTATAGTGATCTTCATCATCTAAATTAAGTCCAATATATTTATTATTCCAAGGTTTTATTTGATCACCATGCAAGCTATAACTAAATATTTTTGGTTTACCTTCATTTATATCAAATTGATCATCTTTTTCATTTTTATAATATTCTTCCATTTGCATGTGTTTTTTATAAAAGCCTTGCGCAACACTATTCCAAATTTCATACGTATATAGTCTTAAATACTTTTTGTCAAACTTTTTGGCAATATCTATCATGTCATAAAACATCTGTTTGCCGTAGCCCTTATTTCTATATTTTTTGAGTATTCCAAAATAGCTAAGCCAAATATTTTCATCTTTTTCGTATTGATATAAACCAATTACTCCCATAGCAGTGTTATTGCTATAAACTAAAAAATCTACAGGTAATTTATCTTTACTATTTATTTCTTTTAAATATTTTGTATAAGCACTAGAGTTAGGAAATATTTCATACTGTATTCGTGCTGCTAAAGAAATATTTTCTTTACTGATTTTTTCATACGTTAAATTCATGCTAACTTATCCTTTCCAATTAGGTTTATAAGATGTTTATTATTAATCAAACTTTTATAAGTACCCTTTTCTACTATTTTTCCTTTATTTAATATAATTAGTTCATCTGCTATTTTCATCATTTCTTCTTTATGTGTGATTATTATGATAGTATGATCTTTTTTTAAGTCTTTCATCACGTTTATTATCTCTTTAGTTGTTCCAGAATCTAAAGAAGATGTTACCTCATCAAATAACAGTATTTCTGAGCCTGTTAGAAGGGTTTTAGCAAGAGATAGTAATCTTTTCTGACCTCCCGATAAATTGCCTGCATTCTCGCTTAAAATAGTATCATAGCCTTTAGGTAGTTTTACTATTAAATCGTGTATTCCTACTCTTTTACATACTTCTATTTGTTTATTTACATCCTTATTAACCATTGATAGGTTATCTTTTATACTCATATTAAATAAAAAGCTTTCTTGGTTAACTACTGATACGTTATTATAATAAACTTCTTTTGTATATTCTTCTATTTTTATATCATCAATAAATACGCTTCCTTTATTTGGTTTATACAATCTTAATAAAATGTTAAACAAAGTTGTTTTACCACTACCTGCTTTTCCTGCTATAACAGTTATTTTATTAGGAATGGATTCAAAACTAATGTTTTTAATAGTAGGAGTATCTTTATAAGAAAAAGATACATTTTTAAATAATACTCTTCCATCAGTATAATTATTATTAACGTTGCCATATATAGTATCATTCTCATTATTTTCTAATAAAATCCATACTCTTTCAAGCGAAATATTATAGTTTCTAACCGTTGCAGGATCATTTACTAATTCACCAGCATAAGAAAAAATATTATTAAAGTAATTGATTAATAATATAACTATACCTATAGTGATTTTATTATTAAATATTAAAGATGCACATACTACATATAAAATAATTTTTGTTATATACATCATACATTTTAAACCTATGTTATGGGCAATTACATATTTTCTTTTTAACATATATTTCTTAGCCCATCCTCTTCTTAAAACATCATACTTTTCATTTAGACTAGACTTTATATTAAATGTTTTTATTTCTTTTATACCGTTTAATAGCTGGCTAAGCAAGTTGGTTAGTTTATCTTGATATCCTCTTTGTCCTCTCATGTAAAAGCTAGATTTTTTTGTTAGTTTATTCGCTAAAATCATATATATTATAACTACTAAAAGTATTACAACGCCAAGCACTATACTTGTTTTTATAAAGATAATTAACATACATATTATTAAAGAAAAATTGTATAGCACATTAAACATATAATCAGCCATTTCTGCAATGTTTATCGCATCAATATTTACTGTACTTATTATTTTACCTTTAGGAATATTTATTAATTCATCATTATAATCATATAATCTATTTATAATCATTTTATGGTTTTCTATAAAACTATCTCTAAAAAATGCTGAATATAGTTTACATGCAAAATAGGAAAAAAGATTAGTTGTTAAAAATAGTGCTGATAAAATAATTATCGTTCTAACAAACAAACTTAAGTTTTTATTTGTTAAATAGTCAATTATTTTAGAAGCATATATCGGAATAACTAAATCTAAAACTCCCAATATAAATAAAACAAAGAAAAAGAAATATAATATCCATCTTGTTTTCTTACATATTTTAAAATATTTTTTAATCATTTATACCACCAATAAGAGGCAAATAATAATCATTTTTACTTTGCTTACGCACTTTCATTAGTTCAACTATTTTATTACCAGTCTCATTATTAATAATTTCTAATTCTTCTATTTGGTTTTCTTTCAGAAGAATTTCATATAAATTATTTTGATAATTCGCTGTTCTAGAATTACCGTTTTTATCCAAAATAATTGCTTTATCATTAACAATTATAAATTTATTATTCATATTGAACCCTCCGTTACAACTATTATATCATACTTATCTTATTTTTTCTAATGGCATCCATATAAAGCAATTATTATCCTTATACTCTTCTATGTATGGGTTATTCATAATATTTAGCATAGAAGAAGAACTTTGCCATATTTCATTTATAAAGCGTGCTGTTTTTATTATTTCTTTTTGATTCAAATATCCTACTTCAAATATTGCGTATTTTCCTGAAGCTATTTGGTGTTCTCCTAGATCTTTAATTTTGTGTTTAGAACCTATTATGTAGTAATGACTATCTTTACTGATAGAATATGCTTTCGCATATCTTTCGTATTTATTTAATAAATCATATGTACCATCTTTTTTTATTTCCTTATAAAGTTCTCTTATTTTGTAATGCAAATCATCATGTGTTTTAGCAGTTACTTTTTTTCCATAAATAGTAAATCCATTTATGTTTTTAATTTCATATTTAATAATGCCTTTATTTTGATATCTTGAATTAAAATTAATTCTTGGAAATATTTTATAAGTATCTCCTTTATCTTTGCTAATTTTACTAGGTGTTACACCGAATTCCTTTTTAAAACTTCTAGAAAAAGAAATAGATGAATCATAACCGTATTTAAATGCTATATCAATTACTTTGTTATCAGTTAATTTAAGTTCTTCAAAAGCTAGCGACAATCTTCTTTTTCTTATGTATTCAGTAATGGTAATACCAGTTACTATACTAAATACTCTTTGCATTATAAAGCCGTTTAAACCAAGTGATTTGGCAAGTTTTTTAATATCTATATCATTTGTTAAATTATCTTCTAAATAATCTATTATTTTGTTTAATAATTCGTAGTTCATTTTGCTTGCTTCCTTTTATGAATTTTATAAAATACACTTAATGCTATAAATTGATAAAAATCAGATGCAATTTGCCCAATCGCGGTGCAATATGGTGTGTTTAGAAGAGATAATAGTAACCTTCCTATGTTAGCGATCATTTTATTTGAAGTTATTATAGTGCTCGAATATTCTAAATTCAAATATGTGGCTTTTAAACTATATAATGGGAATATTATAAAATCTAATATTTCTATACCTAAAAATATAAATGTTATTTCATAATTCAAATCATAATTGTAATTAAAGAACAAAAACATTATGAATATTGATAATAATAATATTAATAATAACTTATATGCATTATTTCTTGCTTTTTTATAACTGAATTCATTTTTTACTATATCTATTTTTGCAACGGTATTAATTGCATCAAAAACATCCCACTGAGTATCCGTTATTAGTGAAATAAATGTTATTGCAATAGTATATTCATGGCCATATTCTATAACGTTTTTAAGTCCAATTAAAAATATAAGAAATTTACATAAATAATTAAAAAAGTAAACAGAATCATATTTAATCCATTTTAGCATGTTAGATTTTAAATTGAATTTTTCATGTTCTTTTATAAGCAAATATAAAGTATATAAGCCAATAGATATAAGTGTTAACGTTATAATTACTACTCTATTTTTAAATAATAATGAAGTTATAATAATCATAACAAAATTAATTAAATTAAAACAAATTGAATATTTATTAGCTAGTTTATTTTTTTCTTCATAATATAATTTTTCTATTATAAAGTTAAAAATCAATTGAATATATAATTGTATAACTGAATAAATAGCAAAGTCATGATATATTAAAACATCCATATTCATAAAAGTAATATATTTATCTATGTTTAAAACCAATGATCCATATATTATAAAACCAAGTATAATTGCAATAAATAAACCATTACCAACTGCATATTTATCCTTATCTTTTTCTTTACTTATATTAGCTCCCGTTGAAAATATCGATTTAAACATATAATAAATAAACTGAATTGGATAAGTTAAAGTAAATACGTTTATTAAGTTTTTATCTACTAAGATACTAAGCATAAACCAGGATAATACTGGTATGAATGATAATAATGCTGTATCTAAACTTACTCTTAATAATCTTTTCATAATAACCTCTTAATGAAGATATTATATAATAAATAAAAATAAAATAAAACCTCTAATGTTAGAGATTTCATTTTAATTAATTGTTTTATCCCATTAATAAATGACTAATTATCATAACTATAAAACCAATAAAGAAATATTTTATTACTTTTTTTAATACACTATCTTTATATGCTCCGGGTAAAAGTTCATAAACTGATATATGAATCATTATACCTGCAATTATTGCGTATAAAGCAGCCATTATATGATCGTTTATGAAGGGTGCTAAAAAAAGATATGCTAAAATACTTCCTACAACTTCACTCATGCCAGATAATAGTGCATACATAATTGCCTTTAATTTATTACCAGTTGAGTGATATATCGGAACTGCAATTGATATTCCTTCCGGAATGTTATGTAGCGCTATTGCAAGTGTTAGAGTAATACCTAATTTTAAATTATTAGTAGATGTAATAAACGTTGCAATACCTTCTGGCACGTTATGTAAGATAATTGCAACCATACTTATTATTCCTATTTTATATAATCCTTTGTTATCTTTATTTTCATATTCACTTGGTAAATATTTATCAATTAACATAGAAATAATTATTCCAATAACCATAAATATAAGAGTTAATAAAAGTTTTGGAAATGAGTTATTGCTATTTAATATCATGTTAAAACTATTAGGTAGTAAGTCAGTTAATGATACACATATCATAACTCCTGCAGCAAATGATAAGCTTACTGTTACTATCTTGCTATTTTTATTTTTATCAAAAAATATAATAAACGCTCCTACAACAGTTGATATACCGGCTAAAAAAGACAAAATAAAAGCATAAAAGCAACTATTTGGCATAATTATACCTCCTAGCAAATTATATGCTTTAAAACCCCTAATATTAATTTTTAAATTTGTCTATTTCTTTATCATTATAATCTTTAAAAACTTCATTTAAAAAAGTGTTTTTCAAATCAAGAACATACTCTAATATATATAACATGGTAAGCTGGTCTTTAATAACATCTTCTAAATTATCACTTAATAATAAATAATAATCAATAATGCTCTTTATACTATCAAGCGGCAAATCAAAAACTATTGATAATTGTTCAACAAAATTTTCAGACATAGCCTTCTTACCAGATAATGGCCTTGAAATATATGCTGGTGCATATCCAGTTGCTTTTGATAAATCAGTTATATTTACTCTTTTTACTGCCATTATACATTTTATTGCATTAGCTATTTTTATTTTTCTTTTAACTCTTTCCTGTTTTATTTCTTCTTTCAACGCTAATCCCCCTAAACATTGATCGTTATTGTATCATATCATTCTTTTGTTATCAATCTTTCTTATTTCTTGGATGAAACTCATCATAATCTTTTTTAATTTTAGTATTTGTTACATGGGTGTATATTTGAGTGGTTTTAATGTTTTCATGGCCTAATAACTCCCCTATTGATCTTAAATCTGCTCCATGTTCAAGTAAATGTGTTGCGAAAGAATGCCTTAAAGTGTGTGGGGAAAAATCTTTTTTTATTCCTTTTTCTTTTGCAATTTTCTTTAAGTTTTTAAAAAAACCTTGTCTTGTCATACCTTTACCATAACTACTTATAAATACTTTATCAGTTAAATAACCTTTTAACAGAGAATTTCTATATACGCTTATATATTCATTTAATATATCTGTAGTAATGTCTGCCATAGGTACAATTCTCTCTTTTTTACCCTTACCAAATACTCTTACATAATTATCCTTTAAATTAACGTCATTAACCTCTAATTCTACTAATTCTGATACTCTAAGACCTGCTGCATACATAAGCTCTATCATGGCCTTATTTCGCCACTCTAACGCTGTTTTAGGTTTGATATCTAAAAGTATATTTATTTCTTCTTCATTTAATGTTTTAGGAAGTGTTTTTTTTAGTTTTGGTGATTCTACTTTCTCACATGGATTAACCTCTATTATGTTTTCTCTCATTAAATAGTCAAAAAATGTTCTAATACTAACTATTTTTCTTGCTATAGTTTTATCCTTTTCATTATTATCATTTAAATACTTAATATAATCTCTAATGTCATTACTTTTAATATTATTTACTTTTTTATTATCTAAAAAAGTAGAAAATGAAACTAAATCTCTTTTATATGCATCTTTTGTGTTAGCACTTAATCTTTTTTCAATATATATATAATTAATATATTCCTCAATTAATGAATTCATCTACTATCACCTAAAATAATTATAACTTTAATTAAAAATAATAACAAGTAACATTGTTATTATTCTACACCTTTTATTGCGTCTTTTAACGAAAAGATTTCCATGTCTTTATAAGTAATCATATTACTTGTTTGTTTTTGTTTATACGGAATAAATTCA
>CAJTXC010000023.1 GCA_910580135.1 uncultured Bacilli bacterium | reverse complement strand
AAGGGATTACAAGCTATCAATGTTAAAGAAGTTGCAAATGCTACTGTTCATGAGTAGCATTTGTTTTCGTATTATGTTATAATTTAAACATAGGAGGATTGATAAAATGAAATACAACATTCGTGGTGAAAAGGTAGAGATAACATCAGCTATAAGATCTTATATAGAAGATAAGATTGGAAAGCTTGATAAGTATTTTGATGACACAGAAAGCGTTAATGCAAACGTGGTGATTAAGGTTCGCGGAAATGAACAAAAAATTGAAATAACAATACCAGCAATGCATTATACGTTAAGAAGTGAAGAAGCACACTCTGATTTATATGCCGCAATTGATCTTACGGTAGATAAATTAGAAAGACAAATAAGAAAAAATAAAACAAAGATCAATTCTAAAATCAAACGTAACGTAATTCAAAGTTTTGAAACGAATTTAGAAGATAACTTTGAAGATGATCATTTTGAGGTTTTAAAAAGAAAGCAAGTTGATATGAAGCCAATGGATGAAGAAGAAGCGTTACTTCAAATGGAAATGTTAGGACATACATTTTTCGTATTTAAAAACGTTGATACTGATTCAGTATGTGTATTATACCTAAGAAAAGATGGTAACTACGGAATTATTGAGACAAATTAATAATAAACTTAATAGAAAGTAATTAAATATCTTTAATTATTTTCTTTTTTTTGTTACAATATTTTTTAAGGAGATGATTAATAGATGCTAAGTTTTTTAAAAAAGATTTTTGATCATGAATATAAAGAATTAAATAGATTTAGATTGATAGCAGACCAAGTCTTTGAGTTGGATGAGAAATATAAAAAGATGACTGATAAGCAGCTTCAAGGTTGCACTAAAAAATTAAAGAAAAGATTATTTGACGGAGAAACTATAGATGATATAATTCCAGATGCTTTTGCTCTTGTTAGAGAAGCAGCATATAGAGTAATTGGTGAAAAGCCTTTTTATACTCAAGTATTAGGAGCACTTGCTATTCACTTTGGTAATATATCAGAGATGAAAACAGGTGAAGGTAAAACATTAACTTGCGTTATGCCAGCTTATTTAAATGCTTTAACTGAAAAAGGTGTACACGTAGTAACAGTAAATGAATATTTAGCAACTCGTGATGCTAATTGGATGGGACAAATTTATAATTTCTTAGGATTAAGTTGTGCAGTAAACTTAAGAGAAATGTCTCCAAAAGAAAAGAAAGAAGCATATAACTGTGATATTTTGTATTCAACTAATAATGAATTAGGATTTGACTATTTAAGAGATAACATGGTTGTTAATGCAGAAGATAGAGTTCAAAGACCACTTCATTTTGCAATAATCGATGAAGTTGACTCTGTTTTAATAGATGAAGCTAGAACACCCCTTATTATCTCTGGTGGAGTGATGAAATCAGCGAATCTTTATAAAGACTCTGATAGATTTGTTAAAACATTAAAAGAAAACGAAGATTATACAATTGATGAAAAAACAAAAGATATTACTTTAACGGATGGTGGTACTGCAAAAGGTGAAAAATACTTTAGAGTTGGTAACCTTTATGATATTGAACATTCTGCATTAGTTCATCACATAAATCAAGCGTTAAAAGCGAATTATACGATGCATAATGATGTTGATTATGTTGTTCAAGAAGGAAGAATTGTAATAGTAGACCAATTTACAGGTAGACTTATGCCAGGTAGAGCATTTTCTGACGGACTTCATCAAGCAATAGAAGCTAAAGAAAATGTAGAAGTACAAGAAGAAACTAAAACTCTTGCAACTATTACATTCCAAAATTACTTTAGAATGTATGAAAAATTATCAGGTATGACTGGTACTGCAAAAACGGAAGAAGAAGAATTTAGAAATATATATAATATGTTTGTTATTGAAATTCCAACAAACTTACCAGTAATAAGGGAAGATGTTTCAGATTTAATTTATTCTACTAAAGAAGAAAAATATAAAGCAATCGTCGCTGAAATAAAAAAACGTCATGAAACTGGTCAACCAGTATTAGTTGGTACAATCGCTATTGAAACAAGTGAAATAATATCTGGATTATTAAAGAAAGCTAAAATAAAACATGAAATATTAAATGCTAAAAACCATGCTAGAGAAGCCGAAATAATTGCTAAAGCTGGTGAAAAAGGTTCTGTTACAATTGCTACTAACATGGCAGGTCGTGGAACTGATATTAAATTAGGTGAAGGTGTTAAAGAACTTGGTGGTTTATGTGTAATAGGTACTGAAAGACATGAGTCAAGACGTATCGATAATCAGCTTAGAGGTCGTTCGGGTCGTCAAGGAGATCCAGGATTTAGTCAATTCTTCGTATCATTTGAAGATGATTTAATGGTTAGATTTGGAACTGATAGATTTAGAACTATTTTAGAAATGGCTGGTTTAGATAGCGAAAGAAACATGAGAAGTAAAACTATTACTAGATCAGTTGAAACTGCTCAAAAAAGAGTAGAGGGTAATAACTTTGATGCTCGTAAACATTTGCTTCAATATGATGATGTAATGGGTAAACATCGTGAAATTATGTATGCTAGGAGAAACGAAATATTAGATAACGTAAACGTTCATGAATTAGTTATTAATACAATGAAGGATCATATTGATTTAGTAGTTAGAAGACACACTAATGAACATGGTGTTATCGCTGAAGCGGATTGTAACGAAATTGTTGAATATGTAAATGAAAACTTACTTAAAAATGCTAATTTAAAATTATCTGAAATACTTAATAAAGAAATAAACGAAATAATTGATGTTATTGAAACAAAGGTTATTAAAGAGTACGAAGATAAGATTAAAGAGTTACCAGAAGAAATAAGAAATGATTTTGAAAAAGCTATTAGTTTAAGAGTTATTGATAATTATTGGATGGAACATATTAACACAATGGATCATTTAAGAGAAGGTGTTTCATTAAGAGGATACGCAAATGAAGATCCCCTTCAAGCGTATATAAGAGAAGGTTTTGAATTATTTGATAACATGATAGATAGAATTAATAAGGATATTACTCTATATTTATTAAAAGCTGAAATAAGACAAAATCTAGAAGTTAAGCAAGTTAAAGGAAGTACTAATTCAGGAAGTGAAAAATCTGTAAAAAACACTATTAAAAAAGGTAAAAAAATAGGTCGCAACGACAAGTGCGTTTGCGGCTCTGGTCTTAAGTATAAAAATTGCTGTGGAAAATAATTATAAAATTAGAAATGTTATCATATAAAAGTGGTAACATTTTTTTATTAGTAGATGTAATAATATATTTTTTAAAATTTATTAAAAAAAGAAGGTTGTATGTTTTATGATTTAAGTTGAAGGTTTGTTACTAAACTACTGGAAAAGTAAATTTAATCGAAATTTATTTCTTATATCAATATAAATGATATAATCAAATAAAGGAAGTGATAAAATGGGCAAAATATCAAATGCTATTCAAATATTAAACTATTTAAATACGGGAAATAAATATAGTGTAAGGCAACTATCAGAAAAAATAGGAATTACTGAACGTATGGTCAGATATTACAAAGTTGAATTAGAACAGGCTGGAATTCCAATAGAAACGTTCATGGGACCCAATGGAGGATATTACATATTAAATATTAAAAATCAATATAATCATTTTAATAAATATGATCTTCAATTATTAGAAAATATTAATATGATATTAGAAAAAATAGAGTATGAAGATATTGAAAAATATAAAAAACTAATTAATAAAATTAAATTCGCAAGAGATGTAGAGGAAGAAAAAAGCAAATACTTTTTAGATAATGATACTAATAATAAATCCGAATTATATTTTACATTAAATGATGCTATATCAAATAAAACTCAATTAAAAATATTATACAGAAATTTAAAACAAGAATGGCAAGAAAGAACAATTCATCCTTTACAAATATTTAGGTATGATAATAAATTTTATATAACAGCATATTGCGAGCTTAGAGATGATATTAGACATTTTGAAATCGAGAGAATAAAATTACACAAAAAATAATATAGACAAAATGTTGCCTATATATGTGCTATAATAAATTTATAAAAGGTGGTATTTATATATAATCAAAATTTTGAATAAAGTTCTATAAGGAGGGTTTATGATAAATGAAGAATTATTGAAAAATTATAAAAAGTCACTAGAACAAAAATACAATGCGGTATGTTTTGATATAGATGGTACACTAACGGAAGATAATTCAACAAAGGTAGATTCTCGTGTTTTGCCAATGCTAGCAAGTATATTAAAAAAACATATTCCGATAGTTTTTATAACGGGCAGAGGAGAGACGGGATTAAATGATTTATTAAGTGATATTATTTGTAATTTGAAAAATAAATATGGCGTTACTAAAAAACAATTGCTAAGAATGTATGCACTTACTAATGATGGCGCAAGGCTATTTATGACTAGTGATAGCAGTGAGCAACTTTTTAACATTAGTGAATATATATCATCTGAAGAAGATTTTATTAAATTAGAAGAATTAAGTAAAAAAATTATTGCTTTATTAAAAACATCTAGTTTAAATAAATATTGTAAGGTTACGTATTCAATGAATTCCAAAACAAATACTATAATAAATGTAAGATTATCAATTTTAATTAATAATGAAGCAATAGAAGATGAATTTGTCAAAATAATTAATTCACTAATAAAAGATACAAAAAATCCAAATTTAAATTTGACAATAGGAATGCACAACGGTAAAAAAGTTTTGCAAATTGGTACTGCAACTAAAAATAAGGCAATCGAAATCGCTGAGAAAATAATAGGTGTTCCTCAAAATTCAATGCTAAGAATTGGGGATTGTGGGAATCAAAATGGAAACGACTATTCTATGCTAAATTGCTCACAAGGATTTAGTGTAGAAAAAACAAGTGGTGAAATTGATAAATGTTTTCCTATTATCGAAAATGGTAAAATAATAAACGGCGTAAATGGAACACTAAATTTATTAAAGAAAGTTAAATTATTACCTACAATTTGTTTAGAACATGCGATACAAAATGATTATACAAAAGCATATGCTAAAGTTGAGAAGCAAATGAATCAAGGTAAAAATCATAGAATTGCGTATTTTAATACTTTAATTAATAATAAATTTTTTACATCTGATGGTATCAATAGTTTATTTGATTATTCAAGTGGCAGCATAAAAATTCCTATGTATGAATGGATTGCAATATCAGATGACAATCCACTAAAACAATTATGGTTAACAAGTAAAGACTTTAGCTTATGCTATTCAATGTATGATAATGAAAATATATTGTTAAGAGGTTCTAAGGTATATTATTATTTTTTATCTAAAAGAACTCATGATGAAAAAACACAAGAAGATATAACCACGAAAGATATGGTTTATGAATGGTTAAATAACAATAAAGATTTTTTATCTAAATCTTTGTTAGCAATTAATAGTATTTCCGATACTAATAATTTGGATAATACAAAAATGATATTAGGGTTGATTGATAATATTAGAAATTATTTGCTAATTTTATTAAATCAAATAATTATTAGCGATAATATAGAAAAAAACCTAATGTTAAATTTAGAGATGATACAAAAAAATTTATTTATTTCCAAAATTTATAACAATTTGATTAATGTCGAAAAAATGATGAGAAATATTTCATTTAATGAAAATTACAAAATTAATTGTATTGATATAGAAAATATAATCAAAAATACAATTTTGATAACCGACGAATTTAAATTAAAATTTGAAGGTGAATGTGAAAAGGAAAACTATTCTAAAGATTTTAGAGCATATAGAGAAATAGATAATTTTGCTGAAAATTTTATTACATGTTATTTGACATTAAAAAAAGACTCAAATATTTTTAATAAAGGTATTTGTGGTGTATGTTATGGTGGTTTAGAGTTACCAATTATAATGAAATCAATAGATGATAGAATAAGTGATGTTTCTATATTAAAATTTAATAAAAATGTAACAGGATATACTAAAAAGCAATCATTAGAATTAAGATTTTTTGACATATTTAAAACTGGAGGCATTGAAGAATTTGGAATTGATAAGCGAAAAGAATATATTTTATTAGATGATAATTTATTAACTGGAAAAACTATGCAATTAGCAATAACAGCACTTTATGATATGGGAATAGATGTTAATAAATTAGTTGTTGTTAGATACCCAGGTGTAAATAGAATTAATCAAATGTTTATGCCCAATCATGGAGCAGTGGATTATAAACATTTCTTTAATTTTATAGAGGGATTATATTTTTCTAGTCCATATAGTTGGAGAGATCCATATAGTACAAATCCATATGAAGATTCTTTAGGGATTTTTGATTTGAACAGAAGAAAAATATTAGAGTGTTTAGTAAAAAATGGAGACTATTCAAAAAATAGCGAAGTATTATACGTCAAAAGGATGGTAAAAAAATGAGAATAATTAGTATTGGTGATTTAGTCATAGATTTTTATTATAAAAATGGTAAATTGGTAGGTGTTGACGGTGGAATGACTTCCCATAATATAATTGCTAATATTGCAAAACTTGGTTTGGAAACATCTGTTTATGGAGTTTGTGGAAATGATATGGCAGGCACTGTGGCAATTGGTAGTTTAAAGGAGGCTGGAACAAATATCGATAATGTAAAAATTATTGAAGATTTAAATACACGTTGCTTTCATGTGTCACAACAAGAATTAAATGGCAAATTGGAGTTTGTTTCAAAAAAAAGATGTCCTATTTGTAATGAAAAAAGATGGTATGATGAAAGTAAAATAGAAACAAACGATATTTTGAAACAAATTAATAAGGATGATATTTTAGTTTTTGATAATTTAAATAAGAAAAACCAGATTATTATAGATAATTGCGACAATAGAAAAATGCTGGATTTAGGACAATATTTTGAATTAGAAAATTACAGTGATAATGATATTATTGAAAAGATTAAAAATAAATTTGATTTTATAAACCTAAATGAAAGAGTTGAAAAATATTTAAAAAATAGATTTTCTATAAAATCATTGGAAGATATATATAATATATTAAATCCTAAAATGATAATTGTCACTAGAGGAAAAAAAGGTTCAGATTTCGTGTTTAGTAATAATAAAGTTAATAAAGAGTTAAGTAGTCCATCAATAGAGGTTGATTCAACAGGTGCTGGTGATGCATTTTTTGGGATGTTTATTAGTGAATATATAAAAAATGATTATATTGTTGATCATAAATTTATAGATTCAACTTTTGAAAAAGCTATTAAACTTACAAAGAAAGTTGTAAAAAAATATGGAGCAAGAGGGCACATTAAAAACTTATATAAAATAAAAAAAGAGAATAATATGTGTATTTGCAGTAATTTTGAAATTTCATTAAGAAAGCAGATAAAAAGATGTAATATAAATGTTAATAATTTAGAAACAAGAATAATTAATGCAATTAATAGTAGTGCTTATAACAAATTAGTAAAAATTGATTTTGAAAATTTAAATAATAGTATTTTTGTAGGAACTGGGGGTTCTTTTGCTGGAGCAAAATTTTCATCCAAAGTTATTAATCATTTATATGGATCAAATACAATTGCTTTGTATCCTAGAGATCTATATTATAGAAACAACAATAATGTTGATGCAGTGTTTATGTTTACTTATTCTGGAACAACAAATGATTTACTTGTATCAACAAGTTTAATCGATAATAAAAGGAAATATATAATAACAAAAGGAGAACTACAAAAAGTTGTAACAAAAACAGGGATATCTAAAAATAATATTATTTCTTACAGAACAGGTATCAATAAAGGAAAAGAAAGGGGGTTCTTATCCTTTGAAGGCGCCCTAGCCCCTTCAAGTTTATTTTTAAAATTATATTTTGAGAAAAATGAAAAAAATGATGTAGAGGTCTTTATTAGAGAAAGTATCAATTATTGGAAAGACTATTTTGATAAATATTTTAAAAATAACAAAAAAAAATTAAAGGAATTTTTAAAAGAAAAAAATTGTTTTAATATTTTTACAGGAGATTTTACAGAATCTGCCGGTAGTGATTTGGAAAGCAAAATAGTTGAATCTGGTATATATAATTGTTTGGTTCATGAAAAGAAAAATTTTTCTCATGGTAGATTTATTAATTATGAACATTTAAGTCATAATAAAAATATTTATTTTAAACAAAAAACTACGAGTTTATATGAAGTAAAACTATTGGAATATTTAGAAAAAGGCCAAAATTTAATAATTGAGAGTAGATATGATGGAATATTATGTGAGTATGATTTATTAATTGCATCCCAATACTTAATATATTATATATCAAATTTTCTAAATATAGATATTTCTAAACCTACCTATAATGAGGATGCAATGAAAATTTATTTTTATAAAGGTGAATTATAGAATGTTATAAACTTGATAAGTTGTATAAAAATACAAATAGAAATGCTGTGGAAAATAATCCCAGCTTTTTTTAATACTTTGACATTTTATTAATGTAATATTTATGTTATAATCAATAATAGGTGATTATATGGAAATTACGAATAAAGATATTTTTGTTTTAGAATCAAAATTTAATCAGATATGGAGTTGTCTTTGACGTAGATAACAAAAAACAAGAAATAAATCAAATAAGTGAAATGCTTTCTAATCCAAATATATGGAATAATCCATCTAATGCAGAAAAGTTAACTAAGCAAATGAATGTATTAAAAGAAATGATAAATCCTGTAATGAAGTTAAAGAGTAATATAGACATACTTAAGCAATATGAAGAATTTAATGAAAATGAATTGGATGATGATATAAAAAAAGAATTTGAAGATATATTTTCAGAAACAAATGAGTTATTAGAAAAACAAGAGATACTTACTTATTTAAGTGGTGAATTTGATAATAATGATTCTATATTTGAGATACATGCAGGAGCTGGTGGAACAGAAAGCTGTGACTGGGCTATGATGCTAGCTAGAATGTATACGAAATACTTTGATAAAAAAGGTTATTCATATGAAATTATAGATGAACAACCGGGCGAAGAAGTAGGAATTAAAAGTATTACTTATATAGTAAAAGGTAATTATTCATATGGTTATTTAAAAAATGAAAAAGGTGTACATAGATTAGTTAGACTATCACCTTTTGATTCAAATAACAGAAGACATACTTCTTTTGCGGCAGTGGATGTTATTCCAGAATTTGATGATAACGTTGCGGTTGAAATAAAAGATACGGACGTTAGAATAGATGTATATAGAAGTAGTGGTGCAGGAGGTCAGGGAGTAAATACAACTGATAGTGCTGTTAGAGTTACTCATATCCCTACTGGTATAGTAGTTACTTGCCAAAATGAAAGAAGTCAAATAAAAAATAAAGAAACAGCTTTAAAGGTATTAAAAAGTAAACTTTATGGGATAAAGTTAAAAGAGCAAAAAGATAAAATAGATTCAATGAAAAGTGACCATAGTGGAATAGAATTTGGATCACAAATAAGAAGTTATGTACTTCATCCATATTCAATGATAAAAGATCACAGAACAAATTATGAAACATCTAACGTTAATAAAGTTTTGGATGGTAACTTAGATGGTTTTATAGAAAGTAGTTTAAAAGGAGAAAAAGTATAATGAGTTTGTTTAAAAGGTTAAAACATAAAAAACATGATAGAATTTTAAAATTAGTGGAAAAAGCTCACCTTTTTAAAAGATATATATATTTACTTATAGGTGTTTTGATATATGCTATAGCATATAACTTATTCTTTTTTAAAAACAACATAGTATATGGTGGTGCAAGTGGAATATCTATAATTACTCAAAAATTAATAGATCCATCTGTAATGATACTTATATTAAACGTATTATTCCTAGTTTTAAGTTTCTTCTTGCTAGGTAAAAAAGAAACTTTTAATTCACTTGTTGGATCACTACTATTTCCAGTATTTGTAAATCTTACTAGTAACATAGGAAATTATATAAAAATAGATAACAGCAATTTACTATTAATTGCATTAATTGGTGGTGTTTGCGTTGGAACTGCTGCAGGTATAGTATTTAAAAGTGGTTTTACAACGGGCGGTACTGATATATTAAATCAAATAGTTGCAAAATACTTTAAAGTTTCAATGGGAACATCAATGCTTATGACTGATGGAATAATAACAGTAGTAGGTGGTTTCTTCTTTGGTTGGACAAGAGTTTTATATGCAATGATAGTTTTATACATTATAAATATATTAGTTGATAAAGTGGTTCTTGGAATATCAAATAGTAAAGCAGTTTATATAACAACTGATAAAGATGATGAAGTAATTGATTATTTATTAAATGAATTAAGTTTAGGTATTACACTTATTGAAACAAGAGGTGGATACACAAACAAGAAAGACCAAATTATAATGTGTGTAGTGCCAACTAGTGATTACTTTAAAGTTAGTGAAGGAATTGCACAAATAGATAAAAAAGCAGTAATACTTGTTACTGATGCATATCAGACAAAAGGAACTTACAGCGGAAAGGGAAGTGAGCTAGTAGGAATTAATTAAAATCATTAATGAAAGAGTAAGAGTGTTATTTAAATAAAAAGAGGTTATATTTACTTTGTGAAATGGAGTATATAGCAGTAAAGGAAGTGAAATTATGGAATTTATTAAGTTTAGAAACGTAGAAAAAACTTATAAAAATGGTGTTAATGCAGTATATAATATGAACTTGGATATCAAAAAAGGAGAATTCGTATTTGTAATAGGGGCTTCTGGATCAGGAAAGTCAACTCTTATAAAAATGTTGTATCGTGAAGAAAGACCAACTAGTGGAGAGATATATGTTGGAGGAATAAACGTTGCAAAGGTAAAAAATAATAAGGTTTATAAATTAAGAAGAAAAATAGGAATTGTTTTCCAAGATTTTAAATTATTACCAAAACTTACGGTTTATGAAAACGTAGCATTTGCACTTGAAATTTATGGATTACCAACTAATGAAATAAAACGTAAAGTTTTAAAAGCATTAGATTTAGTAGGATTAAAATCAAGAACAAAAAGTTATCCAGAACAATTATCTGGTGGTGAACAACAACGTGTTGCAATAGCAAGAGCAATAGTAAACTCTCCAAAATTACTTATATGTGATGAACCAACTGGTAACTTAGATCCTGATACAAGTTTAGAAGTTATGAAAGTAATTGAAAAAATTAATGATTTGGGAACAACTATTGTCATGGCTACACATGATAGAGAAATGGTTGATAAAATGAAGAAAAGAGTAATCCTTTTAGATAATGGTAAGTTATTAAAAGATTATGAGAAAGGAAGTTATAGTCATTATGAAAATGCTTAGAATAATTTCAAGAAACATAAGAGACGGTTTTAAAAGCGTTGGTAGAAATTTTAGTTTATCAATAGCATCTATCTCTTGTATAACAATTACTCTTTTAATTGTTGGTATAGCAGTTATTGTTTCTTATAACGTAGAAAACATGACAAAACTTATTAAGGAAGATTTTACAATAGTTACATTTGTTAATGCGGATGCAACAAAAGAACAAATACAAGAATTGAAAACAAATGTAGAAACATTTAAGAATGTTGATTCTGTTGATCATGAAACAAAAACTCAAATATCAAATGAAATAAAAGAAACTTCTAGTGAATTATCTTCGATAATAGATAGTTGGTCAGAAGAAACTAATCCTTTATATGATACTTTATTGGTAAAGGTAAAAGATACTGAAAAAATATCTGATACAGCAGCTGCTATTAAAAATTTAGATTTAGTTGAAGACGTTAGATATGGGCAAGGTATGGTAGAAAATCTTTTATCCGTATTTAAAGTACTTGAAAAGGCTATGATAATAGCAATGGTAGCTTTAGTATTTGTAACTTTATTCTTAATAACAAACACAATAAAAATAACTATTTTCTCAAGAAAAAGAGAAATAGAAATAATGAGACTTGTAGGAGCATCAAACATTTCAATAAAGCAACCATTTGTAATTGAAGGTTTTTGCTTAGGATTCTTAGGAGCATTAATTCCTATAGCAGCTACTTTATATGGTTATTCAGCTTTATATAAACACTTTAATGGACAATTATTTTCACCGTTTATAAAGTTAGTTCCAGCGGAACCGTTTATATACGTAGTATCGCTTATATTATTAGGTCTTGGTGTTGTTGTTGGTATGTTTGGAAGTTATAGAGCAGTAAGAAAGTATTTAAAGATATAATGAAAAAATTACTAAGTTATATATTAGTACTATTAGTATTATTTGTGATACCAATAACAACAATCAATGCAAAAACTATAGGTGACATTCAAAAAGAATTAGATGCTGCTCAAAAAAAATTAAATGATACTAACACAAAAAAGGCTATGAATAGCCAAAATTTATCTCAAACTCAAAAGAAAATATCCGAAATAAAAGCAAGTATCAAGAAAACAGAAGATAGTATTGATGCAAAAACCAAGGAAAGTGAACAATTAGAAAAAGATATTCAAAAGAAAAATGCAGAAACAAAGGAACTTATGAGATATTATCAAATTTCTTCTTCTGGTTCTGCTATGCTTGAGTACATAATGGGAGCAGAAAGTATTACAGATCTTATATATCGTTTATCAATAACTGAGCAAATTTCATCTTATAATAAAAAAACTGTTGAAAAGATGAATGCTATGATAAAGGAAAATGAAGTAATAAAAAAAGATTTAGCTGCAAAGAAAGAAGAACTTGTTAAGCTTCAAGAAGAGCAAAATACTCAAGCACTCGTATTAAGTAAAAAGCAAAGTGAGCTTGATGCCGAAGGAGAGTCAGATGAAAAAGCAGTAGCTGGAATGCAAAAAGAATTGAAATATTATAGATCAATTGGATGTAAAGATAGTGAATCTATAGACGCTTGTTTTGATAGAATTTATGGTAGTAATTATTTGCCAAGCGGAACGGCGTTCAAAAGACCAACAACCACTGGTAGAATATCAAGTGAATTTGGAAATAGAACATTAAATGGAGCACCAAATAAGCACTTTGCAATAGATATAGCAATGCCAACTGGAACACCCGTATATTCAGTAGCACCTGGTATAGTTGGTTATACAGGAGAAGTATGTGGTATTTCATTAGTTATATGGCATAATGTTAATGGTAAAACATATTCTTCTATATATTGCCATTTATCAAAACAATTGGTAAAAAAGGGACAAGTAGTAACCGAAAATACGATGATTGCTAAATCAGGCTGTACAGGACAATGTTATGGTGCACACTTGCATCTTGGAATGGCAACCGGAAAGTATAAAAGTGATTATTATAGGTATTATGCTGGAAATGGTGATAGTTTAGAAAATCATACTTTTAATCCTAGAAACGTAATAGTTTTTCCAGCTAAAGGACAAAGTTATTATAATAGATAAAGAAAAATGCTATTTTGCATTTTTCTTTTCTTTATCAGCGTTTTTTAAAGATTTTAAATATGATAATTGTACTTCATTTAAGTCACTATAAAATATTGAATCATTACCAGGTAACCTTATTTCTGGATTATATGTTTTCATAATTATTTGATGACTTAAAAAACTTTTTTCCATTTGTGCTATCGTCCTTGTTAACATTAAATCAAAGTTTAAATCATGATTTTGGTTTTTTAGACGTCTATTTTCTTCTTCTAACTCTTTTATTCTTTGTCTTTTTGTTTTCATATTTTTATTTTCCTCGCTTTTATAAAAACTATACTTATTTTTAATAATTTTATATAAAATGTAAAATTTGGTGTAAATAAGCACGTTTAGTTTACATATAATCTTGAAAAAACAATAGAAATAAGTAGTATAATTATTGTAGAGCATATTAATATTTTAACATAAAATAATTGTATGAAAGGGATGTATATTTTATGAAAAATAAAGGTAAATTTAGTATAAACTCAAAGAGGAAATTAATATTTTTAAGCGTTTTAACACTATTTTTAACCTTCGTTTTAGCAATTAATGTGGAGTTTACTAAAGTAGACACAGAATTGTCACAAGAAGCTAATAATTATTTATCATATAAAACGGTATCCGTTAATAAAGATTATATATATTTATCTGATCTAAATTTTATAACTACTAATTCTTGGTCATATAATGGTTGGGGAGGCCATGAAATCCAAAATGAT
This sequence comes from uncultured Bacilli bacterium, assembly GCA_910580135.1. Taxonomy (GTDB): domain Bacteria; phylum Bacillota_I; class Bacilli_A; order RF39; family UBA660; genus Aphodocola. Next base: position 22 of record CAJTXC010000023.1, on the reverse strand, counting down.
AAAAACCAAGAAGAAGGTCCCC
>CAJTXC010000022.1 GCA_910580135.1 uncultured Bacilli bacterium | reverse complement strand
AGTGTAATAATCAATTCAAGTATATGAATTAAATATTACACTTATAGGGTACCAGTGGTGAAAACGTTTGTAGAATGTTATCAGATAAGGAAGGTCCTGAGATAGTACAAGAATTTCGGACTAATCGTGATATTTTAAATGGCTATATGGATGAAGTTCATAATGTTGCAGAATATGTATCTAAACTAAATCATTCTGATTTAGAAACGTTAATTAACGTTTATGTTTTGTCTTTAAATTCAAGAAAAAGTGATAATTTAATTCGCTACGCAGATACTATACATTCTGGAATCGGGGATAGAATTGAAGTGTTTAAACAATTAGAATCTTTAGAAACTGTTGATGAAATAAAAAGATTGTCAAACCAAGGTTATCAGTATTAAAAAAATCTACAAATTTTGTAGATTTTTTTACATCATGTACATTTCTCCGTTGTAACCAGTGTTATTTTGTGTTGTTTGGTAAGATGTTTGACCACTTTGAGTTGTTTGGTATTGTGGCTGTCCACCTTGCGTATTAGTTACCGTATTTTGATAACTTTGGGTATTTGTTGTTTGATATGGATTTTCTAATCTTGATAATCTGTTTTCTAAAACTTTAACTTTTTTCTCAAGAGAGCTTACTCTTGATTCTAAATTAGAATAATTATCGTTCATAAAGTTAGGAAACATCATCATGTTAGTAGGCATATTTCCCATGCCAGGAAATGGCATCATTTGTGGGGTAAAATTATTTCTATCGTTTTTCATTTTTCTTCCTCCTAAATAAAGCTTTCATTTAATTATATGCTTATTTAGGGTTTTGGTGTATAATTGTTATGGTGATTATTTTGAGATTAAAAAATGTTAAAAATGCTAGTAATATTATTAAAGAATCGTCTTATGTTGTTTTAGAACCTAAAAAAATGATAGGTAAATGGAGTGATGTATTCGAAAACGAAAATAAAATTCAAATTGAAATAGGCATGGGTAAAGGTGACTTTATAATTGGTATGGCAAAACAAAATCCTAATGTTAATTTCATTGGAATTGAAATGTATGATAGTGTAATAGTTCGTGCGGTACAAAAGTTAGAAAATGAAAGTATTCCAAACTTAAAGTTAATTAGAATGGATGCAAACGAAATAAACGAAGTGTTTGATAAAGAAATAGATGTTATATACCTTAATTTTTCTGATCCATGGCCTAAAGAAAGGCATTCAAAAAGAAGACTTACGTCTCATAACTTATTTAAAAAGTATGATACTCTATTTAAAAATGATAAAAAGATTTATCAAAAAACCGATAACATAGATTTATTTGCATTTTCTATACAATCTTTAAGTACTTATGGCTACACGCTTAAAAACGTTACACTTGATTTATATAACAACATGATAGAAGGTAATGTTGCAACGGAATATGAAAAACGATTTAATGAAGCTGGAACAAGAATTTGTAGATTAGAAGCGTACAAGGAAAATTAAAAGGTTTTATTTTTTATCTTTTTTTGTTATAATTATTTTAAAGTAGGTGAGTAGGATTGAAAAAATGCTTATTGTTACTTCTTACTTTACTTTTATTATCGGGATGTGCTGTTACTAGAATGGATAATAAAAGTTATGAAGAAGTAATGGATAAAATTTTATCTTTAGATATAAAGCTTTATAATAAAATTGGTAAGGGTTATAAGTACTATACACCAAAAGGTATAGTAAGAACTGATTCTAATACTTATAATGACGTTTTAACAAGAGATGATATAACTTACTATTTATATATTGATGTAGTAGGTTACTATTATAAAACTGATCTGGATTATAAAGTTAATAAAAATGCTTATTATTCTAGAAAAATAGAAAATGGAAAAAAGAATGGATATGTTCAGATAACAAATAAAGATAATAAATTATTTGTACAAATGGTATATAATTATGCTAAAATAGAAACGTATGTAGATAAAAAAGATCTTAGCACTGCTATAGAAGATATAAGTTATATTTTATCTAGTGTTAAATTTAATGATTCATTACTTAAAAAATTACAAGAATCAGGAAACTTTGGTAGTAAAGAAGAAGTTTATAAATTGTTTAATAACAAGGAAAGAGACGGAAATTTCTTGGAATACATAAAAGAGTATGATAAGTATGAAGCTGATGATGATAGTTCAGTAGCTGAAAAGGAAGAAGAGTTAAAACAAAGTACAACAACAATAACTACTACAACTATTGAAACGACTACTGAGAAAAAGGACGAAACCACTAATGATAGTGAGTAAAGAAAGGTGTGATTGTCGATATGGGGCTTATGAATAAATTAAATAAAATGAAAAGTTTCTTATTTGATGAAGAAGAGGAAGAAAAAGAAATTAAAAAGTCGTCTGTTAAAAGAGAAAAAAAGGAAGAAAAAAGTGAAAAAATTATAGAGGATACTTACAAGGTGCATGATAAAGAAGAGGATTTTATTTTTGAAGATGTATCAGAAGAACCTGTTATAGAAGCACCAGAGGTTCATTCAAGGATAGAAAAAACTGAACAAAAATTTAATTTTCCTGAATTTGATGATGAAGATTTTATGGTTGCTAGCAAAAAACCAGAACCAATTATACCTGCCGTGCAAGAAGAACCAAAAAGAATATTGTATCAAGGTAGCAAGAGAAAAGAAGAAACCAAAAAATTTAAACCAAGTCCAATTATTTCACCAATATATGGATTGCTAGATAATGAAGGAAAAAGTAAAAAAGACGATACTTCTTTAGATAAAACTTCTAGTTATAATGACGAAGTAACATTTGATGAAGTTAGAAAAAAAGCTTATGGAACCCTTGATGAAGAAATAGAAGATACAATGAAAAGATTAAGTACAAAAACAATAGAAGAAGCGGAAAAAGAAATAGAAAAAACTGAAAAGGAACTTTCTAGGGAAAAGAAAAAATCAAATAAAGTAAAAGAAAGTAAACCTATCGTTGTAGACATAGAAAACGAAGAAGATGACGATGATGATATGATTTTACCAAATGTTAATTTTAAAGAAATTGACGTTGATGTTGAAAAAGAAAAAACATCTTTAAGTAGAAAAAATATAAAAGAAGACGATGACGACGATGACGACACAAAAGAACAAGATTTATTTAACTTAATTGATACAATGTATCAAAATAAGGAAGGTGAAGAGTAATGCAAAACTTTTTAAACTCATATTTACCTATTTTAATTTATATATTATTATGTATCCTAATTGTTTTACTTATAATAATAAGTATAAAGGTTATTAAGACAATGAATAGGGTAGAAGAAATAGTTGATGATGTTGACGAGAAAGTAAAATCATTAAATGATATTTTTAATATTGTTGATGTTGTTACCGACAAATTATCAGCGTTAACAGAAGTTATTTCTGATTCAATCATTTTGTTTATAAAAGGGATATTTAAAAGAAAGAAAAAGAAAATAGAAAAGAAAGAAATGGAGGAAGAATTAGATGGCGAAGAAGAAGAGTAATGCAGGAAAATTTATTTTAGGTGCAGCTGTTGGAGCAGCTTTAGGAATTTTATTTGCTCCAAAGTCAGGTAAGGAAACACGTGCGGCTTTAAAGAAAAAAGCTGGGGAGTTAATTGAAAAGGCAAAAGAAATAGATGTAAAAGAAGTAAGGGACGAAATAGAAGATAAAGTATCGTCCATCATAGAAGAAATGAAAGACTTGGATAAAGAAAAAGCTTTAAAAATTGCTAAGAAAAAAGCAAATGATTTAAAAAAACATGCTGAAGAATTAGTAGCATATACTAAGAAAAAAGCAACTCCAGTTGTTGAAGAAGCGGCAGAAGCTTTAAGAGAAAAAGCCATTGACGCAACTAAAAAAGTTTTAGAAAAATTAGAATCTAAATAAAAAGTGCTATTTTTAGCACTTTTTTTAGTGCATTAGCATACATTAAAACGAGGAGGGGATTCTAATGTTTAAAGAAATAGTTACTAAAGCAGTAATTGGGAAGGGAAAAAAGTATTTCAAAAATAACTATAACCTTCTAGCAGAACATAATGCTAATACGATTCTTGGATGTTGGGTTATAAATCACAAGTTTAAAGGTTCTGTCGTTGGAGAAAAAGTTGTTATAGATGGTAGTTTTGATATAAACATATGGTATTCATATGATGATGATCAAAAAACTGCAGTAGCAACAAAAAGTATTCCATATACTGAAACAGTTAGTGTAAAAACTAAAACTGGTACAACCATTAACGGAAGTGATATTATCGTAAGAGCATTAAAACAACCAAGTTGTAGTAATGTAAAAGCAAAAGATGATGTTATCGACTTTGATATTGAAAAGGAACTAGGAATAGAAGTAGTAAATGATGCAAAAGTTAAGATAGCTATTGAAGATGATGAAGAACCATGGGAAACACTTGACGATGATGAAGAAGAAGTAGAAAGAAAAATTGACGAAGAAGTTAAAGAGGATTTTATTTAGAATCCTTTTTAAATATTTTAAATTATAGTGTTAACAAAAATAGTTGACACTATTTTGTAACTATGATAAAATTAGTATGTACGAAGGAGGAATAATACTATGGCAGTTAAATTAAGATTAAAAAGAATGGGAGCTAAAAAAAGTCCATTTTATCGTATAGTTGCAGCTGATTCAAGAAGTCCAAGAGATGGTCGTTTCATCGAAACTGTTGGAACATATAATCCATTAACAAATCCAGCTGAAATTAAAATCAATGAAGAAGTAGCTATGAAATGGTTAAGAAACGGAGCAACTCCAACTGATACAGTTAGAAACATTTTATCTAAAGATGGTATCATGGCTAAGTTTGCTAAAGAAAAACAAGGTAAATAATTATGGAATTAGTTAAGTTAACAGAAACAATAGTAAAAGAATTAGTTACTGATTCTGATTCTATTACGGTTAAGGAATTTCCAAGTGAAGAAGAAAATACTATTACTATACAAGTAATGGTGCCTGTTGATCAAATGGGAAGAGTAATAGGAAAAGAAGGTAAACTTGCTAAAGCTCTTAGAACTATAGTTCAAGCTAGTTCTTATATTAATGATAATAAAAGAGTAAATATTAATATTGATTCGTATTAAAAAGTTCAAAAAAATTGAACTTTTTTTCGTATTTTTAGGGGAATTTTAAAAGTTATGGCTAATGATTAATATGAGGGGACCTAATAATGGGTAGTAGCTTTCCGATCAATCCTTTAGGAAAGGTTGGTGATATTATGAAAAAAGAAAACAAGTTTCTTAAAGTAATAATACTTCTTTTACTTATAATAATAGCCTTGCTAATATTTAAGATATAAAAAGAAAAAGCATACTACCCATTTCGTGGGGTAATACGCTTTTTCCTATTTACACAAATAGGAAAGCTACTAACCTAAGTTAGGTGCTCTCACTAATTAAATTATACATTATTAATAAAATTATGTAAATATTATATTTGTAAGTGTAATTTAATTGTTAAAAAATGTTAATTGTATTATAATAAAAACATAAGGATGTGATGATATGAAAAAGAGATTAATAAGTGCTTTTGTTGCTTTTGCAATATTTATACCACTTGTTGTGATTGGTGGTGTTTGGCTTAAAATAGCTGCGTGTGCTTTAGCGGTACTAGGAGTTAAAGAGTTTTTAGACTTGCCTCATAAAAACAAAAGACCTAAATATGTTGATGTAATTATTTATGCATTAACTATATTACTTGTATTTATGGATGAGAATAGGCAAATGTATTACTTACTTGCTATGCTTATTCCAATGCTTTTAGTAATATACTGTAATGATAATAAAAAATATAATGCTGATGAAGCATTTAAGCTTATTGGAATGACTATTTTAGTTGGTATGGTATTTCATATGTTTTTAGTAATTAGAGAAAAAAGCTTAGTATTATTTGTTTATCTTTTCTTAATTACTATGCTTACTGATACTTATGCTCATTTAGCTGGAACTTTAATTGGAAAACATAAATTTGCACCTAAGATTTCCCCAAATAAAACATGGGAAGGTGCTATAATTGGTGGGATATTTGGAACATTATGTGCATCAACATTTTACTATATAGCAGTAGATAGTAATATAAATGTTTTGATGTTACTTGTTGTTACTCTTTTCTTATCATGTTTAGGGCAACTTGGAGATTTATTCTTTAGTGCTGTTAAAAGAAATCATGATATAAAAGATTTTTCTAATCTTATGCCAGGTCATGGTGGAATATTAGATAGATTAGATAGTATTATTTTTGTAATTATTGGATATATTTTATTAGCAGGAATTTTTTAGGAGGAATAAATGACTTTAATATATTTTATATTAATGCTTGGAATAATTGTTTTTATACATGAATTAGGGCACTTTTTCTGGGCTAAGAAATCAGGAGTTTATTGTTATGAGTTTTCATTAGGCTTTGGCCCTAAACTTTTCTCATTTAAAAGAAAAAATGATGAAACTTTATATTGCTTAAGACTAATTCCAGTTGGTGGTTATGTTGCAATGGCTGGTGAAGAAGTTGACGATGATACATCTGTTCCAAAAGATAAAAAGATGTATAATAAACCATGGTATAAAAAATTAATAATTGTTTTAGCAGGTGTTATTAATAACTTTATATTAGGATTTGTTATTTTATTTGTAATGGCTTTGTGTTATGGTTCATATACTACAAAACCAATAATAGGAGAAGTAGCAAAAGACTCTGCTTGTGAAAAAGCAGGAATGAAAACTGGAGATAAAATAATTAAAATCAATGGTAAAAAAACTAATACGTGGGATGATGTTACATTAACACTTACTTTAGCTAATAATGAAAAAGCTCAAAGTATAATTGTTGAAACTAAAAGTGGTGAAGAAAAAGAATTAAAAGTAACTCCAAAGAAAATCAAAGATAAAGAAGGAAACGTTTCTTACTCATATGGTATAGGATTAGATAGTACTAAATACACAGGAATTTCTAATGCTTTTAAATATGCTACTAGTAAGTTTGGATCAACTTTTAATTCAATGATTGTTACTATAAAAGCTTTGGTTACTGGTAAGATTGGACTTGGAGCTTTATCTGGTCCAGTTGGTATATATACAATAGTTGGAAGTCAAAGTAAAGCGGGACTATCAGGATTACTTTATTTACTTGCATACCTTTCTATTAACGTAGGGTTTATAAATTTAATACCATTTCCTGCGTTCGATGGATATCGTGCGGTTGTAATATTGTTTGAAAAGATAACTAAAAAGAAGGTAAATCCAAAAGTAGATGCTATAATAAATAACATAGGTTTAATGCTTTTATTTGCACTTATGATATTTATAACGGTAAAAGATGTTTTGAAACTTTTCTAAAGAGAAGTTTCTTTTGTTAGAAAGAAGGAATTTTTATGAAAGATTTAAAAGTAGTATTTATGGGAACACCTGAATTTTGTGTACCTATTCTTGATGCTTTAATAGAAAATTATAATGTACTAGCAGTTGTAACTCAGCCTGATAAGGAAGTTGGAAGAAAAAAAGAAATAGTTTATTCACCAATTAAAAAGAAAGCTTTAGAACATAATATAAAGGTGTTACAACCTATAAAAATAAGAGAAGAATATCAAGATGTATTAGATTTAAATCCTGATATTATAATAACTTGTGCATATGGTCAAATAATTCCAGAAATTATATTAAATGCACCTAAATATGGTTGTATAAACGTTCATGCATCACTTCTTCCAAAATTAAGAGGAGGAGCGCCTATCCATAAATCAATTATATATGGTTATGATAAAACAGGAATAACTATTATGTACATGGATAAAGGAATGGATACGGGAGATATGATTTCTAAGGTAGAAGTTGATATTACTGATTCTGATACCGCAGAAAGTTTGCACGATAAGTTACAATCGGTTTCGGTTCCACTTCTTTTAGAGACATTACCTGATATTATAAATGGTACAAATAAAAGAGAAAAACAAAACGAAGAAGAAGTAACTTATGCTTATAACGTATCAAGAGAAGAAGAACACGTAGATTTTAATAAAACTTCAAGAGAAATTTTTAATCAAATAAGAGGGCTTAATTCATGGCCAGGAGCTTATGCTACGTTAGATGATAAAAATATAAAATTATGGTTATCAGAAATAAGTGATAAAAAATATAATGAAAAACCAGGAACAATAGTTAATTTAGATAAAAATGGAATGGAAGTAGTAACAAAAGATGGTAGTATATTGATTACTGAGTTACAAGTTCCTGGAAAAAAGAAAATGAACATAAAAGATTTTATAAATGGTAATAAAAAAGAAGACTATTTAGGCAAATGCTTTAAATAGTTTTTTTCTTACACATATTTTTAAATATGTGTAAACAAAGATATCTTTGTTAGTGATAGCAATGTTTAATATGTTATTATATAAATGTAATTAAAATAAAAAGGAGAGTAAAAATGGGAGTATTAAAAAATGATGTTGGTAGACCATCAAATAAAACTATCAAAACAAGAACAATTTTAAAAGGCATTTTATTAATAATTATAATGGTTGCTGTTTTTGCAGGTGGTTATTTATTAAATGAATCTCAAAATAAAGAAACCACTAAGCAAGTTAAAAGAGATGAAAATAAAGTGGTTAGTACTACTAAGAAAAGCGAGAAAATAGAAATATCAGCAAAGGAAGCATTCGATAAATTTGTAAAGGATAACCATTTGAGTACATATAAAGATGATGAAAAACATTCGGTTGATGAAGAGCCAAGATATAATCTTGACGCATTAAAGTCTATAAACTGTACTACTGCAACAATGGCTAGACCAGACGCTAGTGTTGATGTTTATTATGCTGAAATTTATACTTTTACCGATGAAATTTCAGCTAAAAAAGAGTTTGAAAAACAAACGGATTCTCACAAAAATCCTAGTGGTGTAACTGAAATTTATGAACAAAATATTTTAGATGAAAAATTTACAAATAGATATGATTTATTAGAAATGAAATCGATATCAGAAGACTTAGATGGTTCGAACAGAAAAACATATGAATACTATTATGGTATAAGAATTGATAATTATTATATTGTGTTGTATCGTGCAGATGCATTTGAAGATGATAACATGGCAAAATACATGATAGAAGATATGAGTAAGTTAAAGAAAGAACTGAATTTATTATTAAATATTAAGTAAATAAAATAAAAAGGGAGAATAGAAATGAGCGTATTTAGAAATGATGTTGGTAGACCATCAAATAAAACTATTATGATAAGAAGTATTTTGAAAGGGATATGTTTAATAATTGTAATTGTTGCTGTTTTTGCAGGAGGTTATTTATTAAATATTCACCAGGATGAACAAACTGATAAGCAGGTAAAGAATGATGAAAATAAGGTTGTTAATACAACTAAGAAAAGCCAAGAAAAAACCGAATTTGATGTTAATAAAGTAACAACTAAAAACATAGGTAGTGATGGTTTTTTAGAAAATGCCATAGAGGTTTATGTATATGAAAATAAACTTGATTCTGATAAATATCCTTCCGATAAAATTATCAACATAACACCAATAGATGATGTTGCGGTTATAGAACTTAGAAGTGAATTAAATATTTTATTACTAGTAAATCAAAAAGGTGAAGTGCTTTATGATTTTGAGCGAGATAATGATTACTATTATTGTTCTGATAATAATTATTCAAGCGAATGTCATAAATATGAAGTTAATGGAAATACAATTAAATACATTGTCTCGGATTTAGGGCAAGATATTAGTTATACTACTTGTGTTCTAAATTATAACAAAGATGTGTTAAGAGAATATGAAATAACTTATGAAGATGGTAAATTATCAAAACCTAATAAGTTATCATCAATGTCTGGTAAAGAGTATATAGAAAAACATAATATTGATTGTTCAAGATAAATATAAAAAAATAGTTGGAAATTTTCCAACTATTTTCTTTCTTTGAAACTATCACAAATCGTTTCTTTTTTACAAGCATCACAGCTGTCACATGTACAACTTACTTTGATTTCGTTTAAAGTGCAGTAACTATCATTTGTGTTGTTGTATTTGCAAGATTCAACGTTACATTTAATTGATTTATTATCGTCCATATTTTTTTTACCTCCACTAATATTATTTACTAATAAAGATAATCTTATTCAAATATATCAAAAAGTGTAAAGGAAGTTTAAACTTGTTTATTTTATTTACCTTTTGTTTACTAATATTTGTTAACCTTTATACGTATACATGGTATAATTATTATTAGTTAAGGAGCGTATTTTAATGAATAGTATTTATAATTATACGAAAGAAGATTTAGAAAATTACTTTAAAGAAATTGGTGAATCAAAATTTAGAGCAGGACAAGTATTTGATTGGCTTTATATAAAAAGAGTTGAAAGCTTTGATGAAATGACAAATTTAAAAAAAGATTTAATTAAATATTTAAATCAAAATTTTAGTATGGAAAGACTTAAACTTGTAAAAAAACAAAGTGATGTTGACGTTAATAAATATTTGTTTGAACTTTATGATGGCAATAAAATAGAAGCTGTTTTAATGAGACATGATTATGGAAATAGTTTATGTGTATCAAGTCAAGTTGGATGTAATATGGGCTGCCGTTTTTGCGAAAGCGGAAGGTTAAAAAAATTAAGAAATTTAAGTGCATTTGAATTAGTTCTTCAAATTTTAGCAGTTGAAGAAGATATTAACGAAAGAGTAAGTCATGTTGTTTTAATGGGAATAGGTGAACCTTTTGATAATTATGATAACGTTATGAAATTTATCAATATTATAAACGATCCAAAAGGAATAAATATTGGAATAAGACATATTACTGTTTCTACTTGCGGGATAGTTCCTAAAATAAGAGAATTTACTAAAGAAAAAACGGGTGTTAACTTAGCGATTAGTCTTCATGCTCCAACTAATGATATAAGAAATAAAATAATGCCTATTAATAAAGCATATAAAATAGAAGATATTATAAACTCAGTAAAAGAATATATAAAAGTAACAAATAGAAGGGTTACATTTGAATATATTTTATTAAAAGATGTTAACGATACAGAAGAATGTGCTAAAAAATTAGTAAGTCTTTTAAAAGGTCTTAATTGCTATGTTAACTTAATTCCGTATAATGAGACTTCTCACATAGAATATAAAACAAGCCTTAAAGTGACAATTAATAAATTTTATGATATATTAAAAGAAAGTAACATAAACGTAACGATAAGAAGGGAATTTGGTTCAAAAGTTTCTGCGGCATGCGGACAACTTAGAAGTGAACAAACCCTCTTGAAAGGAAAAATAAAATGAAAGCATATTATATATCTGATACAGGAAAGGTAAGAACCCATAATGAAGATTCCGTTATGATAGTTAAAAACCTATCTGGTGAACATTTGCTTGTTGTAGCAGATGGTATGGGAGGACATAAGGCTGGTGAGGTTGCATCTTCAATAGTTGTAAATGGTCTTACTGATAAGTTTAAAAATCTAGAAACAATAGGAGAAAAGCAAGACGCTGTTAATTGGATTAGACAAAACGTAAACGAACTTAATGATGCCATATTTAAATATACTGATGAGTTTCCTGAAAGTAAGGGAATGGGAACTACTTTAGTACTCGCTATTGTAACTAAAGAATACATTTTATTTGGTAATGTAGGTGATTCATCTGGCTTTGTAATAAAAAAAGGAAACTTATATAAGGTAACTAAGGATCATACCCTTGTAAATCTTTTGGTTGAAACAGGTGAGCTAACCAAGGAAGAAGCAGAAAATCATCCAAGAAAGAATGTTCTTATGAGAGCACTTGGTGCTAATAATCCAATAGATGTTGATATATTTGACGTTGATGTAACTTGTGATGGACTTCTTTTATGTAGTGATGGACTAACTAATATGCTTAGTGTAAGTCAAATAGAAAAAGTATTAAATAGCGATTTAAATTTAGAAGAAAAAATAGTTAAATTAATTAAAAAGAGTAATTTAAGGGGTGGAACTGATAACGTATCCATCGCGTATTTGCAAAAGGAAAGTGGTGAATAGTTATGATCGCAAAGGGACAACTTATTAACGATCGTTATGAAATAGAAAAGCTAGTTGGAGAAGGTGGAATGGCTAATGTTTATTTAGCTCGTGATACCATCCTAGATAGAAAAGTAGCTGTTAAGGTTTTAAGGGGAGACCTTGCAGGTGATGAAAAATTTGTTAGAAGATTTCAAAGAGAAGCACTTTCAGCATCATCTTTATCACATCCTAACATTGTAGAAATATATGACGTTGGAGAAGACGAAGGTAACTTTTACATCGTAATGGAATACATTGAAGGTAAAACTTTAAAACAACTTATTAAAAAAAGAGGTGTTTTATCTCTTCCAGAAGCGATTGACATAATGCTTCAACTTTTAGACGCTTTAGCAAGTGCACATGATTCATATATAATTCACCGTGATATTAAACCACAAAATATCATGATTAAAGAAAGCGGTTTAGTTAAGATAACTGACTTTGGTATTGCAATGGCTTTAAATAGTGCACAATTAACCCAAACAAACTCTGTTATGGGATCAGTTCATTATTTGCCACCAGAACAAGCAAGCGGAAAAGGTTCAACCATTAGAAGCGATATTTATTCACTTGGTATCTTAATGTTTGAAATGCTTACTGGTAAAGTGCCGTTTAAAGGTGATAGTGCTGTTGAAATAGCATTAAAGCACATGAAAGAACCACTACCAAATCCAAAAGAACTGAATCCAGTTATTCCAGTATCTGTTGAGAACATAATTCTAAAAGCAACTGCTAAAAACCCTAAAAACAGATACAAAGACGTAAGAGAAATGAAAGATGATATTAAGACTTGTTTGGATGAAGAAAGAGAAAACGAAGAAAAAATAGAATTTAAATATCCAGAAACTGATTTTTCTGATACTCGCAGTGTTGTAAAAAAAGAAGAGAAGAAAGTAGAGAAAGTAGAAGAACCAGTAGTTAAGCAAATTACTGAAGAAGATACTATAGAAAAGGGTAACAAGAAAAAAACTATTATAATAGCTTCGATAATTGGCGTATGTTTATTAGCATTTATATTAGTTATTATAGTTATTCCGAAGTTATCTTCAGAAAAAGAAGTAAAAGTACCTGATGTTTATGGTATGGAAATTTCTAAGGCAGAAGCTATGCTAAAGAAAAACGGTTTTAAGATAGATTCAAAGAAAAAGGCTAGTGATGAGGTAGATGAAGATTTAGTAATTGAAACAGAACCATCAAAAAATAGATATGTAAAAAAAGGTACTACAATCGTCATTTATTATTCATCTGGAGCAAAGAAAACAGAGATAGAAGATTATACTGGTCAAAATGCTTATGAAGTAAAAGCTAGATTAGAATTATTGGGATTAAATGTAACAATTGAAGAAAAAGAAGTAGAAAACTCATCTGAATATAAAAATAAGAGTCAGTTGATAATCGATCAAAGTGTAAAAAAAGGTGAAAAATTATCATCTGGAGAAAATATAACTTTATATATTCCTAAAATTTTATCGGTATATCCTGATATGGTAACAGATGGTTGGACATTAGCAAGGGCAACAGAGTTCTGTGAAAAATATGGCCTTACTATAAAAGTAATACCACAAGTAACCGAAGATAAAGAAGAAGGAATCATTTTAGCACAAAAACCAAAAGCTGGAGAAGAAGTGTTTGAAAATGATACGTTTACTGTAACAGTATCTAAAAAGCCTGAGCCAACAACTACGAAAACAACAACCACGTCTACAACAGATTATACTCAAAATAACGAGGATAATAATGTTGGGTAGAATAATTAAACTAATAAGTAATAGGTGGACAGTAGAAAGTGAAGGCAAAACCTTTGAGTGCTCTTCTATTGGTAAGTTTAGATATCAAAAAGTATCTCCATTAGTTGGTGATATAGTAGAATTTGATGAAAAAGATAATGTTATAAAAAAAATATTACCTAGAAAAAATGAACTTATAAGGCCACCTATTGCAAACATAGATCAAGCCTTAATTCTAGTTAGTTGTGCCCAACCTAACTTTTCTAGTAATTTACTTGATAAAATGCTTGTTGTAATAGAATATAATAACGTTAAACCAGTTATATGTTTTACTAAATATGATTTGTTAAGAGATACTAAAGAAATAGATGAAGTAATAATTTATTATAAAAGCATTGGCTATAACGTTTATATAAATGATGACGTAGATAATATTAAAAAGATTTTAAGTGATAAAGTTAGTGTTTTAACAGGGCAAACAGGAGTTGGAAAGTCATCACTTCTAAATAAACTAAAAACTGATTTAAATTTAGCAACTGGTGAAATATCAAAAGCATTAGGAAGAGGAAGGCATACAACAAGACATGTTGAATTACTTAAGATAGGAAATGGTTTAGTTGCGGATACTCCTGGTTTTTCATCACTTGATTTTATTGGAATGGATAAAAATCATATAAAAGATAATTTTGTTGAGTTTTATGCTAATCAAGATAAATGTAAATATAAAGATTGTGTTCATCTAAAAGAAGATGGTTGTTATATTAAAGAATTAGTAAATCAAGGTAAAATAAGAAATACAAGATATGAAAATTATAAAAAGTTTATAGAAAGCATAATTGATAATAAGAGGTAGAGTATGAAGGTATCAGTATCAGTTTTAAAAGAATATGATAGACTAATATCTGCAGTAAAAAAAGTTAATGAATCAAACGCTGACTTTTTGCATGTTGATGTTATGGATGGAGAGTTTGTAAATAACAAAAAATTTCCTTTAGAAGTAGTGCGTGATGTTAAACAGATATCAACAAAGCCACTTGATGTTCATTTAATGGTTAAAAGTCATGAATTAATAAAAGAGTATGCTAAATTAGAGCCTCAATACTTAACTTTTCATATAGAGGTAATAGATGATTATTCATTAATTGATTATGTTAAATCGCTTGGTATAAAAGTTGGTTTGGCAATAAATCCAGAGACTGATATTAAACATTTAATGCCTTATGTAGATGATATTGATTTAGTACTATTTATGAGTGTTACACCAGGTGAAGGTGGCCAAGAGTTTAAAGAAGAAGTAGTAGATAAAATAAAAGAATTTAAAAAGGTTGCACCATCAGATTTAATTATTAGTATTGATGGTGGAGTAAATGATAAAACAGTTAGTCTATGTAAATATGCGGGCTGTGATATGTTAGTTGCAGGCTCATATGTAACTAACTCAGAAAACTATGAAGAAAAGATAAAAGAATTAAGATAAATTATGTATATAAAAAGTTAGTGTAAAGAGTTTTGGGGATTTTTAATAAAAAAGTTAAAATGTAGGA
>CAJTXC010000021.1 GCA_910580135.1 uncultured Bacilli bacterium | reverse complement strand
GATAGATGAATTAAAGAATAAAGTAATTGGTAGTGTAGATGGTTTAAGTGAAAAAGTTACTAACGAAATTAAAATAAAATACGAAAGTAAAGTATATACTAAAGCTGAATCGTTATTAGAAAATTTATATGATAATAACCTTGATGCTATTATAATAAGTGATATAGAAGAGTACTTTTTAGAAGAACAAGATGAAGACTTTTCTAAGAAAATGAATGTTATATATAAAATAAAACTAAAAAAGAATAATGAAGTTGATACGGTAAGTAAGGATATTACGAAAGAACCTTTTGTCTTATATATAAGTGGCATTGATACAGGTGGTAGTATTTCTAAAGTATCTCGAAGTGATGTTAATATAGTTGTTACCGTAAACCCTAATACTAACCAAGTATTATTAACTACTATACCGAGAGATTACTACGTAAGATTACATGGAACAGCAGGTCTTAAAGATAAGCTTACACATGCTGGTATATATGGAATAAACATGTCTATAACTACGATAGAAGATTTATTAGACATGAATATAGATTATTATGTAAGAGTTAACTTTGATACGGTTATTCACTTGGTAAATGAAATAGGAGGAATACAAATATACTCAGATCAAAACCTAAGTTTTTGCAATATAAAACAAGGTTATAATAACGTTGATGGACAGTGTGCTCTTAGGTTTGCAAGAGAAAGAAAATCTTATGCTACGGGAGACAGGCATAGAGGAGAAAACCAAGAAGAAGTTATAAGAGCAATAATCAGTAAGCTCGAATCATCGCCTAGTACTTTAACAAAGTATAATACTATTTTAAGAAATTTAGAAGGAGATTTTGAAACTAATGTTCCTTCTAGTACAATCAAAAGTTTCATAAGATTACAAATTAAAGATATGCCAAAATGGAGTGTTAAAAACGCTAATTTAAATGGTTATGATTCTTCTAATTATACGTATAGTGGTGGAAAAAGGAAACTATACGTTATGGAACCGGATGTAATTCTTTTAGAAAAAACTAAAATTATAATACAAGAAGTCTTAGAAGGAAAAGACTTTAACGAAATACCAATGTAAGGAGAATAAAAATGGAAACAGTGGATATAAAAGAAATAGTAGATTATTTAAAATCAAAAATTACAATTATCGTATTAATAACTTTATTAGTTACAATATTAGGAGTAAGTTTTAAGTTGTTTGTGCAAGTACCTAAGTATAGTTCATCAACAACAATATTATTAATAAATAACACTTCTGATGCTACGTTAACTTATAACGATTTATCAATTAACAAAAACTTAGTAAGTACTTATTCTGAAATTGTTAAAAGTAAAAGAGTATTAAGTCAAGTTATAAAAAATTTAGATTTAGACTATAGCTATTCTGAATTAAATAAAAAAGTAGATGTATCTTCAGTTACTAATACTGAGTTAATTAAAATAACAGTTACTGATACAAATAAAAAACTTGCTAAAGATATCGCTAACGAAACTGCCAAAGTATTTTCTTTAGAGATACCAGAATTGTATAACATCTCAAACGTAAACATTCTTGATAAAGCAGAAAATGCTACTTCGCCTTCAAACATGAATTTTATAAAAGAATTAATTTTATTCATAATTGCTGGATTGGTTTTAGGTTTAGGGGTTGTTATTGTTATATATTACTTTGATAGAACAATTAAATCAACTGAACAAATTGAAACTAAAATTGGACTTTCTGTTTTAGGTACAGTACAAGAATATAAGGGGGCTAAATAATATGAAAAATGAGTTAATCGTTGAATTAAAACCAAAATCAACAATAAGTGAAGATATTAGAACAATTAGAACTAACCTAGAATTCTTATTAACAGATAAAGAATCTAAAACATTTATGTTTACTAGTTCAACACCTGGTGAAGGTAAAAGTTTTATAAGTAGTAATTTATCAATTGCTTTCGCTCAAAATGAGAAAAAAGTATTGCTTATTGACTGTGATATGAGACTAGGTAGAACTCATAAAATATTTGAAGTTTCAAATAAACAAGGTTTATCAAATTTGATTGCACAATATAGTAATACAACAAACATAAATAATTATATTCAAAAAACAAAAATAAAGAATTTATATGTATTACCTAGAGGAACAGTGCCTCCAAATCCATCTGAATTATTATCTTCAAAAAGATTTGAAAACTTACTTGAAAAGTTAAAGATTATATTTGATTATATAATATTAGATAGTGTGCCAACTAATGGTCTTCCTGATGCGCTAGTTTTATCTAAATTAGCGGATAAAACAATCATTGTAAGTAAATATGGTGCAACTGAAATTAATGATTTAGAAGCAACAAAAAAAGCGTTAGAAAACGTAAACGCTAATATTGCTGGTGTTATTGTAAATAAAGTTCCAAAAACTAAAAGTAAGTATGGAAATTACTATTACGCAGAGTAAATAATTATGGTAGATATACATTCACATATAATTTATGGAATTGATGATGGTTCTTCTAGTATAGAAGAAACTATAGAAATCTTAAAAAAAATGAAGGAACTTGGTTTTGATAACATGGTTTTAACGCCTCATTATATAAATGGTTCTTCATACGTTTCAAATAATAAGAAAAAGGAAGAAAGATTAAAAGTAATTAAAGAAATATTAAATAAAAATAAGATAAATATAAACTTATTTTTAGGTAACGAAATATATATTACCGATAACATTGATAAATTACTATTAAATGGTGAAGTATCATCGATTAATAATTCTAAGTATTTATTAATTGAGTTACCTTTATATAATGAAGTTAAAGGAGCATTAGACTTTCTATATGAATTAAAAGTAAGTGGTTACGTACCAATAATTGCACACCCAGAAAGGTATTTATACTTTCAAAAAGATCATAATAAGCTAGATGAATTATATGCTAGTGGAGTACTTTTTCAGTGTAATTATGGAAGTATAGTAGGTAGTTATGGCGTTAAGGCTAAAAAATTAATTAAATATATGTTGAAAAAGAACATGGTTACCTTTATGGCGAGCGATGTTCATAAAAAAAATTCTTCTTTATTTGATAATTTTGATATAATTATTAAAAAGATAAAGAAAGTAACTAAAGATGATATTTTTGAAAAAATAACAAATGATAATGCACTTAAAATAATAAATAACAAAGATATTGATTAATTGTTAAAAGGATGTGTTAGTTGTGGAAAAAGATTCATTGGTAAGTATAATTGTGCCAGTATATAGTGCTGAAAAGTTTTTAAAAGATACTATTAATTGCGTTATTAATCAAACATATAGTAATTGGGAATTACTACTTATAAATGATTGTTCAAAAGATAATAGTGAAAAAATAGCAAAATCATTTTCATCTAGTAAAATAAAATGGTTTGATATGAAGAAAAATGGTGGACCTGCTTTAGCTAGAAATAGGGGAATTGAAGAAGCAAAAGGACGATTTATTTGTTTTTTAGATGCCGATGATTTATGGGATTATAAAAAACTTGAAAAACAAGTTGGATTTATGAAAAAGAATAATTGTGAATTTTCATTTACGGGTTATGAATTTGTTAATGAAAATGGTGTATCTAATGGTAAAAAAGTTTATGTACCACAAAAAATTAATTATAAAGAAGCACTAAAAAATACTACTATTTGGACTTCTACTGTTATGTTTGATATGGAAAAGTTAAAAAAAGAGGATATTTTTATGCCTAATGTTAAAAGTGAAGATTCTGCAACTTGGTGGAAAATATTAAAGAAAATAGATTATGCTTATGGTTTAAATGAAGTGTTATCTTATTATAGAAGAAGTTCTGGTAGTCTATCCTCTAATAAATTAATTGCAATTAAACGTATTTGGAATTTATATCGAAATGTTGAACATCTAAATATTTTTTATAGTTTTTATAATTTTTGTTTTTGGGCTTTTAATGCGGTAAGGAGAAGAATTTAATGATAAGTAAGTTTATTAAAAGCATTCGTTATTTAAATGTTAGAGACCTTTTTGACGTTCTTTTTCTACCATTTTATCTTATCTTTTCACTTGTTTACAAAATTATATTACTGGTTATTAAAAAACGAATATGGCTTGTTTGTGAAGGACGTAATGACGCAAGGGATAATGGATATGTTTTTTATAAGTACATAAGAGAAAAATATCCTGAAGTTCCAGTTTATTATGTAATTGACAAAAAATGTGAAGCATATGACAATGTAAAAGATTTAGGTAATATAATCCAATTCGGCAGTTTAAAACATTGGGTATATTACCTATGTGCTAGTAAGAATATCATAATTCATAAAGCTGGTAATCCTAATGAAAAAATATTTTATGTTTTACATTATTATGGAATAATAAATGGTCATAGAATATTCTTACAGCATGGTGTTACCATGAATAATGTTAAATATTTATATTATAAAAAAACAAGGTTTGAATTATTTATTTGTGGTGCAAAGCCTGAGTACGAATATATTAAAAAAAATTTTGGTTATCCAAAGCAAAATATTTGTTATCTTGGTTTTCCTAGATTTGATAACCTATATAATAGAAGAATTAATAAGAAGCAGATTGCTATTTTTCCAACATGGCGTAGTTGGCTTAAAGATTTAAAAAGCGTAGAAGAATTTAAAAAAACTGATTATTATAAAAAGTATCAATCACTTTTAAATAATGATGATTTGATCAAGTATCTTGAAAAAAGAGGAATAACATTATACTTTTATTTACATAAAAACGTTGATAGATTTTCTAAGGCTTTTGACTCTAAATGCAATAACATTAAAATAATATCTTCAAACATGAGTATTATTCTTAATTTAATTGCAGAATCAGCGATGATAGTAACTGATTATTCTAGTATTTCAATTGACTGTGCATATATGAAAAAACCTCTTATATATTATCAATTTGATAAGAAAAAATTCCGTTTGAGTCACCTTGAAGAAGGATATTTTTCTTATGAAAAAATGGGATTTGGTCCAGTTGTTTTAAATGAGAATGAATTAGTTCGTAAACTTATTAATTATTGTGATTCTGGTTTTAAGATGGAGTCGAAATATTTGCAAAATGTAGATAACTTTTTTACTATAAGAGATAATAAAAATTGCGAAAGAATTTATAATAAGATAAAGACTTTAGATAGAAAAGAAGGGTGAGTATTATGCCGTGGCTTATTACTATTTTATTTATTATTTTTCCTGTGGTTAGTGGATTAATTCTTTTTGTAGCATATTTTTTAGATGATAAGAAAAATAGTTTTATATATCCTATTTTAATTGGTTTATTTTTTGGGGTCATTGTTTATCATTATCTTCCACCAAGTGACTATGATTTATTTAGGCACCATCAAGTAGTTTTACAAATGATGGGTGTATCATGGAAAAATATTTGGCTAATAGCTGATAAAATGGAGATTGAATCTCTTGCTACCCTTATTAGTTATGTTGTGGCGCTTATAGGTGATAAAAACCTACTTCAATTTTTTATTGTATCAGTTGGGTACTCGATTTTATTTTACTTGCTTTATGACTATCGTAAGCAAACCAATTTACCATTAATTGTATTTATTCCAATTACTATTTTTACATTTTTTGGATTCAGTGCATTATTCTTTATAAGTGGACTTTGGAATTATGTTGCTATTTTAATTTTTGCTTTAGGATTTTATTTGGATTATTATAAAAACAAGAATAAAATATTATGTTATATCATTTATTTAATTCCAGTGCTCTTGCATTCGGCAATGGTCTTTCCTCTAGGAATATTAATATTATATAAGTTATTTGGTAATAAACTAAACATTAAAACAATTATAACTATGTTAATTATTCTTATATTTTCTATGACTATATTGCATTATATTAATCAGGTTGTTAGTATTGAATTATTTATTACAATAGAAAGAATGTATAATTCATATTTTATTAATAATACTCAAATGTATACCTTTTATGGTGGTACTGCATTTTTAATAGAAATGTCCAAACTAGCAATAACAATTATTGCAATTTTCTTACAAAATGAAAAAGAAAAATTTAGTAAAATTAACGGATTTATAATCTTACTTTCAATTGCTGTATTAATCATGTTACCTAAAACCATTGTTGTAATACGTTTTATTATGTTGATACAATTTATTGGAATTATTCCAATAATGGATGCTTTTAAAAAAATGAATAAAAATAAGTTGTTACTTTTATTTTCTATTAGTGCTTTATCTATCATATTTATCGTATATCAAATGAAATTATTTCAAAACCAAAGTTTTGGAACACTTTTTACTGAAGGAATTTTAAAAAACTTTTTCTCTATTTTTAGAAGGTAGGTGTTTATACATGAAAATAATGCAAGTAAATTATAAAATGGATGTAGGTGGCATAGAAAGTTTTTTGATGAATGTTTACCGAAATATTGATAGAAAAAATTATGAATTTATTTTTCTTACATATTATGATAAGCATTTTGACTTTGAAGAAGAAATAAATAATCTTGGTGGTAGAATAATTAGAATATCAAATCCAAGAAATGTTTCGGTAGTAAAACATATAAAGGAACTTTTAAAGATTTTTAAAGCTGAGCGTCCTGACGTAGTTCATTGTCATACTTACTTTAACTCGGCATATGTTATGCTTGCTGCATACTTATCAGGAATTAAAACTCGTATTACACATTCTCATACTACTTATGCACTAAGGGAAAAAAATATTATAAAGAAAATAAAATGGACTTTTTCTAGATTGTTAATACGTTTATTTGCAACCGACAAAGTAGCATGCAGCAATGAAGCAGGACAAGCTTTATTTGGTAATATTAAATATAAAATTATTAGTAACGGAATAAATTTAGAAAAGTACTTTTTCAATAAATCATTAAGAGAACAGTTTCGTAATGAATGGAAAGTCTCTTCTGATACTTTAGTAATTGGTCATGTTGGTCGTATTGATGTACCAAAAAATCATAAACTTTTAATTGAAATATTTTCATGCTTAACTAAAGTTCATGATAATTGCAAACTGGTAATGGTTGGAACTGGTCCTTTAGAAGACCAAATAAAGGGTATGGTAAAAGAAAAAAATCTTGAAGATAAAATAATATTTTTGGGAAATAGATCAGATGTTAATGAAATTTTAAATGGTTTTGATATATTTGTTTTTCCTTCAATATTTGAAGGTTTACCAGTATCATTAATTGAAGCTCAAGCAAATGGAATAAACTGCTTAATAAGTGATGTTGTTACAAGGGATGTTGCAATAACTGACCTAATTCACTATCTTTCATTAGAAGTTTCTAGTAATGATTGGGCTACTAAAATAAGTAATTTTTCCGTAAAAAGAAAAAATACAAAAAAAGAACTTTTATCTAGTTGTTATTCAATTGAATCTACTGTTAAAAGTCTAGTTGAGTTATATACAGACAAAAATAATTAGTTTTGGAGGTGATTAATTTGAGAGTAAACAATTCTATTAAAAACGTAATTGTATCGGTTTTGTCTAATTTTGTTTCTATATTAATTGGTTTTGCTTGTCAAATTATTTTTACCAAGACACTTGGACTTGATTACCTTGGAATAAATGGCCTTTTTACTAATATTATGTCGATGTTAGCGGTAATTGAGTTAGGACTAGGTTCTGCTATTGTTTATAATTTATATAAACCAATTGCTGTAAATGATGTCGAAAAAATAAAATCGTGGATGAACTTTTACAAAAAAAGCTATCATATAATAGCAATAATTATTTTTGCAATTGGTTTTATGGTTGTTCCCTTTTTACGAACCATCGTTGGTCCAACATCGGTTAAGGCTAGTATATACATTATATATTTCTTGTTTTTAACTGATTGTGTTTGTTCTTATTTACTATCTTATAAACGTTCAATTTTATATGCACAACAAAAAAATTACGTTGTAAACTTAGTGCATATTTTATACTTAATAGTTATGAACGTATTTCAAATTATCGTGTTACTTCTAACTAAGAATTATTATTTATATCTTATTTTAAAAATTACGATGAGGATTGTGGAAAATGTTATTATAACGATTATAGCGGATAGATTATATCCTTATTTAAAGGATAAAAAACTTTCTACAATAACTAGCGAAGAGAAAAAAGATGTCTTCCAAAAAATTAAAGCTTTATTTTTCCATAAAGTTGCAGGATTTGTAGTATCTGGTACTGATAATATTATTATATCTGCATACCTAGGAGTTAAGATGGTAGGTCTTTATTCTAATTATCTACTTGTTATAACCGCTGTTACAACTATTTTAAATCAAGTCTTTACATCTCTTACGGCTAGTGTTGGAAATCTTCTAGTAACTAGTGATAAAGAAAAAAATTACGTTGTTTTTCGTAGAATTAGATTTTTAAATTATTTTATTTCAAATTTTTGCACGGTTTCAATAATTATTTTAATGCAACCTTTTATTTCAATTTTCTTTGGTGAAAAATACCTTCTTTCTAATATTACTTTAATAGTTTTAGGAATTAATTTTTATTTGCAAACAACAAGATTATCATTCTTATCATTTAAAGAAGCTGCTGGTATATTTTATGAAGACCGTTTTGTTCCAGTATTAGAATCGGTAGTTAATATAGTTTCTTCAATTATATTATTAAAGTTTTTTGGAATAGCAGGAGTATTTATGGGAACTGTTTTAAGTAACTTAGTTTTACATCTTTATAGTTATCCAAAATACGTATATAAAAAGCTGTTTGATAGAAGTTATTTAAAATATTATAAAGAAATGCTTGGATTTTTATTTATGGCATTCATTTCCGGTTTATTAACTTATGCATTTAGCACTTTAGTTGTTTCATCTAATATTACTTTAACTTTTATTTTAAAAATAGTTATTTGTTTGTTAATACCTAATTTATTTAATGTTATTATTTTTAGAAATAAAGAGGAATTAAAATATTTTATTAATCTTTTTAAACAATATTATGCTATGATTATAAAACGTTTAAAAAGAAATCAAAGGGTGAATTAATGAAAACAATAATTAAATTAATTTTAGTAATAGCATGGATGATGTTAATCTTTAGTTTTTCTAATCAAAAAGCTGCTGACTCTAGTAAGCTAAGTGATGGTTTTATAGTAAAGACGGTAAGTGTTTTTAAAGGAGAGTCTTTATCTAAAGAAAGTGGTGAGTTGATAACAAAAAAATATACTAAGGTAGTAAGAAAACTTGCTCATTTTACAATTTATTTAGTATTAGGTGCATTAGTTATAAACTTAATAGTAGATCTTAATATAAAAAATGTGATTTTGATTTCTTTATTAGTATGCTTTTTATATAGTGCAACAGATGAGTTCCATCAATTGTTCATATCTGGTCGAAGTGGAGAGGGTTTAGACGTAATAATAGATACTACTGGTTCTTTTTTTGGAATAATTAGCTATTTTTTGTTAAAAAAGTCTTTAAAAAAAGTAAAATAAATGATATCATGTTAATAGGCTATATAATAGGGAGGGCAAAAAAATGCTTTTATTAATCTTAGGCTTATTAATAATGATTATGGTTTGCTTTCTTTCTTGCTTAAATTTAGCTAGTAAGGAAGATGAATATATTAGGGGAAGTTTTAATAAATAATTATCTTAAATGATAGTTATTTTTTTTTATATATTTCGTTGACTTTTTAAATACCTTGTGCTAGTATATTAAGCCAATGAGGGGGATATTTATGTATTTGGTATTTAAGCGAGTAGTGAGCTTATCTTTAGCTTTAATTCTATTTGTTATGTTTTTACCAATAATGGCTATTATTGCTGTAGCAATTAGAATGGAAAGTAAGGGTAGTGTCATATTTAAACAACTTAGAACAGGTAAAGATGGTAAGAATTTTTACTGTTATAAATTTAGAAGCATGGTATGTGATAACGATGTTCATGATATGTCAAAAAAAGATGAAGTAACTAAAGTGGGAAAGTTTATTAGAAATACTTCTTTAGATGAACTACCTCAGCTAGTAAATATTATAAAAGGTGAAATGGCTTTTATTGGACCTAGACCTTGGATAACTGATTATGCAAAGTATTATACGGAAGATCAAAGGAAAAGACTTGAGGTGTCACCTGGTTTAACAGGCCTTGCGCAGTGTAGTGGAAGAAATAATATTTCTATAAAAGAAAAAATAGATTTGGATGTTAAATACGTAAAAAACTTGTCCATTAAAATGGATTTATACGTTTTATATAAAACGGTTATGTGTGTATTAAAAAATGAGGGTAATGAATCTGATAAAAATGCTATTAATAATGAATTAGAAGAATTAAGGGCCCAATCTTTTGAGAGATACATATATTAAGAATATTTATAATTTTAAAGTCTTTAATGCAAAGACTTTTTTTTGTGGTATAATGATATTATTCTAAAGATATATTTAGGAGGTTATTATGAAAAGTAAATTAAAAGAATTTTTAAAAAAAATATATTTGAAAGTAAAAAAAAGACTAAAGGAGATAAGTATATTTTTATACATAAAAACTAATATTTTATTTATTACGTACGTTTTAATAAACCTAATAAATTCATGGCTTCTTAGAATAGTTACAATGGGGAACCTTTTTAGCTTTAAAGCGATAGTTGCAGATTTAGCGTTTATTTTTATGACTGGAGCTTTTGCCTATCTTTTAAAACCTAAAAAGCAAATAAGGATACTTATGCCACTTACCATTGTTATGACAGCGGCATGTATTATAAATGCTGTATATTATGAAAATTACGTATCTTTTGCTTCTTTTTCACTTTTGTCTACCGCATCATTTTTAGGTGATATGGATGGGACTATTGTAACAGGATTAATTCATTTAAAAGATGTTATTTTAATATTTCCACCAATCGTTTTACTTATGGTTCATATCCTATTAAAAAAGAAAAAATATTATGACAAAGTAGAATTAATAGAACGTTCTAAAAAAAGGTTTTTAAATACTATTATTTTAGGATTTTGTGTAACTTTTATGACTATTTCAATGATGCAATCATCAGATTATAGTAGACTTAAAAAACAATGGAATAGAGAGTACTTAGTTCAAAGATTTGGAATATATGTATACCAATTAAATGATGCAATAAAAAGTACTGAATCTAAGTTTACTAGTATGTTTGGTTATGATAGTGCTGCTAAAATAGTTAGAGATTTTTATGAAGAAAAAAGTAAAACTGACGATGTTAATTCAAAAACAAATGATTATACCAATATCTTTGAAGGTAAAAATATTATTGTTATACACGCAGAGAGTATAATGACTCAAGACATGACTTTATCATTTAACAACCAAGAACTTACTCCTAATTTAAACAAATTATCTAAAGAAGGATTATTTTTCTCAAATTATTATCCTCAAGTAAGTGTTGGAACATCTAGTGATACTGAATTCACGTTTAATACATCACTTTTACCAGCGGCAACTGGTACAGTGTTCGTTAACTATTGGAAAAGGACGTATGAAGCAATTCCTAACATTTTAAAACAAAAAGGTTATTATGCTGCTAGTATGCATGCTAATAACGCATCTTTCTGGAACAGAAACGTTATGCATGAAACATTAGGTTATGATAAGTTTTATGCAAGAAGTTCATTTGATTATTCAAATGAAGATGACATAATGGGAATGGGATTATCGGATAAAGTATTCTTTAAACAAGCAACGGAAAAAATAAAGAAAATAAATCAAGAACATTCAAATTATTACGTAACTTTAATTACTTTAACAAATCATACCCCATGGGATGATGAGGATAAGTATGGTGATTATAGCGTTGATTATAAATATACTGAAACTGATGAAAATGGAAATGTTGTGGAAAAATCTCTTCCTTATATGGAAGGTACTGAATTAGGAAGATACTTTAAGTCAGTTCATTATGCTGATTCCGCAATTGGAGATTTTGTGGATGACTTAGATAAAGAAGGGTTACTTGATAACACTGTACTTGTAATATATGGTGACCATGATGCCAAGATTGCTAAAAAAGAATATAGATATTTTTATAATTATGATTTTGAAACTGGAGAACAATATGATTCTGATGACGAAAGATATACACAGGTTGATTATTATAATTATGAATTAAATAGAAAAGTACCTTTCATCATATGGACTAAAGATAGTAGCGGAAATAAAAACTTAAATAAAACTGTGGATAAAGTGATGGGAATGTATGATGCAATGCCAACCCTTGCTAACATGTTCAACTTTAATTATAAATATGCTTTAGGTCATGATATATTTAGTATTGATGATAATATAGTAGTTTTTCCTAATGGTAACTGGGTAACTGATAAAATGTATTATAATGCTCAGAAAGAGGAATATTTGCTTCTTAAGGATAGTGTTGTAAATGAAGATGAGATAGTTAAAAATAAAGAATATGCAAATAAAATATTAGAAGTTTCTGATTCAATTATCGTATACGATTTAGAGGGAGAAGAAAAAAATGAAAAAAAGTAAAAAAATATTAATTATTTTAATAATATTAGTTATATTAGCAATCGCTGGAATACTTACATATAAATTTTTATCTCCTAATGAAGAAGAAGTAGTGGTAAAAACAATAAAAGAAATTCCAGAATATGGTTATGCATTAAAGGAAAACGAAACAAAAATATATAAAGATGAATTTGATAAGTTAGAAAAAATATTATCAAAAAAAGATGTTAATTATGATGAATATGCTAAGTCTATAGCAAAATTATTTATAATAGATTTTTATACACTAGATAATAAGTTATCAAAAAATGATATAGGCGGAGTAGAGTTCATTAAAGATAGTATGAGAGATAATTTCATAGAAGAAGCTAGAAGTACGTTTTATAAGTATTTAGAAGTTAAATCAGATAGTAGAAAACAAGACTTACCAGAAGTAAGTGAAATAAAAGACGTTAGTATAGAAAATACTACTTTTAAGATTATGGATACTAAAACTACGGCTACTTCTTCAAAATCAAAGACTACAACTAGTTCGCAAGGAACTACCGTAGATGCATATAAAATAACAATCACATGGGATTATAAAGAAGACTTTGGTTATGAAAATAATGCTAAAATGATAATTATAAAAGAAAATAAAAAACTATACATAGTTGAAATGGATTAAGGATCAGAGAAATTTGATCTTTTATTTTTGATTTAACTTTTAAAGTATTTTTCTTTATGGTATAATTAACATGCATTATAGGAGTTGGTCATATGAAGATAACAAAAAGAAGTGAGTATATAATAATAGCTTCATTATACATAATAACTTTATTTTTAGGAGTTTATACTTTTTTTGATATAGCTTTTATTGATAAAATAAGATATGCTTTATTAGTTATATTACCTGCTTCAATTTCTATATCAATTATATTTGATAATTTAAAGAATTTGAAATTATTATTAAAAAATAAAATACCATTAATTCTTTACGTTTTAACTATTATATGGTTTTTCTTAACGTTTATATTTGGTATTAAAATAGGAATGAATTCATTAAAAGGATTTATTCATTATTCAGTTTTATTAACCCTTATCTTAGTTTTATTTAATTGTAAGATAGAAAAAGATACTTTAAAAAACATAAAGAAGCATTTATTTATATCTTTCGCACTTAGTATAGGTTTTGGTATATTTCAATACTTAACAAAGTGGAATCTTAATACTTATAATAATGACAAATATCCCGGCATATTTGGAAGAATAAATTCAACGTTTTTTATAGCAACAACATTTGATAAATATATTGTTTTAATGTTTCCTTTAATTACTTATGAATTATTAAACGATAAAGATAATTGGTATTATAAAGTGCTTTTAATTTTATCAATGCTTGGAATTACATTAACTTTCTCTAGAAGTGGTCAATTAATATATTTAGTAATGTGCTTTATATTTTTTATTGTAACGTTATTTAAAAAACAGTTTAAAAACAGTATTTTAATAGTGTTAATAGTTATTTGCATGATATTAATACCAGGCGCTAAATACTCCGTTCAATCCGCATTAGATTATGCTTATGAAACGGCTCATTTGCCTAAAGTACTAAGAATAAATTTATTACAAAAAATGGGAACAGAAATAGAACAGGTGAAAGCTGGAAAATGTGCTGATGATGATTGTGTTGGTGATGTTGAAGGTTCTAATTTCTTTAGAAAGTACTATGAAAGTGTAGGTAAAGCATTTATAAAAGAATACCCAGTATTTGGAGTTGGAGTTGGTAACGCAACTTATCTTTATGAAAATCAAAATGCTAAAGACTATTTAAAAGATGCTTCAGTTATAAGCGATGAATACCCTTATATGTATCCTCATAATTGTTATATTCAGTTAACAGAAGAAACTGGAATAGTAGGTATTGTGTTATTATTTTCGTTTGTTCTTTCATTAGCATTTACTAAGTTAAAAAGAAGTATAAATAAATTAGATTTTTACGTGATATTATTGATGCTATTTGGATTAGCATTAGGCTGTATAACAGAAGGTTTATTCTATACTAAACAAGTTATTTATTTGTTTGCAATTGGTTATGCTATATGTTGTAATACTTGTAGTATAGATGAAAAGAAAGATAAGAAAGTAAAAAAATAAAGAAACCTTTAATTGGCTTCTTTATTTTTTTCTTTTTCTTTCTTAAACTTATCCCATACATAATTTATAACAGAATCATGATTTGGATATAATCCGTCCTCATTAGTTCTTTTTCTATTTTCTACATATTCTTCAAACGTACTTATTATTTTAGCAGGGTTTCCCCCAACGACACTGTTATCTGGAACATCCTTTGTAACAATTGATCCTGCGGCAATAATTATGTTATTTCCGATTTTTACATTAGGCATTATGGTAACGTTACATCCAATAAACACGTTATTTCCGATTTCGATAGGAGCACAGTTATAATAAAACTTAAAATTGTAATCCATCTTATTTAATACTTTATCAATGACGTCATGCGTCACAAAAGTAACTCCAGATGCTACTGATACATTATCTCCAAAACTAATTAGTTTGGGTTCATCTGGTATTATTCTAGGTTGAAAGAAAAAGTTTTTTCCAACGGATTTAAATATTTTTTTCTTTACTAGTATCTTAGTTCTTTTATTAGCATCTCCAATTAAATACATTTTAAGTTTTGTACTATATTTCATTTTACTTCCTCCAATATATTAACATTATAACATTTTAGAAAGAAATTTCTAATTTTTTTATTATTTTTAATAAATTTTAGGGGAAAATTAAAAGTTATGGCTAATGATTAAAGTGAAGGGTAAGAAAAAAGTAACTTACCTTTTAAATAAAAAAAGAAAGGAGACTTGCTA
Source organism: uncultured Bacilli bacterium (assembly GCA_910580135.1). Classification (GTDB taxonomy): domain Bacteria; phylum Bacillota_I; class Bacilli_A; order RF39; family UBA660; genus Aphodocola. The sequence continues at coordinate 40 of CAJTXC010000021.1, read as the reverse complement.
ACCGTTGTCAAGTCTTTTTAATAAATAAAATTTATATAAA
>CAJTXC010000020.1 GCA_910580135.1 uncultured Bacilli bacterium | reverse complement strand
TTTAAATATTTTTAATATATCTTTATTTGATTCTTTTTGTTCTTTTAACCATTTAAGGAGTATTGCTCCTAAAAAATCAGTTTTCTTACTGTTTAATTTATAACTTTCTGCAATCCAAAAAGTTCTATATATATCTTTATTAAATGGAATATCTCTAAAGTTTGGCACGTCCTTAGGTAGTTTTTTACCAACTTCACCAAAGTCAAAAGTTCTATTACCAACTTTATTATTAGCGTTTTTAGCAGCTTTCGAAATTGCAATTACAACAAATACCCATATTATAACTTGTACGATAGTTATAAAAGCGGATATTATAAAATCTAAAATCTTTGAAGAAGTACTTTCTTTATATTTTGTTGCACCTTCTTCTGCCATATTATAATAATGATCAAAATTTTCACTTAGTATGTTTGTGGTATTGAATGTTCCTTTATCAAATTTAACTAATATAGTCATATATTCATTAGATTCTAATGTGCCTTCAGAATTCATCTCAACATAACCATCATACACATAAGCTGTACCGCCATAATTACCATAACCCCAAACTGGCACACTATCACTTAAATAATTATTGGTACGAATTTTAATATGAACATCACCAGGTTTAGATGATAATTCATATGGTATAAGCGTCCAATATATCATATCTGCATCAGTTGTGCTTGCAACAAATCCTTCTATATCATAAGTTAAAACATAATTATGATATCCATAGCTACTTATACCCCAACATAGTTCTAGACCATTAGTAATATAATTAATACCGTTTTTATATGCTTTTTCATCAAAACTAGCATTTGTATTCCAATTGTTCTGAACTTCATATTCCTTGCCGTCTTCACTAACTTTAAAGTTAGTGATATTTGCATTACCTAAGTTGTAGTATGGTTTATATCCTTCAGTGCCTTGATTTAAATTAGCGTTCCAAGTTTCAGTAACGTGCGCTGTACCATTATCATCTACATATATATCCATATCTATTTTAGATATGCTATTAGCTTTTACAACAAGCGGAAAAACAAATATTAATATAGAAATAGCTATAAACTCAAATATTTTTTTCATACACTCCTCCTCAAAGAAAAAAGTCTACTAAATAAGTAGACTAAAATTTAACTTGTACGTTTTTTCTTTCTTCTTCTGTTGCTTCAAAGAAAGCTTCAGTTTTAAATCCAAACATGTTAGCTACTATATTAGATGGAAACATTTCAAGTTTATTTCTATATGATAAAACTGTGTCATTATAGAATTGTCTTGCAAAACGTATTTTTTCTTCTACTTCGTCAAGTTTATTTTGCAAGTTAATGAAGTTTTCGTTAGCCTTTAATTCAGGATAACTTTCAGTTAATGCAAACAAACGGCTTAGCGCTTGTGTAACTTCGCCAGATGCTGCAATCTCATCTTCTTTAGTAGTTGCACTAACCGCTTTATTTCTTGCGTTAATAACAGCTTCTAAAGTGTCTTTTTCATGCTTTGCATAACCCTTTACAGTTTCAACAACGTTTGGTATTAAATCACATCTGTTTTTTAATACTACGTCTATTTGTGACCACTGATCCTTTACTTTGTTTCTTAAGTGAACTAATGCGTTGTACGTAGATATTAAATACATTACTATTAATACTACGATTACTAAAATAATAATTAATGCTATTTTCATATATCCTCCTATAATTTAATTATATATCTTTTTTGAGTAAAAAGTAAAGAAAAATTAAATAGGTTGTATAGTTAATTTATTTTTTGTATAATATAGTTGTAGGAAGCAGCTTAACCAGTTGCTTTCCAGATAGTTTGCTTATTGAAAAACAGAGCCAGTTACCCAAACAAAGCTCTGTTTTTCTTATATATTAACAATAATAACTAGTACTATTATTAGTATTAAAATAATAATTACTTTTGGACTAAATTTAACTTCGAATCTAAACCTCATAATTATCACCCCTTTCTACTTTTGTATAAAGAGGAAAACAAAGCTAGTTTTTTACTACTTCCTATATTACTTATTATCTATAACTTTTAAAATTCCCCTAAAAAATTAAAAGAAAATAAAAAAAGTTACAAAAATGCAACTTTTTTACTATATTTTACTTTTTTTCTTTATTTTTTTAAAACCTTTTTCAATTTCAGGTTTATATGTTTTTATAATTGCCATTAATATAATAGTAAGAGGCACTGCAATTACTATTCCAGTAAAACCAAATAATGCTCCTCCTGCAAAAACAACGAATACAGTTAATACAGCAGGTAATTCATTTGTTTTACCATATATCTTTGGCGATATAACATAGCCATCAATATTTGGAAAAATAATAGTGATTAAAAGAGTTAATATAAATACCTTAGGTGATACAACTGATGCTATAACAAGCGCAATTAGATTAGTTATAATCCCTCCAAAATAAGGAATAACAGTTGTAATACACGCTAAAACGCCAATAAGTAAGAAGTTAGGATGGCCTATTATAAGAAATAGAAATGTATATTCAAAAAACTGAATTATCATAAATATCCCAAGTCCTTTAAGATAACTATATACCTCAGTATCAATGTTTTTAATAAGTTGAAACTTCTTTTTATCTTTCTTTTGCATAAAATCTTTTATCTTTGATCTTATTTTAGGCATGTCTGATAAAAAGTAAATAGTCACAATAAAAATTATTATAAACTTTGTTATTACGTCCACCCAACTAGATAAAACCTTAATTATGTTTCCACTTGATATAAATGCTTCAACATTTTGTAATAAAACTGAAGAAAAACTACTAACATAATTATTAATTACGTTAATATCAACACCATATTTAGCACCCAAATCACTAGTAACTTTAGTTAAGTTAGACAAAAGATTAATTAGTTGTTCTATAAACACCGGAAAAACAAAATATGATGTTAATCCAACTATTAATAACAAACTTAAAATAATTATTAGTACTGATACCCATTTAGGGAAGCCCTTTTTTATTAAAAACTCCAAAAAAGGATATAAAACATATGCTAATCCAAAAGATATAATAAAAGGTAATGCTATATTAAATATTTTGGTTACTGCTCCAAGCCATACTTCTTTCATTAAAAATAGCAAGTAAGCTATTCCTAAAATTAAGAGTATGTTTAAATATTTATAATTAACACTCTTCATTAGAAATCCTCCTTGCTATCAATTATTATAGTAACAGGACCATCGTTTGTCAGACTAACTTTCATGTCAGCACCAAACTCTCCTGTTTGAACACTTATTTTTTCTTGTCTTAGTTTATGATTAAAATAATCATATAATTCACTAGCATCTTTATAGTTAAGAGCATCAGTAAAAGATGGTCTTCTGCCATTTAGCTTAGCGTACAAAGTAAATTGCGATATTGATAAAATGCTTCCGTTAATATCTTTTAAACTTAAATTAAGTTTATCATCACTGTCTGAAAAAATTCTTAAGTTAATAATTTTATTAACCATTTTATCTATGATTTCTTTGTTATCCCCATCAGTAAAACCTACTAGTAAAACGTATCCGTTATCTATTTTTCCAACTACCTTTTCATTTATAGTAACAGAAGCTTCTTTACTTCTTTGAATAACTACTCTCATTATTTATTACCTCGCTCAACACTAGTTACATAGTTTAATTGTCCTATAACATTTATGTATCTATCTAACTTTTCTTTATCTTCTACAATAATATCTAAATCAAATACGTTATAATCAACGTTGCTAATGGTATTAACACTTTTAACACCAATGTTCATCGAACTTGTTTTGGTTATTATTTCAAGTAATAAGTTATCTTTTTTCTCAGCATATATTAAAACGTTAGTTACATATTTTTTAGATGAGTTATCATTCCATTTAACATCTATTATTCTATCTGTTAAATCACAAATATTATGACAATTTTTTCTATGAACAGTTATACCATTACCTTTTGAAATGTAGCCAATAACATCATCACCTTTAACTGGCTTACAACATCCGCCAAACGAAACTTTTAAATCATCTATACCATCAACTATAATATCGCCTGATGCTTCCATTGTTTTAGAAGAATATTTTAGCACTTTATCAAGAACTTTTTGTTCTTCTTTTTCCCCTAATATGATTTTAATTACGCTCGTTGGGTTATGTTTACCAATACCTATTTCATAATATAAATCACTTTCGGTATTTAGTCCTAATTCATCTAAGGCAATCTTAAGCTTTTTATCGTCCATTACATCATTAATTGATAGTTTCTTTCTTCTTATTGTTTTAAGAAGCATGTCTTTACCATTTTGAGTAGTTTCTTCTTTATCTATTTTGCTAAAGAACGTTTTAATTTTGTTTTTAGCACTAGTTGTATATGCTATATTAAGCCATTCCTTTGAAGGACCTTTGCTATTTTTGTTAGTATTTATTTTAATAATGTCATTACTTTTTAATTTATAATCAAGTGGAACAATATTATCGTTTACGATTGCTCCTACCATTTGATGTCCTACACTTGTGTGAACACGGTAAGCAAAATCTACAGGAGTTGATCCTTGAGGAAGTTCAAAAACATCTCCCTTTGGTGTATAAACATATATTTTATTAGAGTTAAATACTTCGTTTTTTACGGTATTTATAAATTCTTCGCCTTCCACTTGTTGTTCATTAAGTTCAATAACGGATCTAAAAGACTGAAGTTTTTGTTCTAGCTCGTTTGTTTTACCAGAACCATTTCCTTTATAAGACCAGTGTGATGCAAAACCAAACTCTGCTACTTTATCCATTTCGTAAGTTCTTATTTGTATTTCAAATAACTTACCATCAACTCCAAAAACAGTTGTATGAAGTGATTGATATCCGTTTGCTTTAGGTCTTGCAACATAATCTTTAAATCTTCTTGGAACTGGTTTAAATTTAGCATGAATTGCTCCTAATGCTAAATAGCAATCAGCTTCAGTATTAACAAAATATCTAAGCGCTAAAATATCATAAATTTGATTAAATGATTTACCTTTTTGAAGTTTATTATAAATACTGTATACGCTTTTACTTCTACCCTTCATCTCATGGCTAATTCCATTTTCGTCAAGTATTTTAGAAACACTTTCCATCATTTTATCTACTGATTTATCAAGTTCTCCTCTTGACTCACTAAGTTTTTCTAAAATATCGTTATAAACATCAGGTTTAAAATACTTTAAGCTTAAATCTTCAAGTTCACTTTTGATATGATTAATACCTAAACCGTGTGCAATAGGTACTAATATTTCTAATGTTTCTTTAGCTTTTTCTTTTCTTTTGTTTTCAGGAATAGCCCAAAGTGTTCTCATGTTATGTAATCTATCAGCAATTTTTAATATTATTATACGCGCATCGCCTGATAAACCAACCAATATTTTCTTATAGTAAGAAGTAGAAGCTTCGGTATCAGCAGATAGAGATAGTTTATTTATTCTTGATATTCCATCAACTAGTTCTTTCATTTCGCTTCCAAATTCTTCTTCAATTTCTTCTAGTGTCACATCACTAAAGTTAATAACATCGTGTAACAAAGCAGTTGAAAGTGTTTGTGCATCCGCATATATTTCTGTTAATATCATAGCAACGTTTAACGGATGTAATATATAATCATCACCCGTTAATCTTAGTTGCCCAGCATGAGCTTTAACAGCAAAATTGTATGCTTTTTTAATAAGTTCTATATCTTCTTCATTTTTAATATAAGTATTTACCTTTTCAAGTAAATCACTTAAAGTGTAAGCATCTTCTTTTTGCTTCATTTTTATTACCTTCTTTATTTTATTTGTTTTTACAATTTTTCTTTTCTACCATATACCAAATTTGACCTGCTAGTAATATTGATGAATATGTACCTGCTATAAGACCAAATATTAATGCAATATTAAATGGTAATATTCCCTTAGAACCAAGTAATATCAAACAAATTACTGGAATTAAAGTAGTAATAGTTGTATAAATGGCTCTGTTAAATGTTTCAGAAATACTTTTATTAACCACTTCTTTTAACTCACTTGAAGTAAGCTTTTTCTTAAATGGAGCCATGTTTTCTCTTATTCTATCAAATACAACTATCGTATTATTAATTGAGTAACCAACAATTGTAAGAATTGCTGCAATAAATATTACATTTACTTCTATTTTAAATAACGCAAATAATATAATTACGAATAATACGTCGTGAGCAAGCGCTAAAATAGATGATATTGCATAACTAAATTTAAACCTAAATGAAATATAAATTATAATTGCAACCGCTGCTATTAAAACAGAATATATTGCGTTTTTAACAAGTTCTTGTTTAACAATGTTAGTTACAACGTTAATTTCAGATTTAGCATTATACTTTTCTTCAAAGTGATTATTTACTTTATTTATGCCTTCTTCTTTTAATTCGTTATTTAATCTTACATATATTTCGTTATTTTCTTGTTTGTTAACAGAAATAACTTTATACCCCATATCTTCTAAATCTTTTTTTACTTCACTTACCTTCATGTTATCAGCACTTAAAGTTATGTCAGATCCTGATCTAAAATCAATACCTAAATTTAGACCATTAATACATAAATAAATAACACCAATTACTAAATATATTATAGTTACAGTAAAACATTTTTTAATTAAGCTAATTGAATCAATGTTTACTTTCTTAGTTTCTTTTTTATTTTTCTTTTCAAATCTTATAAATGCATTTGGCTTTTTATCAAATGTCTTTGTATTAACAAATGCTTTTAACACTTTTCTATTAATAAATACCATTATAAACATAGTTGCAAAAATAGTTATCATAAGCATTGTTGCGAAACCTTTAATAGAGCTTTCGCCAAAAATAAACAATACGATTGCGACAATTAAAGTTGTAACATTAGCATCAAAAATAGTACTCCAAGATTCACTATTACCAGCCTCATATGCTGATTTTATGCTTTTACCTTGTATTAATTCTTCTTTTATTCTTTCGTTTGTTACAACGCATGAATCAACTGCCATACCAATACCTAATACCAAAGCAGCAATTCCTGGAAGTGTTAAAACTCCGCCAATAAGCCAGAATATTCCCATTACTAGTAGCATGTATAGTAAAAGATTAATTCCTGATATAAATCCAGAAAATTTATATAAGATTGTCATAAATACAATTACTAAAACCATACCAATAATACCTGCAGTTAAAGTTTTAGATAAAACTCCTTCTCCGTAAGAAGCATTTACGTTTTGAGAAGATATTTCAGATAACTTTGTTGAAATAGAACCAGCATTTATACTAGTTGCTAATTGTTCAGCTTCTTCTTTTTCAAAATTACCAGTTATTATAACGTCACTAGAAAATCCCTGAGATACAGTTGCAGCAGATAAACAAACACTTCCTTCATTACCACAGGTTTCTCCATCTTTATCAAATGAGTTGACACCTTTTTCAAAGTTATACCATATAACCATCATGTTTTTACCAGCTTCTTTTTCACTGATTTCAGTTGTAGCTTCTAAAAATTTTGCTTTATCAGCTACTTGTAGAGATATAGCTGGTTTTCCAGACTCATCATAAGATAATCTAGCCCCTTTAATAACGCTAGAATCCATTAATAACTTATCATCAACATCTCTAAAAGATATATTAGCAACGTTAGATAACGCACGTCTTGCACCTTCTATATCGGTTACACCAGCAAGCTTTACTCTTATTCTATCAGTACCTTCCATTGTTATTTCAGGTTCTGATACACCTAGAGAGTCAACGTTTCTTTTTAAAACGTCATAAGTACTACTCATATCACTTGAAGTAAGTTTTTTACCATCACTTCTTTTAACTTGATATAATACTTCAAATCCACCCTTTAAATCTAATCCAAACTTCATATCATTAAATAGCGGTATATAAACTAAACTAAATAATGCTATTACTACAAAGAATATAAGTATTCTTTTAACAAAACTTTTTTTCATATCTACCATCCTTATAAATATATTCAAACAATGACAATATTTATCATCATTACCAACATTTTCTATTATATAACATATATACTTTAAAATCAAAGACAAAAAGAAAAAAGACTATAATTTTAGTCTTTTTTTACCTATTAATTCTGTGTTCTTATCATCTATGTATTGATAAGGTAAATTTCTTTGCATTAGGCTTAGTTTTTCAATAGTAATTTGCCATAGTTCAATAATAGCCTCAAACAAAATCTCTAGTTGTCTATTGGGTCTATTTGCTTTTTCTTCCTTCATTTTATCAACTATTTCATCTATTTGTGAATCATCTGATTTTGCTCCAATGAATTTCAAGATGATTTCAGCTGAAGTTCTAACAGCATCTTCAAACTCTAAATTTTCGTAAGCATCCATACATTTAGATAATACTTCTTTTACTTCTTCTTTATCTTTTTTATTAACATCAAACTTATTATTCATTATTATATATCCCCCTTTTGTTTGATATTCATATATTTTAACATAAAAAAAAATAATGTCAAGATGTATATAAACGTTCATATACTTTACTATGACTAAATTCAAAAATAACTTACTTATAAAAAATATTATTATTTTACTTATATCTGGTGGAATTGCTAAAGTACTTGGTATGATTGGAAAAATAATTTATACAAGAATAGCTGGTATAAACGTAGTTGGACTATACACCATGATCACACCTACCTTTATGCTTATTATAAGTATTACTCAGTTTAGCTTTCCAATTTCAATTAGTAAGATAAGCGCTGAAGGAAAATACAAAAATAATGATTTAATAAAAACTGCTTATATAATAGGTGCAATAATAAACGTTATATTAATGATAATAGTGCTATTTTCTAGTTCATTTATTGCAAATATGCTTCATAATAAAACACTAGCGCCCGCTATTATGTGTGTTGTATTTATAATTCCATTTATAACTATTTCAAGTATTCAAAGAGGTTTCTTACATGGAAAAGAAGATATGCTACCTGCTTCTATCACAAATGTTACGGAAGAAATAGTTAAGATAGGTCTTATCATAACACTGCTACCACTAGCTATTGCTAAATCCGATATAACCGCGGTTATTTTCATAATATTATTTAACGTAATTACCGAGATAACAAATATTCTTATAATGCAAAGAAGTATAAATAAAAAGTATAAATCTAAAGAAAAAGGATCTTTTAATATAAAAATAGCTAAAGAAATTTTAAGTATATCAACACCTACTACTGCTGTTAGATTAATTTCTTCACTAGGATTTTTTTTAGAACCAATAATACTTACTAATACTTTATTAGCAAGCGGTTTTTCAGCTAATTACATTACATTAGAATACGGCGTTATAAATTCATATATTATACCGCTTCTATCAATTCCTAGTTTCTTTTCTTTATCTATTGCATCTGCCCTACTTCCAAACATAACAAAAGCATACTCTAACAAAAAATATAAAGAGTTTAATAGTAAACTATTAAAACTACTTTTTCTATCAATGTTAGTTGGCGGAGTATGCTTAGCTGTTATATTAATTTTTCCAGAACCGATATTAAAATTAGTATACAATGTTAATTTTGGAATTAATTATATATACTTAATAGGTCCATTCTTTCTTATTTTGTACATGCAGCCTACTTTATCCGTTGCACTACAAGCAATGGGAAAAACAAATAAATTATTTATAACTTCTACTGTTTCTATGATTTTAAAATACAGTGTACTTTACATTTTTGGAAAACTGGGATTTGGCATGAACTCACTTATATTTTCTATAATTACTGGAATTATTATTACAACTAGTATGGTTATATATATTGTTTTAAAGGAAATAAACAAAAAAATATAGTTATTTTCTAATATATAAAGCCATAACTTTGCAAAGCTTTAAGAGTCTTTGGACCAAATTTACCATCTATCTCATCATCATATCTACCGTCTGCTTTTGCTCTTTTTTGAAACTTTATTACCCACTTTTCAAGGTATGGTCCAAATAAATTACCATCCAATACCTTATGTGCTTCTTCTTTTGTTTTATAAAAGTACCCATAAAAATACTCAGCAAAAAAATAACATATTTTTCCTATGTTTTCGTGAGTATCACCACGTTTATAACAAACTTTTCCATTAAAGAAAGAATTATTAGAATTATCTGATTTAGTGTCTTCACTATATAAAAATGTTTCAGGGTTTAAATATTCTCCTGTTGCTAAATCAACTATTGATAAATGAAGGTGTATTCCTGCTGCTTTACCACTCATACCAGTATATCCAAGTAATGTTCCTTTCGATACAACTTGTCCAGTCTTACAGTTGACACTTGATAAATGATAGTGAAGCATTTTTACGTTTATTCTTGGATACTTAACCCAAATAAATTTACCACCTAACTTATCAGTACCACAACTCATAACGGTACCATTTTCTATAGCATATTGCGGTAATTTAACACTATTAGTTCCATAATCAGTACCATTATGGAAAGAACCAGTATAACCACCTTTAGTATTCATTATTTTTCTATTACCAAAACCAGATGTAACATAATGAGTAGCATTTTTAAATATTAAATTAGTTATTTTACTCATCGTCAATTATCTCATAATTTTTATTACTTATATCGTTATTAATAAGTTCCTTTTTATCAGAACTATCCTTATTAAAAAAATAAGTTGCTATCATACCAACTATAAGCATAAAATTATCTCTTCCTATTTTTTCCGTTATTGATAAATAAAAGAACGCTACAAACGTAAGTAGCGTTACTATTGATTTTACTTTAAGTAAATTTATCAACTTAGATATTAATTTTTCTTTCATATCTTATCACTCTCCTTTACATTTGGTAATTCATATAACTTATTAACCATTCTTGTAACCATTCCGTTACCACCTAGTTTATGATAATTTTCATACATTTCTTTAATATTTTCTTTCATATAGCTAGGACAAAAGCCTAATTCTTCTTGCTTATCATATATTCTAATAATTTCGTTTCTTAAAAGAGCAATCATTCCGTTTTTTAGACCTATATACTGTTTAAAAATATATATAATTCCTGACGTGATAGATGTTAATAATATCTCGATCCAATATTTTATTATAAAATCTATCATAATTAGACATTTCTCTTTCAATATTATTAAATACGTTATAGTCAATATAGCCGCCTTAATGCATTTAATGTGGTATAAAATTATGTTTATCTTTAAATAAATTTAATTTTATACCATTTATTTTAGTATAGTTGTTATTTATCCAAAAAATTATTTAAAAATAATTTTTTCGTTTCTACTTTACCATTATTATCCGAAATATAAGTCAATTCAATAGTATTATTATTAATAAATCTTACTTCTTTCAAAGGCCAAATTTCTTTGTCAGAAAAATTTATATCGTATTCCTTATAAAATTGTGATTTATCAAAAATATTTTCAACAATTATTCCAGTAGGGTTAGTCAATTTATTTAATCTAACAACAAATTGATTATTGGATAAAATAGGCGTTTCAAACCAATCTGATTTCTTTTTTTCTTCTGTATCATAATATTTACAATTTTGCAAACCAGTTCCTTCACTTATACATAATTATAAAACACCATAAATACTAGTTGTATTTGGCTTTATTCTATAAGCAGTCCCTCTATCCATTTCAAAATGATTATTATCGTAAATTATATAACTATATGCAATATTGGAGCCGTTTTTTATTTCTTCTATTGTATAGTTTTTACTTTGATTTTTAAAATTTGATATATTTTTTTCAAAATTGCTGCAAGCTGTTGCTAATAAAAATATAAATATTAATACTATTTCTCTTGTTTTCAAATGCATCACTTCCTAAATTTTCTGACTTAATTGTATTATAAATCTATATTCCCTTACTTTTAATATTTTAAATTAATTAATTCCGATCTATTAACACACTTAGCTTCAAGTTTCGAAATTGGTTCAAATTTTTTCTCATCAAATTGAATTCCAATTGATTTTAAATATTTATATTCCCTTTCATTTTCTGGATATAAATTTACATAACGCCATCTTCCATATGAACTTTTTAATAAGCACCTTTCATCCTTATAAAAACATATTCCTTCAACAAAATATGGAAATTCCCAATCCAAAAAGGATTTTTTTTCATGCAATTCCTTTTTTAAAGCATCATTAAGTTTTATATAATACTCTGTTGAATGACTACTTTTTCTTTTTAAAATCGTTTTTTGTTTATACTTTCTTAACCACATGGATGTATTATAATTATATATAATGTAATTAACCGCAGTTTCTAACCAATATCTTCGCATTTCTTTATCTTTTATATTTATATTTGAAGATTTATAAGAAATAGCTCTACCATATTTCTTTATATATGTTTTATCAAAAATTTCTTCATCCTCAACAAAATAATTATATAAATCATCCAAATATTTTTCTGAATAATTTGAAATAACATCCTCCATAGTATTATTTGTTTTTTTTAATAAAATTTCTATAACCTTTGGTGTTTCATCATATTCATAATCTCTTACATTTACACATATTATATTACATTTAGAGCATATATATTCTACTAATTCTTTATACATTTCTTTATGATTAAAAACTCTCATTCAAAACCACCTCTTACATTAATTCTATATTTAATTGTATCATAGATTTATATTTTAAAATACTATTATACTATATTAAAATTTACCTACATTAATTATTTCATAACGTAATGGTTGATTTTTTTCGGGTATAAACTTTTTTTCGTAGAAATTAATTCCTATAGATTTTAAATATTTATATTCCTTTTCATTTTCAAAATATATATGTACACTTTTCCAACTAAAAATATTTTCTAACCAACACCTATTGTCTATATAAAAACATATACCCTCAACTGAGTTTGGAAATTGCCAATCATCAAAGGATTCCATACTAAATAACTCGTCTTTTAGTTTGTTATTCAATTTTAAGTAATATTCAGTACCATATATACACTCTTTCTTATGAATAATTCTTTCTGAATATTTTTTCAACCACATTGATGTGTTATGATTATATATAATCCATTGTAAAACAGTTTTTAAATAATAATACTTTTCTTCATCTATTTTCTGCTTTTTTTTAAATGTTATTTTCCTTTTTCGTTTTATATCCAAATCGCCAAAAAAATCTTTATTATTATATAATTCTTTAAATAAAATTTCTAAATATTCTTCAGATGATTGTATTATTTTTTGTTTGTTTACACTTTCTTTGTTTAAAATAATATTTATACCTTTTTCTATATCATAATCATTATTTTTTCTCACGCACACACATATTACATTACACTTTGTAAATGCGTATTCTATTATTTTTTTATACATTTGTTTATGGTTAGTAATTCTCATATAATATCTTCCTTCACTGTTTAAATTAACCACAATCATTGTACCAAATCACTTCTATGAAGTCTATATTACTTTTACTTTAATTATCATTGAAACTTTATTATTTCTGTTTTTACTTTTTCTTTATCGTCTGATACATAAGTAATTTTAATTGTATTATCATTAATAAAATTTATTTTTTCTATCGGCCAAATTTCTTTGTCAGAAAAATTTATATCATATTCCTCATAAAATTGGGACTTATTAAAAATATTTTCAATAATTATTCCACTGGGTTTAGTTAATTTATTTAATCTAACAACAAATTGATTATTGAATAAAATAGGTGTTTCAAACCATTCTGATTTCTTTTTTTCTTCTGTATCATAATACTTACAATTTTGTAAACCAGTTCCTTCACTTATGCATAATTGTAAAATTTTATCAGTATTAGTTATACGAGGATTTATTCTAGTTGTTGTTCCTCTATCCATCTCATTATGATTATCATCATAAATTATATAATCATATTTGATATTAGAACCTTCTTTTACCTCTTTAATTTCATAATTTTTATTTTTCATTTCAACATTTGTAGTAACGTTTTTGATATGACTACAAGCAGACGTACAACATAAAATCAATATTAATATTTTTTTCATTTATACCCTCCTAAATTAATATAAAAAAAGCTAGTACAGATTAAAGTCTGTACTAGCACTTTTTAATACAATTTTATTATATCATGTATAATGTCTATAACATATAAATAACTCAAAAATTAATTTATTTTATTTATATTTATAAAACTTAAACTCATAATCATTTACACCATCTATATTTACTTGTTCTAACTTGGAAAAGTCCCAAGTTTTTGGTGCACTTCCCTTAGGTACCATTGACATAGGGCTATAATACATTGTTGCACCATTAGTTATATCCTTTTCTAATCCCATATACGTTGGCATTACTGCCGCAATTAATTTTTCATATGTTTGATTCTTATAGTTCCTTGATTCAAGATACTTCATACAAATAGTATATTGTGGACTTTTATAACCATCAAATTGATATGGAGCTGTTATAACATCAGTTACAGTTTTTGTGCTTGTAGTTCTATTCATAATTACGTTTGCTACTGCCCTTTGACTAGTAGCATTTTGTCCTATTGCTTCACCAGCAATTGTACAAACAAACTTTTTTTGTTCCGTATTCATTTTTTTACTCTTTTTTACAGCTTCCTTTAATGCTTTTTTAGGAATTTGCGCAAACTTTTTTGCAAGATTAACTACAACGTTTTTTCCATAATCATCGCTATAAAGTATAGGATTATTACTACAATATATATATATATTGTGACTTATAATATCATAATTTGCTCCAATAATACCATCAATATTTATAAACCTTCTCCACTCTGGATTATAATATCTTTCATTTAAGTAATATAATTTTGTTTCTTTATCATAATAGTAACATCTATATCTAAAAGGGTTTATATTAGCAATATGAGAGTTATTATTTGATATATCGTTACCCTCTCCATCAGTTATAGAAACTATTTTACCCCATGAATCGTATTTATAATTTGCAACTAAAGTGCAGTTACTATCTAGTATTCCTATAATATCATTTTGAATGTTTTTAACGTAGTAATACGTATCATCATTATACTTAAATCCAAATAAGTCATCTATTCCATCTCGCATGAAATATAATACATTATCGCCTGTTTTTTCATATACAACGTCATTATCTTCTAAATAGTATTTGGTTTCAATACCATTTACCGTTTTGCTTAATCTTATAGCATCAACGTTATATTTATAAGTTATAGAATTAATACCATCATTATATGATTCTAACTCTCTACCATTAACCCAATTTAAGTTAATGTTATTACCAATGGTTAATGGGTTACCAATTTCATCATAAGTTATCAAATCGTTATTAAAATAAGTTAACTGGTCTTCCCACTCATCATTGTTATATCTATATACATCTTGGTTAATAAAACTATAATCTTTTAAATCATACGTTCTTCTAAATAAGATATTGCCAACGTTATCATATTTATATTCTATTAATTTGTTTAATTCGTAATCTTTTTCTTTTACAAGCTGATTATAATCGTCATAATAATATTTATTTATTAATTTATCATTATTATAAATATGAGTTATATTACCTAACTTATCATACTTATATGAATATTTATTATTACCTAATTTCAAGTTTTTAACTAGTGTAGAAGTGTTTTTACCATTACTTAAATATTCGTACTCGTTA
>CAJTXC010000019.1 GCA_910580135.1 uncultured Bacilli bacterium | reverse complement strand
GACAGGTATCTAAGGATGTAGATCCTAAAGATCCTGATTTAGAAAAAGAATTAGACGTTCTTTCAAAATATTGTGCAAAAGAAGACGTGTTTGCAATGGCAGCGGTACAAATTGGCATACCCAAAAAAATAATCTATTTAAAAAATACAAAGTTAGATATGCATGATAAAACAACCAATAAGGGAATAGTTTTAATAAATCCAAAAATAGTAGAACAAAAAGGAGAAACCACTTATTGGGAAGCTTGCGCTAGTTGTATGGATAACATGGGAAAAGTAACGAGACCATATTTTTTAAAACTTGAATATTTAGACGCCGATTTTAATAAAAAGACCGCTACGTTTGAGGGTGAAAGTACAACAATAGTTTCACATGAATATGACCACCTATTTGGTATTTTACACGTTGATATAGCAGATGAAATATTAGACATGCCTGGAGAAGAAAGAAAAAAATATAGAGAAAAAGATGGTAATGGGTATATAATTATATCAAAAGCAGGTGAGTATAAACATCCTTTAAGATGATGAAAAAGAATAGGAGTGGTAGTAATGATAAACATATACACAACGGATGAAAAAGGAAAAATAAAGGAACTTAAAAAATTACAAAAAGGATGCTGGATAGATTTAGTTAATCCTGATATAGAAGAATTAGAAAGTATTTCTAAGAAGACTAAAACGGATTTAGACTTGCTTACCAAGCTAATGGATGATGAGGAACTTCCTCGTATAGAAGAAGGAGATAATGCAACATTAATAGTAGTTGATACTCCTTATGCAACCGATGCTAAATATAAACACAAGTATAATACAGATCCACTTGGTATCATAATAAATAATGACGGATACTTTATAACGGTATCATTAAAAAAGCAAAGTCTTTTAAGTGATTTTAAAAATAACAAGATAAAGAACTTTGATATAAAAAAGAAAACTAAGTTTGTAATTCAAATACTAATTAGACTAGCGGGCGTATATCAAAAAGAGCTAAACTCGATTGATGATTACATTAATAGAAAAGAAACCATTCTTTCTAAATCAACTGATAATAAAGAACTAGTAGACTTACTTAACGTAGAAAAAACATTAGTATACTTTTCAACGTCTTTAAAAGCTAACGATATAGTGCTTGAAAAACTAGCTAAGGGAAACGTAATAACTTTATATGAAGAAGACGCTGACTTACTTGATGATGCGTTAATTGAAAACAAGCAGGCAATAGAAATGGCTAGTATTTATAGAGAAATCTTAACTAGTATGACCGATACGTTTGCAAGTATTATTTCAAATAACTTAAATGATGTTATGAAATTTTTAACTAGTATAACAATCGTTCTTTCTATTCCTACCATGGTTGCATCATTTCTAGGAATGAACGTTCCGATGGGAAAATTAGGAACTTCTAACATAAGCTTTATTGTTATCCTTGGAGTATCATTTATAGTTTCAATATTAATTACGATAATCCTAAAGAAAAAGAATATGTTATAATTAAAATAAGAGGTGATATGATGAACTTAAATAAAAAAACTAAAAGACAGATAATGCAGCTAATTATTTTTGCAGGCGTAGTTTTATGGGGTGTGTTTCACTATAAAGTATTTATAGATTTAATTGTTTTTTTAATAAAACTAGTAATGCCACTTATTGTAGGCGTTGCAATAGCATTTATTATAAACGTTCCGATGAAGCATATCGAAAGAAAGATATTTAAAGTAGAAAAAAGAAAGCGTAAAAAATTAATAAGAATAGTTTCTTTATTTATTTCTATTATTTTAATTTTTGGTATAGTTGGACTTATTTTCTTCCTTATAATACCAGAGTTAATTAGTGCAATTGGTATGATAGGTAAAAACTTACCAGACGGATTTAATTGGTTAAATGACGTATCTAACAAAGCGATGGAACTATATCCTAGTGCTAAGGATTACATAAAAAACGTTGATGTTAAAAGCGTACTTGATACGACGATTGGCACAACTGGTACGATAGTATCTGTAATTATGACGTTCTTATCAAGTATGATATCAAAGTTACTCATTTTCTTTATGGGATTTGTTATTTCTATTTACATACTAATTGATAAAGAAAATCTAGCAAGACAAACAAAGAAACTTTTAATGGCGTTCTTACCAGACAAGGCAGTAAATAAAATTAGGGACATAGTAAAACTAACTAATACAACCTTTGCTAACTTTGTAACAGGACAATGTTTAGATGCGTGTTTAACTGGTTTTGAATTCTTTATAATCTTATCAATTATTAAGATACCTTATGCTTTAATACTTGGGGTGTTATTTGCAATAACGGCACTTATTCCTTATGTTGGAGCATTTATAACTTTAGTTGTTGGAGCAATATTAGTTGCGGTAGCAAAACCAATTAATGCTTTATGGTATGCGATAGCATTCTTTGCATTACAACAGTTTGATGATAATTTTACTTATCCAAAGATAGTAGGAAAATCAGTTGGGCTTCCAGCTTTATGGGCTCTTGTTGCAGTGTTAATAGGAGGAAGTATATCAGGACTTATTGGTATGATAATAAGTATTCCTTTATCATCAGTCTTATATACTTTACTAAAAGAATACGTCAATAAAAAAATAGAGGATAAAAAGCATAAATAATATTGACTTTAATTTTAAGCTAGAATATAATTAAGTAGTAATCATTACTATTTAGGAGATAACATGAGATATTCAAAACAAAAGGATGAGGTATTAAAAGTAGTGTTAGACGCTTGTAATCATCCTGATGCAAAAGAAGTTTATAATTTGGTAAAAAAGAAAATCCCTAACATAAGTTTAGGAACCGTTTACAGAAATTTAAATGCGCTTTGCACGGAAGGTAAAATAATAAGAATATTAATGAAAGATGGTAATGATAGGTTTGATAAGACACTTACCAATCATAATCACGTTATGTGTGTTAAATGTGGTAAGGTATGTGATGTTAGTTTATTACTTGATAGTGATAAAATAAAAAAAATAGAAGACGAAACGGGTTTTAAAATTACGGGTTGTAATTTTAATATAAATGGAATATGTAAAGATTGTACGGAAGGAAGGAATTAATTATGGAATTAAAAGGATCTAAAACAGAAGCAAACTTAATGACTGCTTTTGCAGGAGAAAGTCAAGCTAGAAATAAGTATACTTATTTTGCTAGCAAAGCTAAAAAGGAAGGTTATGAACAAATAGCTGGAATTTTTGAAGAAACAGCAAACAACGAAAAAGAACATGCTAAAATGTGGTTTAAATTACTTAACGGTGGAGATATTCCTACAACTGCTGAAAACTTAAAAGCAGCAGCTGAAGGTGAAAACTATGAATGGACTGACATGTATGCTGAATTTGCTAAAACAGCTAAGGAAGAAGGATTTGATCACATAGCTTATCTTTTTGAAGAAGTTGCTAAGATTGAAAAAGCACACGAAGAACGTTACATGACTTTACTTGGTAACGTTAATAATGATTTGGTATTTAAGAAGGGTGAAGAAACAGTATGGATTTGCCGTAATTGTGGACATGTATATGTAGGTGCTGAGGCTCCAAAAGTATGTCCAGTATGTAGCCATCCACAAAGCTTCTTTGAACAAAAAGCAGAAAACTATTAATAAGTATAAAATAGCACTCAAGTGGTGCTGTTTTTTCTTGAAAAAAATGAGTTTTAATGTTATTATTTTAATTATGATAGGAGCTTAAATTATGAATAAAAAGGTTAGTGATAAAACGGAAGTGTTAAGTTTAGAAGAAATAAAAAAGAAGAACGAGGAGTTATTACAAAAAACAGAGTATTTAGACTTATCCGTAATTCAGTTAAAAACAAAGCTAGATAAGACTAATAAGGTTTTGTTTACCTTGCTTGGAATATCTATAATATTATTAATGGCAATTATTATATTTATATTTGTAAAAGGAGCTTAAAGGCTTCTTTTATGTTATAATTTATTAAGAGGTTGATTATGAAAAGAAAAAAGAAATTAGATATTCTATATGAAGATAAAGAAATTTTAGTGGTAAATAAACCTAGTGGGATACTTACGGTGTCAACTCCAAAAGAAAAAGAAAAGACTTTGTTTCATGAGGTATCAGATTACGTTAAGAAAAGTAATCCTAAAGCTAAGGTATTTATTATTCATAGATTAGATAAAGATACGTCTGGTATTGTTGTTTTTGCTAAAAATCAAAATGTTAAATATGCATATCAAAACGCTTGGGATAATTTAGTTATAAAAAGAGGATACACAGCAGTAGTAGATGGTGTGTTAGAAAAGAAAAAAAGTATTATAAAATCATATTTAAAAGAAACTAAAACTCTTCTTGTGTATTCTTCTAATGATAAGAAAAATGGAAAACTTGCTATAACTAGTTATAACGTGGTAAAAGAAACTAAAAAATATTCCATGCTTAGTATTGATATAAAAACAGGAAGAAAAAACCAAATAAGAGTTCACATGAAAGATATTAATCATCCGATATTAGGTGATAAAAAGTATGGAAACAAAAAAAGTCCATTAAATAGACTTATGCTTCATGCGGGAGAACTTATTATAATTAATCCTAAAACTAAAAAGAAAATGGAATTTATAAGTAAAACTCCTAAGAGTTTTGATTTATTATTTACTGAAGGGAATGTTTAAAATGAATACGTTTATTTGTTATCCAAAATGTTCTACTTGTAAAAAAGCCGAAAAGTTTTTACAAGATAAGAATATCAGTTATGAATTAAGAGATATAAAACTAAATAATCCTACCAAGGAAGAATTAGATTGTTTCGTTAAATTATCAGGTAAGGACGTTAAAGCATTTTTTAACACTAGTGGTTTAGTATATAAAGAGTTAGGTTTAAAAGATAAGTTACCTAATATGTCTTATGATGAAAAATTAGAAGTACTTAGTACTAATGGCATGCTTGTTAAAAGACCTCTTTTTGTTACCGAAGATAAAGTATATGTTGGTTTTAAGGAAAAAGAGTGGAATGATTTAATAAAATAATAGTGGTGAAATATATGAAAAACATGAACTTTTTAAAAGATACTTTAATTGCACACCGTGGTTATCATGATATTAAAAAAGGCGTTCCAGAAAACTCTATTGCAGCCTTTAAAAGGGCTGTTAGATATAATTACACGATAGAGCTAGATGTTCATTTAACAAAAGATGAAAAATTAGTTGTTTTTCATGACAATAACTTAAAGCGTGTATGTGGTGTAAATAAGATAATAGAAGATTGTACTTATAATGAGTTATTAAAATATAATTTATTTGATACTAAATATAAAATACCTTTATTTGAAGAAGTATTAAAATTAGTAGATGGCAAAGTAGGATTATTAATAGAAACTAAAACTAGTAAGTTTGATGGAAGATTAGAAAAAGAATTGGTTAAAAGATTAGATGATTATAATGGATCTTTTGCAATACAAAGTTTTAATCCAATATCTATTTTATGGTTTAAGAAAAATAGAAAAAATTATATAAGAGGATTACTATCTAGTGATTTTAAGCATAATAAAAATGTTAGTAACTTAAGAAAAAATATAATGAAGTCTTTAATATTGGATATTATTTTAAAAACTGATTTTATAGCATATGATATAAAGGCATTGCCAAACAGTTATGTTAACTCAAAAAGGAATCGTAAACTTATATTAGCTTGGACCATAAGAAATAAAAAGAATTATGATAAAGCAATTAAATATTGTGATAATTTAATATGTGAGAACATGGATGAATATAAAAGTTAGAAGAAATTCTAATTTTTTTCATTTTTTAGAGGAATTTTAAAAGTTATGGCGAACTATAAATATGGAAGGAAGTAAAAAGAACTAGTATGTTTTCCTCTTGATATGGAAAGTAGAAAGAGGGTGGTTGTTATGATGTTAAAGATAATAATTAAGGACAAGACGTTTGAGATTAAAATCAGAAGCAAAATAGTAATCATATTATTTATAATAGTAACTTTGATTATTTTATTTAAATAAGAAAAATACGCTAGTCAGATGGATTAGCGTGTTTTTCGAGTCTAAAAAAACTTGGAGAACAACTAGTCTTGCTAGCTTTCTTCCACTAATTAAATTATACATTATTCTAAAATATATGTAAATTAATTTTATAAATCTTTTAAATTTAATTTAATAATGTTAAAATTAGTAAAGAGGTGATTATCTTGAGAATATCAAACGAATGGAAAGATTATGAAATACTTGACATGGCTGATGGAACTAAATTAGAACGTTGGGGAAAATACGTTTTAGATAGGCCAGATCCACAAATAGTATGGAAAGAAAAAACATTCCCTTATAAATGGAAAAGTTGTGATGCTAAATATTACAGAAGTAAAAAAGGTGGAGGACATTGGGAAAATATAACTGATGTACCAGAGGCTTGGCAAGTAAAATATAAAGATTTAACTTTTAATATTAAACAAATGGGATTCAAACATACTGGTTTATTTCCAGAACAAGCTGTTAACTGGGATTATATGATTGATAAGATTAAATCAAGTGGAAGAAAAATAAAGGTGCTTAACTTGTTTGCGTACACAGGTGGAGCAACTGTTGCGTGTGCGTATGCTGGGGCAGACGTTGTTCATGTTGATTCATCTAGAGGTATGACAGCTTGGGCAAAAGAAAATATAGTATCATCAGGGCTAGAAGATAGATACGTTAGGTTTATCGTTGATGACTGTATAAAATTTGTACAAAGAGAAATAAGACGAGGTAACAAATATGATGCCATTGTAATGGATCCACCATCATTTGGTAGAGGTGCTAACGGAGAAGTGTGGAACATAGAAGAAAGTTTGTTTCCTTTAATTAAACTATGTGAAGAGGTATTAAGTGATAATCCATTATTCTTTTTGATTAATTCCTATACAACTGGTATGTCACCAAAGGTTTTAGAAAACATTTTATATATGACGATAAATAAAAAACATAAAGGAAATATATCATCAGGTGAGGTGGGCCTTCCTATGACAGATAGTAACCTTGTTTTACCTTGTGGTATATATGGTTTATGGGAAGATGTATAACATAAACGTATTATACGAAGATAATCATATTATTGTAGTTGAAAAAAAGCCTAACGTACTTTCTCAAGGTGATATAACCGGTGACATAGATTTACTTACAATGGTAAAGGAATATGTAAAAGTAAAATATAAAAAATTAGGTAACGTTTATATTGGTCTTGTTCATAGACTAGATAGACCTGTTGGTGGTGTAATGGTTTTTGCAAGAACTTCTAAAGCTGCTAAAAGATTAAATGAGCAAATTAAAAATCATGATTTTAATAAAACTTATGTTGCGGTGTTAGATGGAGTGTTAAAAAAAGAAAAAGGTGAATTGCTTGATTACTTATATAAAGATCTAAAAACTGGAAAAAGTAAGATAGTTGATGAAAATTATCCTGGTGCTAAATTATCTAAACTTAACTATGAAGTTATCGGATATGCAAGAGATAAAACAATTGTTAAAATAAACCTTATAACTGGACGCCATCACCAAATAAGACTTCAGTTTAAGAATTTAGGTTATCCCTTGTTTGGAGATCAGTTATATGGTAGGCAAAATAAAGAACAAATAAGGCTTTACGCTTATAAATTATCATTTACACATCCCACTAAAAAGGAAAAATTAGAATTTACGTTATTACCAAAATGGAAGGAGTTAGAAAATGAAACAATTATACATAGACTTTGATGGTGTAATACTTGATACAATGGCTAAAACCTATGAAGAATTTGACAAACTTGGAATAGATAAAAAAGACTTTGCTAAAGTAACGGAATTTTTTAGAAAAGCTGATTGGAAAAAATTAATAGAAGAAACAGAAGAAATAAATGATAGTATTAATGAGATTAAAAAGATTTGTGCATCTAAAAAATTTAATGTATATATTTTAACTCACATTAATTCAACTAATGAAATGGTAGAAAAAATAAAATATTTACATAAAGTATTACCACAGGTAACAGTTGTTTCTGTTCCTAAAGAAATACCTAAAACAGAGGTTGTAAATCCATCTGCAGCTATTCTTATAGATGATTTTTCAGGTAATATTAAAGAGTGGCAGAAAAAATTAGGAATAGGAATTAAATTCGTTAAAGAATTGGAAGGTAGTGACTATCCAGAGATAACCCATTTATCAGAAGTTATAGATATGTTTAATCAGTAAAGATAAAGTTATCTTTACTTTTTTTATGTTTTAAGTATAATACTAGTACTTAACAGGATGGGTTATGAACGATAAAACTATGGTTGGTATCTTATCCATTTTAATTACAGAAAATTGCAACTTAAAGTGTAGACATTGTTTTAGAGGAGAAAATATTAACGTTGATATTACGGATGAAACAATTGAAAATACTTTTTCTAAAATAGATGAAGTAGGTCTTTTGGTTATAACTGGAGGAGAACCTTTCTATTCTAAAAAAAACAGTTTCTAAAATAAAAAAGATTATAGAAAGCATAAAGAAAAATGATGTAATAGTTCATCAGATACAAATAGTTACTAATGGTACTAAATATAATGATGATATTGAACAAACACTAGCTGAATTATATAATTTAGCTACCAATAAAGAAAAATCTGCACTACTTATAAGTAGTGACATATATCATGAAGCTGAAATAGAAAGATTAGGGCTTCATGATATGACAAATATTAATACTAATAAATTTATTGATTTTTCAAATAAAAATGGGATATTTTTTAAACATCTTAAACCGAAGTATATAGTTTCTATGGGAAGAGCTCAAAACTTACAAGAATCTAAAGAACAACCTATAATTTCATGGAGTAGAGTGGCAAAAAATTTTAATGCATTGGAAAATTGTGCTAGAGAATTACATATTGCCGTTGATGGCTCGGTTATGCCTCAAGGTCAAATATCATATGATTTACTAGAGCAATATACAATATTTAATATAAACGAACAACAAGATATTATAAAAACTTTAGTTGAATATACAGACTCAGCATTATGCCAATTATCTTTCGAAGAAAAATTTTATGTTTCTCTTTCTCCAAGATATACTAGAGATAATATACGTATGATTTATAAACTAAATTAATTAAAACAATTTATAATAAAATAAGTATCATTTTATGTTTATTTTTTTCATATATTTATAATGACTAAAATATTAAGGAGGAAATGAACATGGAAACACTTAAAGTTTCATCAAAGTCAAACCCAAGTAGTGTGGCAGGAGCACTTGCTAATGTATTTAGAGAAAAGGGTTCTGTAGAAATTCAAGCAATAGGAGCAGGAGCGCTAAATCAAGCAATTAAAGCTATTGCAATAGCAAGGGGATTTGTGGCACCATCTGGTAAAAACCTTGTTTGTATTCCTGCATTTACTGACATAGTAATTGAAGGAGAAGAAAGAACTGCTATTAAGCTAATTGTAGAAGCAAGATAATGCTTCTTTTTTTTGAAATTTTGTTGACGTACGTTTGCAAGTACGCTATAATAAACCCATAAGGTGGTGTTTTTTATGAAAGAATATAAAATTACTGATGCAAGAGCTAATTTATATGGCATAGTAAGTGATGTAAATGTAGCATACAATCCAGTTAAAATAGTTAATACAAAAGGAGACAACGCCGTAATTATATCCGAAAAAGATTGGAATAGTATACAAGAAACAATGTATTTATATAGCATACCAGGATATGTTGAAAGTTTAATAAAAGCATATGAAGAAACTGATTGGAAAAATGCAAAAGAATATGATCCTAAAGAATGGGAAGAATAATGTATAATATTAAATTTTCAAAATTAGCTTTAAAGGATAGAAAGCTAATAGAAAAAAATAAATTAATTAAAACTGTTAATAATTTATTAACGAGAATAAAAGAAAATCCCTTTTGTTATCCACCTTCGTATGAAAAATTAAATATGAAATATAAGATGTATTCAAGACGTATAAATAGAGAACATAGACTTGTATACATGGTAGATGAAAATAAAAAAGAAATATATGTAATTAGAATGTGGACTCATTATGAAAAGGTGTAGTAATGTGTCTATTTTTGTGTTATAATTCTTTTTAGTTTTAAAGAAGGTAGTATTATGAGCATTTTTAAAAAGAAGAAACAAAATGTATTTAGTAAAATATTTAGAAAGAAAAGTAAAATAGAAAAGTTATATTATAAAAACGAAGAGTTTATAAAATATTGTTTTGTATCTTTTGTTTGTACTGGAATTTTATATTTGGTATTTTTCCTAGTTGATTTAATTACAAAGGGAAATTATATGCTTGCAAACTTTTTATCTTACACTATTTCCTTTACTATTTTATTTATATGGGATCAAAGAGTGTTTAAATCTAAACCAAGAAGAAAAAAAGAAAAGATAGCACAAGTTACGTCATTTATTATAATAAGAGTAATTGGTTTTCCACTGGATTCCATCGTTTTATCAATACTTATCAACAAGTTTAGTATTGGTAACATGGCTGCTAAAGTACTAGGATCCTTTATAATGTTTATGTATAATTATATTACCAATAAAGTTTTTGTATTTAAAAAGAATAAGCTTATATAATTTATATAGGCTTTTTAAATTGACTTTATTTTGATAAAAGTGTTATTATTAACTCAGAATAAAGAGGTGATAACATGGGAAAAAAATATACTTTATATTTTAATTTAATAAATAAATATGGACATAGTTACAATCTACCATTACTTTCTTTAGATATTAAATCTATGGACATATATACAAGTGGTTATAAAAATTATAGTGAACTATTTAATTGTCTTCCAAATAAGATAAATAGTTTTATAAGAGAAAATATTAAAGAAGATGTTAACTTAAATAGTAATGATGATTTAGAAAAATTATTTTTTATAACTGATTCTGATTTTAAACCAATGATGAATGTTTTGTTTCAGAATGATATTGATGCTTTATATATAGAAAATAAAGAAATAGAAGAATTTTTAATAAATAAAGTTATGACTTTTGATGAATTTCAAAAAGCCATGTTAAAAACAAATTGTATAAGTGATTTAAAAGATAGATATAATTTTTTTAAATACCTTTATAATAGCTATGTGAAAAATAAAAAGATAAGTTGTATGATAGATAGTTATGATGTTAAAAAAAGTATGTTTTTGCATAATGAATCCAATTACTTAATTGCGTCACTTGCAACAAATAAAGAAAATTTAATTATTTTAAGTAAAAAATTGTCACAAACAATAGAGACGAGAAGATGTTTAGCTTTAGACATAAAAAAATATTTTAATAATGAAAAACTAATTTCTGATAAAAAAATTAAAACGCGTATAAAAATGATAGATACTAATGATGTTTTAACAAACATGAATAATGATTTTGAGAAATTTAAATCTAAATACGACAAAGAATATAAGATGAATTTATGAAATAATAAAAAACAAAAATTGATTTATAACAGAATAATCAATTTTTGTTTTTCTTTTTATAATTTTACAAATTTATACAGAAATCACATAAATAATATCCCTATAGTAATTATCAATAAGAAAGTAGGAGAAAAGGAGTAAAAAAGTGAAATTATTCAAAAAGGAAGAAGAGAAAAAACATGAGGGAAGACCTACAAATAAGGAAGTTAAGAAAATGAAAACGAAGATTTTGAGTAAGATAACTTTGAAGAGGATTATTATTTTTAATAAAAGTGTAAATCGTTTATTTGACTGATTTATTTATTTAGTGTTATTATATAAATGTAGTAGGTGATAAGATTATGAAATTAAATAAAGAATTTATTAATAATTTTAATAAAAAGTATTACTTGTTTGGTACTTTTAACATAGATGGAAAAGAAAAGTCTATTCCTCTTTATTATGGATCTTTAAGATCAATTCTTAAATATACTACTTATAAGACGATAAAAAGTAAAGATTCTTTACTTAAAATATTAAATTATAATTTAAAAAAAGAAAAAAACGTTACTTTAAATGCCGAACAGCTTATATCAATTTTTATGAGTTCAAATAAAAATGGTAAAAATAAAAAAGAAATCAAGTATTGTGATTCAAGGGATTTATTATTTTGTACTAGTGATGATATTTATTATAATATAAATGAAATGATGATAAAAAAAGAGGAATTTATAAATCCTTCAGAAGAAAAACTTGCTTTTGCAGAATTTATATGTAATTTAATTGATGAAGATTATAAGAGAAAATTATCTGAGGATAGAAACTCTCATATAAAAACAACACCGTTAGATGAGTTAAGAAGAATAGCAAGTCGTGTAATATCAAAAAACAAATTGATTAATATTTCGTTTAGTAAACTAGTTTTATATGATGAGGATTTATTAAAAACAGCCTTATATCATATATGTAAAGATTATGATAAGAAAGAAGTATTAATAAATAAGGTCTTAGAACTTACTGATAAAAATAGAATTTTAAATGAAAGACAGTTGGATAATAGATCATATGTTTTAAGTCGTAAACTCAAAAGTAATTTGGAATCAAGGAAATTTATTGAAAATGAAATATATGAAAATTTAAAAAAACATAATTTAGTAAAAACTTGTTTTTTCGAAGACGAAAATATAGATAAAAAAACGAAAAATGAAATTCATAAAAATAGAATATTTGATAATCCTGATTATGCTAATTATATAAAAGGTATTGAAAGTCCTAATTATGATGATGATGATGAATATACCATATATGATGAATTAAATAATTATAAATCGTTAAGAGATAAAGCTTTAGATCCACAAGAAAAAAGAGAGTTATCAATGTTAGTGGATGCAACTTATAAGGTTATTGAATATAGAAACTTATTAAAAAGAAATGAAGCTAATTATACAGAAGAACAATTAAGAATTTTACAAATTACTTTAGCAGAATATGAAAATAGATTAGATGATTTACTAAATGGAAACGTTCGTTTTGGTGATGGCGGATTAGAAATTGATGATCCAAATTATGGAGGCAAGTAATTGCCTTTTTTTATGATATAATTGTTATGGTGATGGTATGGATATAAAAATAAAAGATTTTTTAGATTATTTATTAAACGAGAAAAAATATTCGGCGCACACATCTAAGAACTATGAAATAGATATATTAGAATTTAAATCCTACTTAAATAAAGAGATGGTTGATTATTTAAGTGTTGATTATGATTTTATAAAAGGATATTTAATGGAACTTTATAATAGAAAATTATCTAGGAATACAGTCGCTAGAAAACTAAGTTCATTAAGAAGTTTCTATAAATATTTATTTAATAACAATTTAATTAAAACCAATCCATTTAAATATGTATCAACGCCCAAAAAAGAAAAAAAACTGCCTAAATATCTTGGAATAGAAGAACTTGAAATAATATTTAATACTCCTGATATTAATACTCCTTTAGGCCAAAGAAACAGACTTATTTTAGAAATGCTTTATGCTACTGGAATACGTGTTAGTGAACTAGTTAATATTAAGTTATCTGATATAGATTTTTTTAGAAAGGAAATTAAAATTTTAGGTAAGGGGAATAAAGAAAGAATTGATCCTTTTGGAGATTATTGTTTAGAAGCTATAAATATGTTTTTAGAAGATGGTAGAAAAAAAATATTAGAAAAACATCACGTAACTTGTGATTATTTAATTATAAACGAAAGGGGAAAACAAATTACAACACGTGGTGTAGAAAAAATTATTTCGGATACAGTTAAAAAAGCTGCATTAAAAAAACATGTTTCACCGCATATGTTAAGACATACTTTTGCAACCCATCTTTTAAATGAAGGTTGTGATATTAGATCTGTACAAGAGTTATTAGGTCATGAATCTTTAGAATCAACTCAAATATATACTCATGTATCAAATGAAAGACTTAGAGCAGTGTATTTAAATTGTCATCCTAGAAATAAAGAATAAAAAAATATTATAATGTTAAAAAAAAGTAGAATTTTAAAAAAAATATGTTATAATAATAACCCGTTTAGATGAATATTATAATATATAGGTCTAAAAAAATTGAGGTGGTAACATGACTTATAAAAACGTAAAAGATACTATTAAATTTTATGAAAAAAAAGTTTCTATAGAGCACCAAATTTGGGGTGAACATGGAAATAATCCGATAAAGGAAAAGAATTTCTTAGCTGCTGAATATAGAAGAGCAGCAGCAGTATCAGCATTATTTGATGCCGAAGAATTATATTCTAAAAATAATAATTTATCTAAAGAACTTTTAAATAAGCACATTAATGAATTTGAAAGTGGAGTAAAAAAACTTATAACAAATTATAATAAGGAATGTACTGAAGCATCTGTTGATAAAGCTTTTTATTTAGAAGAACAAGTAAAAATATATAAGAAGGTATTTAATTCTATATCCGAGCTTAATGCTGAAGATTTAAAAAAGATTATTAAATATGCTAAGAGAAAGAAAGCGAAGCATCTAAATGCAGATTTAAAAAAATTAGAAACTAATGAAAAAACATTAGTTAATCAATTAACATCTGATGTTAATAAAAGTTATGATGAATATGCAAAAGAACAAAATGCAAGAAAAAATATTGTTCCTCATGTAGGTACTACAAATGAAGAAGTAGAAATATACAAATCTTTAATTTCTAAAGAACAAATAAATTTTATTCTACTTATAAATGCTATAAAAGACGCATTACATGAAAGTA
The DNA here is from genome assembly GCA_910580135.1 of uncultured Bacilli bacterium. Classification (GTDB taxonomy): domain Bacteria; phylum Bacillota_I; class Bacilli_A; order RF39; family UBA660; genus Aphodocola. The sequence continues at coordinate 1,510 of CAJTXC010000019.1, read as the reverse complement.
ATAATGACATTTTATTTAGTAAAGAAACAATTGAAAATAACTTTAATAACATAGATGTTGTTTTAAAACCAAGAGATAAATACTTGGATAATAATGCCTTTAATTTAGGTTATGAAGGAATTGAATTATACAGTAATACATACTCGAAAGTATATTCTTTAACTTCTAGGAATAAGAATAAACTACAAAGAAATTTAAAAGGTAAATTATAGAAAAAAGGGCGTATAGACGTTCTTTTTCTTTTGGTATTTTGTTATAATATTATTTGTAAAGAAGGTGTTTTAAATGATAGAAATAGTAAATGAAAATAAAATAGATAACTTAAATGATTATACTATTATAGTACCTTCTAATAACGAAGCTTATTATAAACATAAATATTTAAATACTAATGCTAACATAACTACTTTGAGAAATCTTTTGATAAATAAATATAAAGGGTCAAAAAAACTTATAACAAGTAATGAAAATTATGTAGTTATGTATGAAGCTTTAAAAAAAGTTAAAGATGAATTGACTTTATATGGTAATGTACCAATAAATTCATTTGTAAATGATTTAATAAATACATATGACTTATTTTATGAATATGAATTAAATGATAACAAAAAAATAAATGACTTAAAACTTATTTATGATATGTATGAAAAACTATTAGAAGAAAAAGGATTTATAAATGAAAGGATATTGTATAAAAGTGTAGTTAGTGAATCTTTTGAGGGTAAATATTTATTCTTAAATTTAAATGATATTAATAATAATGAAATTGGTTTAATAAAGAAGATGAGTGGTAAAGCAAATGTTTTTATTGCAGCTTCTTTTAATAACAAAACCTTAATAGAAAAATTAAAACAAATAGATAAAAACATAACTTTAAACTATGAAGAAAACACTTTGGAAAATAAAGCTTTTGATTATAAAGTGTTAAACGATGTGAGTGATGAAGTATCCTTTATCAACAATGATATTTCAAAAAAGATAATGGAAGGAAATAATTGTTCGGACTTTTTGATAGTATCAAATGACGTTTCCTCTTATGAACCATATTTCAATACCATTTTAAGTTTTCCTTGTACTAAGAAAAATAAAGCAGGTATATTAACAAGTAGGTTTGTTAATATATTTTCTGATATTTTAAAAGGAAGTTTTAGTTCAAAAAACTTTATTCATATGTTAAAATTAGGACTATTTAATATCGATATGGAATATATAGATAAATTAGATAATTATATATATAGTTTTGATCTTGATGAATCTAATTTTTATTTGCCATTTACATTTAATCCAGGTGGAAATAAAAAGTATTTTACGAATAAAGAAAAGGAAACTTTAGATAATTTAAATAACGTTAAAAATAGTATTATTGCGCCTATTAAATATTTATTAGAAAACGTGGTAAACGAAAACGTAACAAGTGAAATATTAAGAAACTTGTACACTTATTTAAGTGAAGAGGAAGTAATAAGTAAACTTTATAAAAAAGACCCTGAAGGGACTTTAAAACTAATAA
>CAJTXC010000018.1 GCA_910580135.1 uncultured Bacilli bacterium | reverse complement strand
GCAAAAGTTGCAAAAACAGTAGGATCAGGTATAAGTAAAGCAATATCTTTTTTTGGAACTCCACCTGGATGGATTACATTAGGTGTCATTGCTGGTGTTATTTTAATTATTTTGCTTATAAGCGTATTTTCTGCTTTTATACCTAATTTAGGTGGAGAAGTTGAAGATGAAGAAAATTATAGCAGATATTCAGTAGTTGATCAAAAAGTTATAACTAACTTAAGAAAATTATCTGATAAATATAATGGAGAGCCATCGTATGCTATGGTTGCAACTTTATATCCATATATAGAAGAATTACAGGGTGGTAATGTTACTTCTTTAAGAGGAAATACTAATGAAGATTTAGAAGATGATATATTAGAAGATGACGAAAATGCTGAAGAAGAGGAGATTCCTGAAAAAGAGGAAGATGATGAAAATGATTTATCCGAAGATGATCCTTATTTAGAATTATTTAGAGAACGTTATTACATGAATAAGTTCAAAAAATTATTAAAAAAATCGATGGATGGCGAAGACGCCCTAACTGATTACCTAAAAAAAACTTATTTTAAAAGTGATAAAGGGTACAAAAAATTATTTAATGGTGTTGATAACGAAGAAGAATTAGCTGACGCAATAATTGATGATTTACTTAGTTTAAAAGATGATTTTAATGGTTACTTCTTTGAAAGTAGAAACTGTACGGTTAATCTTACACCAGTAGGAACAGTAGAGATTGATGAACTATTAAAAAGTAATATATTTGTTGATGTAAAAGTAGATTCTTGTACTAGCGCTTCTTCTGATTGTGCTAGCTGGCATACTAATCCTATATCATTAAAGGATTATATACTTGGAGTTGTTTGGACTGAAAAATCTATTTCTACAAATTCTGATTTTGAGCAAGTAAAGGCACAAATGGTAGCGGCAAAAGCATATGCTCTTGGAAGACATACGAGTTTGACAAAGCAAACAGATGACGGGTCATATGTTATAACTATGCTTAGTAATACAAACGATCAAGATTATTGTGATTATACTGTTGGATGTCCTAGTGGTAAAATATCAGGTAATGAACATAAAGCTGCCCCTTCAGAAGTTATAACTTTATTGGAACAGGCATGGGAAGATACTAAAAATGTATATGTTTATGATGAAACGAAAAAAAGCACTGTAGGAAGCTATTGTGCTAATAGAAGTGGGGTATGTGATAAATGTTCTAAAGGTTCTTGTATGTCACAAACAGAATTATCCGCTTATTCAGACACTTCTTATAGTCAAATTTTAGGAGAACAATATAGTAAATATTCTATTATTACCGTAGAAGGTGATTATGCACAAGCTAGTGTTTCAAGTGGAACGACATGTTCTGCAAGTGGTTATGGAATACCAGATAATCAATTTAAATTTTATTATCAAACCGACTATCCAGATAAACCTTTCTGTGCTGCTACTGATGGAGATTTTGTATCAGGTTGCCCTAAAGACGGAGGAAAAAATAGCATTTGTACATCTGGATGTGGTGCTACATCATTTGCAATGTTAATATCTAATTTATCCGATACAGAATTTGATCCAGTTGCAGCTAATGAAGAGTCAGCAAGCATTGGAGGTTGTGCTACAGGCTCTGGTACTTATGATAAATTATTTACTAGTATTACTAGTCATGAAGGATTTACGATTGAAAAATTATCTAATGATGATAAAGGTGTAACTAATGCTATTGCAGCCTTAAAAAACGGAGCTTTAATAGCAGCTAACGTACAGAAAAATAGTCCTTTTACATCTGGTGGCCATTGGATTTTATTAAGGGGATTAACAGAAGATAACATGGTTAAAGTAGCCGATCCTAATAGTAAAGAACGCTCGTTAACTGGCACTTATAATATAAATGATTTTATTGACGAAAACTGGTTGATTAATGAAAATGGTGGTGCCCATAGTTGGTACGCAATATATGGCCCTAAATCAGAAGAGATAAAAGGATATAGTAATTTGAATGTAGAAGGAGAGGCAACTGGAACTTTAGGATATCCAGTGGAAGGTGTAACTGGTTGTGATGCGTCTGATTATCCTAATTATGGTAGTGGTAAGTATCATGGTGGAACAGATATAAATGCAAGTGTTGGTGCTTTTGATGGAATGAATATTTTAGCAGCTGATGGCGGTACAGTTAAAACAGTAAAAAATCTTTTCTTTTCATACGGAAGCCATGTAATAATTGATCATGAAAATGGATATACAACTTTATATGCACACATGCAAAATGGTTCGATAGTAGTAAAAGCAGGGGACAAAATTGCTAAAGGACAATTAATTGGAAAGTTAGGAAGTACTGGAAATTCAACAGGCCCACATTTACATATAGAACTTAGAAAAGATAATAGTCATAATAATACCCTTAATCCATGTACCTATATAGGTACAAATAAATCATATGTAAATGATTAAACGGAGGATAAAATGAAAAAGTTATGTTTCTTTATAATTTGTTTATTATTGTTAAGTGGTTGTAGTGCAGTAGTTAATAATGAAGTATCAAAAGATGGTAGTGTAAGTGAAAATGTAAATATATCTGAAAATACTCAAAATTTATATACAGAGGATGAAAGTGTTGATAGTTATGTTCAGAGTTTAATAGATGTTTATATAGATACTATTAGACCATATAATTATGAATATAGTAAGGAAATTAATGATAATATTGCAACTGTTAAATTTAATAAAAAATATAATAATATATGTTCATATTTTAATAATTCTTTATATGTTAACCATTTTATGAATGAAGTTTCATGTAACGAAACAGAAGATTTTTATGAAATAAATGCTAAATCTAGTTACTTTGTTTGTGGTGATGACTGTCTTGAAAAACCAGAATTAGATAATGTTGTTTTATCATTTAAGTTTGATCAAAAAGTATTATCCTCAAATGCAGATATGATAGAAGGAAACACATATACATGGAACTTTAATGAAAATAAAGAAAATATTTTGAGTTTAAAAATAGAAAAAACTAAAAAAAGCTTTGTGGAAGAAATAAAAGAAAAACAAAATTCAAATGTTGGAATTTTGTTTGTATTAGGACTTTGTGTAGTTATTATCTTATTTATACTTATATTATTAAATAAATATAGGAAAAATAAAATAGATTATAGTTAAAGGAGAAAATTATGAAAAAGTATAAATTTATAATAATTATTTTAGCTGTGTTATTTTTATCAGGATGTACCGTTAGAAGCAATGTAGAAGTAAATTATGATGGTACAGTAAAAGAAAATGTTAAGGTGTTAGTAAATAATGTTATGTTTAAATCTGATAAATATTCAGAAAAACAACTTATTGAGTCTTCTATTAGTAATTATAGAACAGTATTAGATTATAGAAACTATACTTATGAAGCAGAGCAAGGCAAAGAATTAAGCGGTTTAAATGCAACTAAGAATCATGATAATATATGTTCTTATTTTCAAGATACAATATTCAATCAGTATGTTTATAAACATGTAAAATGTACTGAGGATGATTATTATTACACTATTCAAAATGATACAAACTATATTCCGTATTGTAGTAATTGTAGTGATTGGCCAGCACTAGATGATGTGGTACTTTCTATAAAGCTTCCTATTTTAGCAACGGAGAATAACGCTGATGAGGTAAATGATAGTACTTATGTTTGGAAGTATAATAAATATAGTCCTGATAACAAATCGTTTTATTTAAAAATAAGTAAAAGTGCACTAAAAGAATATGAAGAAAAATATAATAAAGAGCAAAAAATAAAAAGTATAATAAAGAATTCCATAATGATTGTATCTATTATAGTTATATTTATAATTTTATATTTAATAGCAAAAAAATTATATAAAAAGAATCAAGAAAATAAATTAGATTATTAATTAAAAGTTATACCAAATATGATGAATATTTGGTATAATATTTTTATATTGGATAATTTCTTTTAGGAATAAAAAAGGAGGCTTTTATATGAAACTAAAGTTTCGTGCCGAACACAAAGATATAGTAGCTTATTTATGGGCTTGCTTACTTTTATTATTTGTAGTAGCTTTGTGTGTTGTGAACTTCTATCATGTTGCAAATGATAGTCTAAATATTGGAAGAACAACAAATATAGGTTTTACATTTAATTTTGTAAATGCGTTTTTTCCACCTTATTTGGGATATACTTTGATTTTTTGGATACTTGCAATAGTTATTTTGACAGCTAGTGTATCAAGTCATTTCTTTACTAGGGAAAAAGGCTTTGGTATTGTTGAAGGAAAAAAAGAAGATGGATTTGGTAGGTTTGCTAAAGAAAGTGAATACCAAAACTTTAAGGATGTTGAACCAGTTGAACTTACTGCAAAAGAATCAACTGCAGCAGGATTTCCTCTTTGTTATGATAAAAAGAAAAATTTAGTATACGTTGATAATGGTGAAGCGCATTCACTTGTAATTGGTGCTACCGGTTCTGGTAAAACACAAATGGTAATTAATCCATTAGTAAATTTACTTTCTAAAAAAGGTGAATCTATGGTTATTACCGATCCTAAAGGTGAGATATACGAAAAGAACGGTGAAATGTTACGTGATTTAGGATATGACGTAATAGTTGTTAACTTCCGTGATCCACAAAATGGTAGTTGTTGGAACCCATATACTTTACCTTATAAGTATTATAAAGAAGGTAATCAAGATAAAGCAAATGAATTATTAAATGATATGGCAATAAATATTGCAACAGATGAAAAAGCTGATGATCCTTTCTGGACTAATTCTGCAGCAGACTATTTAACAGGTCTTTCTCTTGGAATGTTTGAAGATGCTAAAGAAGATGAAATAAGTATTTCAACGGTTAATTTAATGGTAACGGTTGGTGAAGAAAAAGTTGGAGCCTCAACTTATGCAAAGGAATACTTTAAATTTAAAGATCCAGCTTCTCCTGCAGCAATCAATGCATTAGGAACAGTAAATGCTCCACAAGATACTAAAAACTCAGTATTATCGGTATTAAAGCAAAAGATAAAAGTATTTGCTGTTACTCAAAATTTAGCTGAAATGTTATCACGTAGTGACTTTGATATGGAAACAATAGGTGAGAGAAAAACAGCTATTTTCATGATTATACAAGATGAAAAAACAACGTATCACGCACTTGCTACTATCTTTGTAAAACAATGTTATGAGTCATTAATCGCGGTTGCACAAAGACATGGTGGTAAACTTCCTGTTAGAACTAACTTCTTACTAGATGAGTTTGCTAATATGCCTAAGTTTAAAGATATAACAACAATGATTACGGCGGCTCGTTCAAGACAAATTAGAATGACAATGATAATCCAAAACTTTGCACAATTAGTACAAGTTTATGGAAAAGAAGACGCTGAAACAATACGTGGTAACTGTGGTAATATACTTTATTTACTTACAGGTGAGTTATCAGCACTAGAAGAAATAAGTAAACTTTGTGGTGATAAGATAGTAAAAGTTGGTAAGGATAAAAAAGAAGAGACAAGACCTTTAATTACAGTTACAGAACTTCAAAGATTTAAAGATAATGAAGTATTGGTTCTTAAACATCGTCTTCCACCACTAAGAACTAAATTCTTACCATTTTGGAATACTGATTTTGGTTATGGTAAGAATAACGAAACCATTCCTAAAGCAGAGGTTACTTCTCATGAACAAAGACCTATCAAATTATTTGATATAAGAGAATATGTAAAGAAAAAGAAGGATGAAAAAAGAAATGAATTATTTGGTGGAGCTGGAAATAATCCGTTTGGAAACAATCCATTCGGTGGGAATAGTCCATTTGGAAATAATGCTCCTAATAATAATCCTAATCCTTTAGCAGCTTATGGTGCACCAAGTACGCCTCCAGCAGCAGGATTTAATCCATTTGGAAATACATCAGCACCATCTAGCCAAGCATCTCCAGTAAATGATGATCTTAACATAGATGAAATGATGAAGAAAATTGATGCTAGAATAGCAGAGTTAGAAGCTGAAGAAAAGGCTGAAAAAGAAGCTTTAGATAACGAGCCGAAAGCTTCAGAACAAAAAATGGTTGAACAAACTCAAAATGATTCTGTTAAGAACGTTGAACCGATTGCTTCATCTAGCGTTATAATGCCAAGTAATAAGATAGATTTTACTTCGTTTGATAACAAAAAAGACATTTTTGATGTGCCAAGTAGTAATGATACTAAGCATGATTTATTAGATGATATGATTGAAGATTTATCTTTTGATGAACCAATAGATAAAATAGAAAATATTAACGAAAAAAAAGTTAACGTTGATACTTCTATAGAAACTAATATAAATGAAATAGAAGAAAAGCAAAACGTAGTAACTGAAACTGAAAATAATATATATAAGAATAAAGAAGAAATCGATAAAATAATGAATGATAAAAAGCCAGATGATGATAATGATTTGTTTGATGAATTCTTTGAATAAAAAACACTTTATAGGTGTTTTTTTCATATACTAAAATGGTGATAATATGCAAATTGAATTTAATCAGATAAATAGGAATAATTTAATAATTGATTTAAGAATACCAACGGAATTTGAAAAAGGAAATATACCAGGTAGTATAAATATTTCAAGAATTAATCTTTTAAAAAGTCCAGAATCTTATTTAAATAAAGAAAGAATTTATTATTTAATATGTAACAAGGGTGAAGTAAGTTTTTCTTGTTCTAAAATTTTAAATGCCCTAGGATATCATTGTTATAGTATTATAGGTGGGATAGAAGGTTTAAAAAGTGTTTAATTCACTTTTTTTATTTTTTAAAAATTTTTTAGAGGAATTTTAAAAGTTTTGGATAATGATTAAATTGAAGGGAGGTAGAAAATGAATTTAGAATTAAAATTGGAAAAAATTATAATTACATAATGGAATATTGTTTTGATGAAAGAATAATTAGTAGAAATTTCGTATTGAATTAATAATAATCTACAAATAATTTATTTTATGTTGTATAATTGTATATAGTATGGAGGTGTAAATATGGAATATATCATTATAGGATTGCTTGTATTAATTGTTATATTAGTAATATTTTCTATATCAAAAAATATTAACGAAAGTAATATAACTGAGAGATTAGGAAAACTAGAAACTAACATGATTAAAGAGTTAGGAGAGTTTAAATCTGGTGTAACTAATAATTTGAATAATGACTTTGAAAAATTAAATGATAGAATAGAGCGAAAACTTAATTTAATAAATGATCATGTAAATGAAAGATTAGATGTTAACTTTGAAAAAACCAATAAAACCTTTACATCGGTATTAGAAAGATTATCTAAGATAGATGAAGCACAAAGAAAAATAGATAGTTTATCAACTGATATTATTTCTTTACAATCAATTTTAACTGATAAAAAAACTAGAGGTATTTTTGGTGAAGTAAATTTAAAACATATTTTAGTAAGTGTTTTTGGGGAGAATAATGATAGCATTTATAAATTACAGTATACATTTGATACTGGAGTTATTGCTGACTGTGTTTTATTTGCACCAGAACCACTTGGAACGATTGCAATAGATTCTAAGTTTCCACTGGATAACTATAGATTAATGATTGATAAAAAAGCTGGTATTGTTGAAAGACAAAATGCCGAAAAACAATTTAAAATTGATGTAAAAAAACATATTGACGCAATTGCTAGTAAATATATTATTAAAGGTGTTACAAGTGATCAAGCCATCATGTTTCTACCAGCAGAAGCTATCTTTGCAGAACTTAATGCATATCATTCTGACATAATAGAATATGCTTATAAAAAAAGGGTGTGGATTGCTTCTCCAACAACACTTATGAGTACGTTAACAACCATAGAACTTGTTATTAAGAACATTGAAAAAGATAAATATACAAGTGTAATTCATGAAGAATTAAATAAGCTTGCAATAGATTTTGGAAGGTATAAAGAAAGATGGGATAAGTTATCTAGAAGTATTGATGCGGTAAGTCGTGATGCTAATGATATTCATATAACAACTGATAAAATATCAAAGAGATTCGACGCCATTAATAATGTGGATACAAAAAAACTTAATGAAAAAGAATAAATATAATTGACATATACTTTTTGTAATGATAATATGTATATTACCCCGTTTAAAAACGGAGCTTGTAGTAAAAATATAATTACGAAAGGAAGAGAATGAAATGGGATTTTTGACATGCGTTGATGATACTGAACGTAAGAAAATGTTAATGGATAATCTTATACATGGTACTGCTAGTATTGTAACTATAGTAGCATCAAGTTCAATGGGTGATGAAGTATTTAAAAAAGTATATAAAGATAAAGAACTTATGAAATCATCTGAATATGCTGATGACTTTTTAATAAGCGAAATTATTACTAAAAATCCAGATGGAAATAAAAGTATAAGTTTATCATTTATTAAAAAATCAAGTATAAAAAATAGTAGATAATTAAAATTTATCTACTGTTTTTTTATTTAAACCTCTTTCTTTGATAATTCAATGATCAAATCCATATCGTCATCATTTGCCATGATGTTTTTATGTTTAATGCCACATTTTTCACATTTATATAATATTTTAAACGTATCTTTAAATTTTTCTATACCTACTGGTTTTAATAATCCTTTACACTTATTTAATCTATCACCAGGATTTATATCGACGTGTTTAGAGTACAAACAATAAGGACAATGATCACGAGCTGTATATCCTAATTTTTGTACTTCGTTATTACAATTTTCACAAATAAATGATTCATCTATCATGTTAAATTTTTTCATGCGTTATCACCAAATAAATTATAGCATGTATTTAAAATATTGTCTAAATATGTTATAATTATTAGAGAAATTAGGTGATTATATGGTTGTAGTAGATACAAACAGACCAGAAATGAATTATAGAAACTTAGTTGAGGAACAAGAAGTTGGAAGTGTTATATATCGAATTTCTGATAGTTATGCTCCAATGCTTGGTAATATTAATAAAAGAATATCTATAACTACTATTGATAAAAACAAAATAAATGATTATGGAACAGTTCATGGAATTGAATTTATTGATGACGAAATTAGATCCTATAATTTGATAGAAGATAAGAATAGATCTACACATGGTGGTGAATATCTTGATGATCCAATGGGATATTATCAAGAAGTAATGGGAGCATTTGAAGATCTTATGAATTCTAATAATTCAGAATTCACCTCTAAAGCTTTAGAAGTTCTTGATGAAATAAAAAATTATGCAGTTATGATAGGTAGTGGAAAAAATGCAATATAAAGTAACAATAGAAAATTTTGATGGACCTCTAGATCTTTTATTACACTTAATTAAAGAACAGGATATAGATATTTATGATATTAAAATAGAAGAAATAACTAAACAATATTTAGATTATATTCATGCTATGAAAGAACTTAATTTATCAGTTGCAAGTGAGTATTTAGTAATGGCATCAGAACTTATTGAGATGAAATCTAAAATGTTATTACCTAAGAAGAAAGATTTAGAAGAAGATGAATATGAAGAAGATCCAAGAGATGTATTGATTGAAAGATTACTTGCTTATAAACAGTATAAAGAAGTAACTAGTGAATTTAAAGACTTAGAGATGACGAGGAAACTAGTGTTTACTAAAGAACCAGTTAATTTAAGTTATTATGCTAAGGAACAAGAAAATAAAGATGGTTTAAGTATTAGTGATTTAATTGAAGCGTTTAATGCTTTAATGAAGAAAAAACAGTTAGATAAACCAATTGCTACTAAGATAACAAAAAAAGAGTTATCGGTTACCGAAAAAGTTAATACAATAAGAAATATATTAAAAAATAGGAAGAAAATTAACTTTGAAGAAATATTTGAAGTAGCGACAAAAGAAGAAGTTATTATAAGTTTCTTATCCATTTTAGAAATGGTAAAAAAAGATGAAATTATTTTAAAACAAGATAATAACTTTAACCAAATAGTTATTTCATTAAAAGAAGGTGAATAAGATGAAAATAGGAGTACTTGAAGGGTTACTATTTGTAACGGGGGAAGATGGTCTAACTTTAGATGATATAGAAAAATTGTTAGAGGTATCTAATGAAGAAGCTCTTACTTTAATAGAAGAGTATAAAAAGTCTTTAGAAACTGAATCAAGAGGACTAAAATTAGTATATTTAGGAAATAAATATAAACTTACAACCAAGGAAGAACATAAGGAGTATTATGAATTACTTGTTGATAAAACAGTTTCTTCAACACTTTCTCAATCTGCTTTAGAAACACTCGCAATACTTGCTTATAATGAACCAATAAGTGTAGGGCAAATAGATGAAATAAGAGGAGTGTCTTCTAGAGATATGGTAAGAAAATTATTATTTAGAGGACTTATCGATGTAGCAGGTAGGAGTGATTTACCAGGTAAACCAATGCTTTATAAAACAACTGATAAATTTTTAGATTATTTTAATTTATCATCGATTGATGAATTACCTAAAATAGAGATTAATGAGGAGATGAGTGAAGAAGAAAAGGATTTATTTATTTCTAAGTATAAGGAAGAAAACTAATAAAAAAGGAAAGGAATTTTGAATTATGATATTTATAATAATAGCAATAATAGTGATACTTTTAGTATCAATTAGACAAGTTAATCAATATGAAAGAGGTATTAAATTTACTTTGGGTAAATTTAGTAAAATAATGAATCCAGGATGGAATATAGTACTTCCTATATTTCAAAGTTACAGAAAGGTAGACATAAGAACAAAAGCGGTAGATGTTCCAGAACAAGATACAATAACTAAGGATAACGTATCAGTTAGAATAAACGCAGTTATATACTATAAAGTGTTTGATGCATCTAAAGCAGTACTTGAAGTAGAAAATTTTTATTTCGCAGTGGGTCAACTTGCCCAAACTACCATGCGTAATGCAGTAGGTGCAGTATCTCTTGATGAATTGTTAAGTGAAAGAGATAAAATTTCTACAGAAATATGTAAAATAATTGATAAGGCTACCGATCCATGGGGAATAAAAGTAGAAGATGTTGAACTTAAAGATATATCTTTACCAGAAGAAATGAAAAGAGTAATTGCAATTGCTGCAGAAGCAGAAAGAGAAAAAGCAGCAGTTATAACTAAAGCTCAAGGTGAAGTTGAAGCATCTGAAAACCTAGCTAAAGCAGCAAGTTTAATGGCACAAACTCCAGGTGCTATGCACCTTAGAACATTATCTACCTTAAGTGATATTTCAGCGGACAAAGGAAATACTATTATTTTTGCATTACCAGTTGAAATATTACAAAGTTTTAATGGAAAATCAATATCTAACGAAGAGATAGAAAAAGTAGTAAAAAAGATAACTAAAAAATAGTCCAAAAAGGACTATTTTTTTGATGTATAAGGTTTACAAATATCCATTAATTCTCTTAAAGTATGATACCTTACAACACCATATATATTGGTGTTGGTTTGTAAAAACATAAATAATTCATTTTCTATATCAACATATTTTTTTAAGGTTTCTCCACCAATTAATTCGGCGTCTTCTTTAGTTAAGTCTATGAGACATTTTTCGCATGGTTGCATAGTCTTTTCTTCAACTTTTTTTCCTTCTACATAGTTTTTAAGAATTTCCGCAAACGAAGTATAATATTCCTTTTCCATATTATGCAACTCATTTGAAATATCAATAGCATCCAAATAACGATTTTCATATAATGCAATGAAAAATTCTGCATCTAACATTTCGAACTTCATATTTAAATTTTTATATTTATGTAGTTTATTTTTATAATGGTTATATTTTTTTTCGGAAATTCTTCTCATGGTTTCGCCTTCTTTTTTTGTTATTATAACATATAATTTTAAAAAGTAAATAAAACCTCTTATATAGAATATAAGAGGCTAAGTGCTTAAAATGGTGCCGGTAATCGGGGTCGAACCGATACGGTATTACTACCACTGGATTTTGAGTCCAGCGCGTCTACCAATTCCGCCATACCGGCAAGTACAAAAAGATTATATCATAATTATTTATATTTTTCTATAAAGTTTTATTAAATAAGTGATATAATTATAAAGAGGTGATTACTTTGAAATATTATTGTATAGGAATAAAAGGATCAGGTATGGCAACGTTAGCAGAAATTCTTTTTGATTTAGGAAATACCGTTTCAGGTTATGATGATTATAAAGAATATAAGTTTACACAAGAAGGTATAGATAAAAGAGGAATAAAGATATATTATGACTCATTACATGAATTAGACAAAGATACCATAGTTACTTATTCAAAAGCTTTTAGTGAGGAACATCCTGAAATTAAAAGAGTAAAAGATTTAGGTTTGAAAATAATAGATTATAATGAACTTTTAGGAAAAATAAGTGGTGAATTTAAAACTATAGGAGTAAGTGGCACTCATGGTAAAACAACAACTTCTACCATGATTTCACACGTATTAAGAGAAACTAAAGGTTGTAATTGTTTCATTGGTGATGGAACTGGTTTTGCGGATAAGAAAAACGAGCTTTTTACTTTAGAATCATGTGAATTTAACAAGCACTTTTTATCATACCATCCATATTATGCGATAGTTACTAACATAGAACTTGAACATACAGAATGCTATAAAGATATAAATGAAATAATTGATACATTTACGGAATTTGCTAATAAAGCAAATGTGGTTATTGCGTGTGGTGATGATTTAAACGTTAGAAAAATGAATGTTAATAACAAAGTTATATATTACGGATTTAATGATAATAATGATGTAATAGCTAAAAACGTCAAACTAACAAAGACTGGAAGTTCGTTTGATGTTTATATGAATGGTGATTTATATGGTCACTTTGATATTCCTTTATTTGGTGAGCATATGATATTAAATGCTCTTGCGTGTATTACTGTTTGTGATATGGAAGGCGTTTCAAGAGAGGATATCCATGACTTGCTTAAAACCTTTGAAAACGCCAAAAGAAGATTTAAAGAACATACTTTTGGTGATGTTGTAACAATTGATGATTATGCACATCATCCAACGGAAGTTAAGGTAACAATAGAATCTGCTAGACAAAAGTATCCTAACAAAGAAATAGTTGGGGTATTCTTACCGAATACATATTCTAGAACGGAAGCTTTAATGGATGGTTTTATAGATGCTCTTAAAACTGCAGACAAAGCATATGTTATGGACATTCATTGTGATAGAGAAAGGCAAGAAGATTATCCAACTGCTTCAAGCGATAACATAATAAAAGAAGTTCCTAATGCAGAAAAAATATCAATTGAAACGGTAGAAAAATTATTAAAGCATGATAATGCTGCAATATGCTTTATGAGTTGTACAAACATATATGAAATATTAGGTAAGTTTGAAGCGTTACTTGAGAATAAAAATGATTAAATTGATCACCATAATAATGGTGATTTTTTTATGAAAATATTAATAACAGGAGCTTATCAAGGAATAGCTTATTTAACTGCACTTACTTTAGCAGAAAGAGGACACGTTGTATATTTAACATGTCACACTCTAAAACAAGTAAAAGCACTAAAGGAAAAACTTGGAAAACCAAAAAATATAACAATAATGAAAATAGATATAACAAAAGAAGAAGATCAAAAAAAGGTTTTAGATTTAAATATTGATTGTTTATATAATCATGCGGGGATTGCACTTGGTGGATCTATTATAGAAGCAGATATGGATGAAGTTAGAACTAATTTTGAAGTAAACGTTTTTTCTTCATTTAGATTACTTCAATTAGTACTAAGACAAATGATAGATAAGGATAAAGGAAGGATAGTTGTAATGTCATCGCTTGCAAGTACTTTATCAATACCTTTTGCAGGTGTTTACTCTGCAACTAAGTCAAGTATTACATCAATTATATCAGCTTTACAAAAAGAAATGTTTTTAATGGGAACAAATGTAAAAGTTTCTCTAATAGAGCCAGGATTATATCATACAGGATTTAATCAAAAGTTTTTAGCAAATAAGTATGATGATGGTAATTATTTCAAAGATATAAAAAAAGAGTTAAAAACATTTGAAAAATTTATGTTCAAAATGTTAGAAAATAAAAGTTTGGATTCTATAGTAGTACAAATAGTAAGAGCAATTGAAGATAAATATCCAAAAAAAGTTTATAGAGCACCTTTTATTCAATCGAAATTAGTTAAAATTTATAGTATGTTTAAATAGTTATCATATAATTTAATATGAATAAAGAGGAACTAAACAGAAGATTAAAACAATTAAAAGTAGAAGATTTTATATGGATAATTTATATTGGAATTATAATTTTTAGTTTATATTCTAATACATTTGAAAGAAAGTATTTTTTATATAATGATTTAAAAAGTAAAGAAACGTATCGTAAGATAACCATAGGAATATTTGTTATTTTAGTAATTGTATATGCATATTTTTTAAAGGATTCTTTAGAAGACGTTAAAAATATTAAACCTTATGATTCTAAAGAAAAAAGGAATTTAACTAGACTTTCATTTTTAGGGTCATTACTTATTTTTATAAGTGGTATTATTTTTTTATACATTGCGATAAGAGATGAAAATATTGATGTTGAAGTTGCGTTTAATTAATCTCTTTATTTTGAATATAATTAAATAGCAAGGAGGAATTTTATTTTGTTACCAAACATTCCTCCTAAAGTATTTTCTTTATCAGCGGTTGTAGTAGGTTATATATTAATTGACGATATGACTGCTAATGAACAAAACGCGGTAAGTAATTGGCTTATGCTTGTTGCACAAGTTTTGGCAACTAACGCATTTTATAGATCGGTAATGCAAGAAAGAGGATTAGAGCCAGTAGGTTCAACCGAAAGTGGAACTACTGAAACGGGTAGAAATAATTCTTATACTTTTGCTGGAACTAATGGACAAAGTTCAGGAAATATAAATACTAATGATAATTCAGATAAAGACGAAACACTTGCTATGCTTGAGAAGATGGTAAGTGCTATGCAAACGGAGATGGATAATATAAAAAGGAACTTATAATGATTTTATAAGTTCCTTAAGAGCTATATTAATATCTTCTTCAAATGGCGTGTTTTTAGCGAGTGGTATGAAATATTTTTTTGTTTCTTTAATGTATTTTAGTCTCCAAATTTTACTTGCATAAATACCTTCTTTAAGGTTATGTAATCTATCAGATAATTTAACCATTCTAGCAAGTTCATTTTTATTAATATTCGATATGTAATTTTTCATTACATATCCTTTTTCTTTAGTAAGAAGGTTAACTGCTTTTAATATCTTGCTATTTGATATTTTTTCAATTTCTTTTTCAGTTGCATCAGTATCTTCTAATAAATCATGAAAAAGTGCTGTAACATAATAATCATAACCAAATCCTTTTTCTTTTAAGAGCTCGGCAACAGAAATAGGGTGCTCATAGTATGGGGTTCCTTGTTTTCTAGTTTGACCGGCATGTTTTTCTTTTATAAAATCCTTAAGGTATTCTAAATTTTTATTGATAACAAATTCTAAAACTTTTCCATATTTTTCTATAGCAGTTTCTTTCTTGTTTACTAAAAATTCATTAAAATCTATTAATCTTTTTGTTATGGTATTATCTAGGTTTATTATTTCGGCATTTATTTTGCCTTTTTCCTTTTTGAATAAATCTAATGCTTCATTTGCATTTACTTTAACTATTCCAATTACCTCGTTAGGGTCTAGACTAAATGTAGGAACATCTATAATTTTGTATGCAAATACGTTAGCGAAAGCTCTGTCTCCAAACATAGTTCTATCTTTATTTTGTCTATCAAGTTTAAAGTTAACAACTTCAATTAATTCTGCATTTTCATAATCAATATCAATTCCTAATTCTTCTTTAATCTCACGACCAAATGCTTCATTTAAGGTTTCACCAGCTGAAACATGACCTGATGCAGTAGTATAAAACGTTTTTTCATCTTTTCTTATTTGAAAATATATGTTTCCCAACTTGTCATAAAGCCAGCAGTGAACTGTTTTGTGCCATAATGCTTTTTGGTGTACTATTTTTCTATCTTCAGTACCGATATGATTTCCTTTTTCATCATAAATATCTATTAATTCCATTTTTCCTCCTGCAATTCTTTTTTTATCCACAGCATTATTAGATTAACTATATAATCTATTTCTTTGCTGGTAAGATTTTTACCTTTAGGTATTTTATGCCATTTTTCTAAACAACCGCGACAACAACAAGCACATGCGTGTTGGGAGATAAATACTGGGTGACCCTTCATAGGTGTTTGTTTTCCATCATTTGGAATATCAGCGGGTGCTAATCTTTTTTTAATAAAATCATAAGCATGTTCTTTAATTTTTAAAGGACTTTTTTCCTTTATATAAATAATATCTTTTTTTCTAAGATGAAAGCTATTTCTAAATTTGGATTTAGATAAATTGTTTAATATTTCACCATAAGTCATAATTGCCTCTTAAATTAATTATAATATTATAATTAAAAAAGTCAAAGTAAAAAGGTAACTATATAGTTACCTTATCCACATAAAATATTTGATTTGTTGTAT
>CAJTXC010000017.1 GCA_910580135.1 uncultured Bacilli bacterium | reverse complement strand
AGTTAAAAGAGCGGTTAAGTATTACGGGTTAGATAAATCTAAAGCAGAAAAGAAGATAAATAAAATTAACAAGGAAAGAGCTAAACATTATAAGTATTATACTGGACGTAATTGGAAAGAAGTTAGCAATTATAATATGTGTTTAAATGTTGATGAGTTAGGAATAGAAAATACTGTTGATATAATAATTAATATGATAAAAAAATAACATGAGTAATTATTAGTTACTCATGTTTTTATATTATTTTTTTTCTTCCGTATCTATGTTATCAAATAATAATCTTATATCAATTTCTAAAGCATCTGCAAATTTTCCTACTGTTTCTAAAAGAGGAGTTTTATCTATTGATAAACATTCTAAATCTCTTACATATCCATGTGTTAACCCAGTTAAATCTGCAAGTTCTTGCATTGTATAATTTTTCATTAGTCTATATTTTCTAATGTTTTTTCTTACTATTAAAGATAAATTTTCCTTGGTATATCGCCTAGTCAAAGTTATCACTTCCCACCTATATACGATTATTTCATAGAATTTTATAAAAATATGTCGTCTGTGTAAAGTTTTTTGTGATATAATATATTTATAAGATAGGAGGATTTTATGAAGTGTAGTAAGTGTGGTTATGAAAATGATAGCCAATCTAATTATTGTATGAATTGTGGAACGTCTTTAGTTCAACAAGAATCATTATATGAAAGTGATAACATATCTGGTTCGGGTGGTTTAAGTAACATAGCTAATAATGTTCAAAATGATGAGTATTTATATAAGTGCCCTAAGTGCGGTTATCCTAATCAAATTAGTGAACAAAATTGCAAAAATTGTGAATTTGCATTGAATGGGGAAAATGTTATTTTAGTTAAAGAAAATGATAGTCAAATTAATAATGATAACGTTGAAGTTAATAAAAAGAAAAATATATTTATGTTTATTATATTCAGTATTATGTATTCAATAACACCTTTTTTAATTATGGTGTTTATAAATATTTTGGATAATAATTTCAAATCGATGATGTCTTTTATTTTATTTTTAATATTATTGTTACTACAATTTTTTGGTATTGAGCCTTTAACTTGCTTGACTGTGAAAAAAATAGTAAAAAATACTAAGTATATGAAAAAAGAATTAGTGATTTTAGAAATCATACTAATATCATTATTTTCCATAATAGTTTTTGCAGCAGGGGTTAAATTTAATATTCTTATAATAGTGTTTATAATAATTAGAATACTAATGTGGTTTATAACAAGAAAAATTTTTATTAAAGATAAAATTACTATAAATAAAAAAATTATAGCAGTATTAGTAACTTATATATCATTGCTATTTATTATTCCTAATGTAATATTACCAACAAAGTTAAACAAAACTTTATTTAATGTATTTGGCAGTACTGAATTTTCATCAAAAGGATTTCAAACTGAATTGATTGATGCTTATAATATTTACAATGATACGAATAATTCTTTTTCATATTTTCATAAATTTACAGATAAAGAACTAAATGAAATAACTGAAATATATGTTGAAGAAGAATTTACTAATGAGGATATAAAAAGATTAAAGAACTTAAAAAAGTTAAGCATTTTAAAAAAAATTAAATTTAATAAAACTATAGATTTAACTGGCAATAAAAAATTAACATATTTGTCTATTTCATCATCAGATATTAAAAATGTAAAATTGCCAGATAGCATCAATCAGTTTTTCTGTGAAAGTACATTAGATGAATTAGATATATCTAATCTAAAATATCTTTCCGAATTAGAGATTAAAGTGAATAAATTGAAAGTTGAAAATCTTGATCAATTAGAGAAAATAACATACCTAGATGATGTATCTTTTAATACTTTATATGTTAATGATAAAAAGTTTGGGTTAAAAAATGGATATATATCATCGGAATCTAATCATTATCGTGGGAATTATCTAATATATGTTCCAGAATATACAAAAGTTTCTGATTTTACATTTAATAATTTAAAAATTAAAGTTTTAAGTTGGATTTATAATGAAGAAAGAACTACTGATGATGAACTTGAAAATAATGATAAGATCTCTATTTACGATAATGATGGTAATTTATTAATAACTTTAGAGGTTAATGTAAGGAGGAATTACTAATGAAATGTCCAAAATGTGGAACCATTAACTTAGAAGGTACAGAAAAGTGTAAAAATTGTGAATTTCCTTTAAATCAATATAATATGACATCTGCCATCCAAGTTAACAAAACAAAAAATTCTATTCTAATTGTTTTATTTAATCTATTATATTGCTTTATAATACCGATTATTTTACTTTTAGCTGCACTTACTAGAACTAATATTTTGTTTGGTGTAAAAATTATTTTATTCATTTTTGCTAGTTTAACACATATTTTAGGAGAATGCATTTCATGTTTAAATACTATCAAGATAGTAAAAAATAAAGAAAATATTAAGAAAACTCTTAGTTGGTATGAATTAGGTGCTTTAATATGCTATATACCGATTTTTTATTCAATATCGACTATTGAAATTAACTACCTATGGATATTTATATTTTTAGTCTTATTTAAATTTATTTCTTATGTGTTTACTGTTAAATTCTTTTTAAAAGAAGAAATAAAGATAAAAGTTTTACCAATAATTATTTTAGCCTTTTGCTATATTATGTCATTTTTGATACCTAATTTTACAAATCCTACTGATATTAATAAAAGTTTATATAAAGTATTTGGAAACAGGGACTTTGATTCAAAAGAATTAAAAATAAAACTAGTTGATGAGTATAATAGCGAGTATAACTATGATAATGATATTTCATATTTTCATAAATTTACAGAAGAAGAATTAGAAAATATAACTAATTTGGAAATTAATAAAGAAACAAATGATGTAACAATTAAAGATTTATCTAAATTAACAAATCTTCAAAGACTTTCTATTAAGCAATTAAAAATAAAAAATGATTTTAATTTATCTTATAATAAAAAACTTACAGTACTAAATATTGACGATGTATCTTTTGATAAGAATTTTACAATTGATGAAAATAGCAATATAAAAGAAATTTATATTGAGAATAGTAAATTTAAGGATATTAATATAAATTCTGAAAGTTTAATTAAAGTAGAAGCCGAAAATTGTAAAGTTAATAATGTTACTATTACTAATTCACTAAGTTTAAAAGAATTTTATTTAATAAAGTCTAAGGTGAATAACGTAATACTTGATGGAAATGAAAATCTAAGAAGCTTAGGATTATCGAAAACTAATAGTATTACCATCAAAAATATGGGGAGTATTAAAGATTTCTTTGATTTGTATAAAGATGAATATGGTTCTAGGATAGACGGGTACTTATTATTTAAAGAATTAGTATTTGAAGATAAGAAAATAACTTTTGAAAATGATGAGTATATCAAATTTGATGGGGCGTTATATGTGAAAAAAGATTCATTAGTAAAAGATTTGTTATTAGAAAATTTAACTGCAAAAGTATTTGATTATTATCATGAAGTTATTAGAGAAAATGCTGATGGCTCTACAATTTTTGATAGTGAAAGAAAAGTTAAGGAACAGGGACTTGATTCAGGTTTAGGCGATGAATTACATCTATATGAAAATGATAAAGAAATTTTGAATTGCAATATATACGATTTAGATGAGTATGATATGGAGGATTAAAGATGGAGAAAAAAATAGTTAGTAAAGCAAAATTTATTTTTAGTATTATAATTTCATTTTTAGTATGGGATTTAGTTACTTGGTTTATAGGAAATCTTGTTTTAGGAATTTTAAATAAGTATAGCGATAATCTTTTTTCTGTTCTTTTAACATATGTTGTATGGGTTTTAAAAAGTTTAATAATTATTGTGCTTACATATTTCAATAATAGAAAGAAAAGAGTCGCTAAATATGAACTAAATAAAGTTAAAATAATTAATCTAATTATATTTTATGCATTTACAATTGGAATTAGTATATCTGATATAACAGAAAATATTATGTCATCTCCGATAATACCTATTATAGTTACCATAATTCATATGTTTTTGATAGCATTAGTTAACGATATTATGTTTAGAAGGTGTATTAGTAATGAAGAAAAATAGTTTTATAGCATTTATAATATCTTTAGTTATAGTTAGTATAATAATTTTACTTAACTATATTGGAATAAAAAAAGGAAGTACATTAACTTGTATTAGGGATGATGATAAAATAGTATTTATGTTTAATGAAAACGGAATAAGTAAAATGACTAAAAATGGTAAAGCGGTAAGTGATAAAGAAATGAGTTTATATAACATAGCAATGGCTAGTGATTTTGCTTGGAATAAAATGAGTGGAACTTATGAGGAAATAATAAAAAAACATATGAGCGACGTAGTTAATTATGAAGAAGAACACTATTATTTCTCTTATTGTGAATTTGAGGATTAGATATGAAAAAAATTATTGGATTATTTATAATCACTGTTTTATTAATGATTAGTTCATTTATATTGATGACGTTTTATCAGTATAATCCTAGTATTAATAAATCTGGTATATTAACTACTATAATAATTTTAAGTGTTATTTTATTTATATTTATTATTCTATTAATTTCTCAAGCTAGTATAAATATATCTAAGGAAAATGATATTAAAAGAAGTGAAAAAATCATAACTCTTACTTCAGTAGCTATTTTTGGAACAGTGATTTTAATGTTAATATCTTATTCTATATCGCAGATGTTATTTGCAAAAAGAACTAACTTAATGATTAATGATGCTAATAAATTGATTTCATCAGTGGAAAAAGAAAGTAAAGATAACTATGTATTTATGTTAGATAGTATAAAATTAAATAATATAAGTACTAGTCCATTTGGTAATAAGTATAAAAATAATTCTTACGTAACTACGTTTAATAAAACTAGTGATATTTGTTTGACCGATGGAAAATATAGTGTCATTAAAAATATGAACACTAAAGAATTAGAATTAATTGAGGGTAATACTTGTAATCTTGAATTAGAAGAAAATGAGACTTCGTTATATATAAAACAACGATTATTTGAAAAATATAATATTGACTTTGATATTTATACTTGCAAAGGGAATAATGATTATGATTCAGTATTTAACAATAAAACAGGTATAACTTGTAATATTAAATATAATGATAATGATTATAGTGCAACATTATATGATAAAAAGTTTGAACTTATAGATAATTATATCGGAGGTAAGGATGAAAAGTAAAAATTACTTTAATAAAAAGTTTAGATTGATTAATATCTATAATATATTACTTATAATTAGTATGATATTATTTGTTATAGCAATAGTTGGTATAAGTTTTATTAGATTAAAACAAGGCTATGATGTCAATTTGAAATTACTAATAATACCAGGTATTTTAATTTTGATTGTTATAGCTTTATTGAAAGGCTATTTAACTAAGAAAGTATCTAAAGAATATAAGATAAAATATATTAATAAGGCACTTAAAAATGAATATGATAATTTTAAATATAATACTAAAGGGAATTTAAATACTGAAATTTTAAAAATACTTAATTGGAATCCTGAAGGTAATATATTTTCATACTCTAGAAGAAAAGTTACTATGAATGATAATATTTCAGGGTCATATAAAAACTCTAAATTTAATCAAAATGCGTTGCGTGTAGTAGAAGAGCAAAAGAAAAAAGATAGATTTGGTGATGGTGAACATATTGAAAAAAAAGTAATATTTGATGGGATAATAACCGAATTAGAACTTAATAAAGCATATGAAACCATTGTCATATGTACGGATGATATTTTTATTTCTTATTTAAAAAACATAATAAAAACTGAAAGTAATGAATTTAATAAAATATTTAAGATTAGTGCAGTAAGTGAGCAAGATGCATTTTTATATTTAACTCCAAAGATGATGGAAAAGATAAAGTATTTATATGATGAAATATTAAGTGATTCATTTTTTATGCTTATAAATAAAGATAAATTATATGTTGGACAAAATTATGCTAATGATTTATTTGAGCCAAATTTTAAAAAGAAAATAAATGAAGAAGAAATAATAAAAGATTTTAAAGGTACAATGATGTATATTAAGCAGGTTATTGATGTTCTTGAATTAAGAAAGGAAAAGTAATAAGAATGAATTATAGTATATTGATATTAATAATAGTTATTTTAATTATTATTTCATCGGTGATAAGTAAAATAAATTTTATGGTATTTCTAAATAAAAAATGTGATCAGGCTATATCAAATATAGATATATTTTTAACTAGAAGATATAATATCATAACTAATATGCAAGAAGTGGTAAAAGGTTATGCAAAACACGAAAAAGATGTATTAAAAACAATTACTAAACTAAGAAATGATATGACGCTAGAAGAAAAAAATAGGGTTAATAATGAAATTAATAAAACGATTGATAAGATTAATGTGGTTGTGGAAAAATATCCTAATTTAAAAGCTAATGAAAACTATTTAAAATTACAAGAATCAATAGTTGATTGTGAAGATAATTTAGCAGCAGCTAGAAGAGTATATAATTCAAACGTAAATGATTATAATGTTTATATAGCAAAATTTCCAAATATAATATTTTCTAATATTCTAAGTTATAAAGAAAGAGAATATTTTAATAAGGAAAATAAAAATTAGGTTTAATCAAAAAGTGATAAAAAATTATCACTTTTTTTAATATTTTTAGGGACATTTTCAAAGTTATGGATAATAAGTAAAGTAGGGAGCAGTAAAAACTAGCTTTGTTTTCCATCCAACTTGAATAAGAAGGGTGGTGATACTTATGAGGTTTAGATTTGAAATAAAATTTAGTCCAAAATTAATTATCATTCTAATACTTATAATAGTACTAGTTATTATTATGTACGTATAAGAAAAACAGAGTTAGAGGGTAACTAGCTCTGTTTTTCAACTTTTAACAAACCTTGGAAAACAACTAGTAAGCTGCTTCCTTCTTTTATATTATACAATCATAAAATGTTTTATTCAATAATTTTAACTTATTATTTTTAATATTGTTTCACTAACGTCTTTTTTAGTAGAAATTATATTAATACTTCTACCATTATCATTTAAATTTTCTTTTAAAAGACTTTTTATTCTGTTTGCAATACCAACACTTCCATCAACAAAGGTAACATCACCAAGTATTTTTTTTATTGCATCCTTAGCAAGTGGAAAATGTGTGCAACCAAGTACTACTACATCTATATCTTTATAATCTTTTAATAAGTCTTTTAGATATGGATATGGATCTTTATTATTTTCAATTAAACCTGCAAGAAGAGGTGCTTCAATTAAGGTACAATCTGGAGTTTTATAGTTGTTGAATAATGCTTTAAACCTTTCACTTTCACCAGTACCCTTAGTTGTTATTACAAGAGTTTTTTTATCTTGGTATTTATCATGAACAACCTTAACAGCAGGTTCAGTACCAACGAATGTAATGTCAGGATATTTTTTTCTAATGTCATTTAGTACTACTTCCGTTGCGGTATTACATGCGCAAACAATTAATTTTGGATCATACTTAAGCAAGTTGTCCACAGCATTACTTACTATTTCAAACAGTTCTTCTTTGTTTTTATTTCCGTAAGGATTATTTTTACTATCTGCATAATATATGTAATTTTCATTAGGAAGTAGCTTTATTACTTCTTTTAAGATAGTAGAACCACCAATTCCAGAATCAAAAAAACAAATTGGTCTATTATTCATGTTTACACCTTCTAAATATAATTAATTATATGCGTCTAAAAGCATGTTATAATTATACAGGAGGGTTAATAATATGGCAAGTAGCATGATACATATAGCAGTAGCAAACGAAATTAATAAAGTTTTAAAACGAAATAATAAACATATTTTAATAGGAAGTATAGCGCCTGATATTGCAAAGCATATTGGAATGACAAAAAAAGATTCTCATTTTCAGGATACTGATGAAGATTTACCTCACTTAGATAAATTTTTAAATAAGTATAAAGATAAACTAAACGATGACTTTGTATTAGGTTACTATATCCATTTATATACTGACTATTTATGGTTTAAGTACTTTGAACCGGATTTTTATAAGAATGGTGTTATATATAAATTAGATGGTACTATAGAAAATATTCCATTTGATAAAAAAAGAGATTATTTTTATAATGACTATACTAATTTAAACATAAAATTAATCGATGAATATAACATGGATTTAAGTATATTTTATGAAACAGTTCCAGAATTTGAAAACATTATAAAAGAAATTCCAATGGATAAAATTGATATAATAATTAATCAAGCAGGTATTATAATTGAAAATACAAAAGAGAGTAAGGCTTACGTATTTGATATGAAGGTTATAAATAAATTTATAAAAACTTCAGTAGAATACATATTATCAAACTTAAAGGACATAGGTGTGGTAAAGATAAATTAAATTTTATCTTTATTTTTTTTAATTTTTTAGGGGGATTTTGAAAGTTTTGTCTAACAATTAATATGAGAACATCTATTGGTAGTAAAAAAGGAGGTGCTAAAAAATTGTTAGATGTAATCAGGAAAGAAAGGAGACAAAAATGATAAAAGAAAAAACAAAAATAATTCCAATGACATTTGACGTAGTATTTAAAAGTGTTTTAAATGATAGCAAAACAGAAGGATATCTAGTAGATATAATAAGTGGAATAACTAAAATAGATAAAAAATACATAAAAGGAAATATAGTATTTAAGAATACCGAACTATCAAAAGGTGAAATAAAAGAAAAGGGGAAAATAGCGGATTTAATAGTGGAAGTAAAAGACAATGTCATAAATCTTGAAATGAATAAAAATTACTACGATGGTTTATTTGATAAAAATGATAGATATATAGAGAAGATAAAAGATGGTATCGTAACTAAAGGAAGCAAGTATTCTACTCAAAAGAAAGTAATACAACTTAATTTTGATAACTTCGAATTATTTGATGAGCGAATAGTAATTAAATTTAGAATGATGGATGAAGAAAGAGGTTTAGTAAGAAGTAATTTTGTTTATAATACTGATACCGAAATATATCACATTAACTTGAAAAGAATAAAAGAAATGTATTATAATAAAAGTGAATTAACGAAGCTTGAAAAGGAACTTTTAGTAATGACTTTAGACGATGAAGAAGAATTACAAAAAGTAAGTAAAGGGTGTAAGGAGATGGAAATTGTGGCTGATAAAATAAGTAAAGTATCAAAAGAAGAAGAGTTACAAGGAATATACGACATCGAAGAACAAGAAAAATTTATAAGGGATAGAATAAGTTTTCATGCTTATAACAAAGGTATAACTAATGGTACCAAAAAAGGTATAATCATTACCGCCAAAAATTTACTTAAACAGAATATACCTATAGATGTAATAGCAAATGCTACCGGTTTATCAAAAGAAGAAATAGAAAAGTTACAATAAAAATATATTGTATTGGAGTGATATAAATGAAAGTATTATTAGTAAATGGAAGTCCACATAAAGATGGTGCGACTAACTTAGCTTTAGAAGAGGTTTCTAAAACTTTAAATAAAAATGGTATTGATACTGAAATATTTTGGATAGGTAATAAAGCGATTTCTGGATGCATTGGATGTGGAGCTTGCTTTAAAACTAAAAGATGTTTTATTAATGATAAAGTAAATGAATTTATGGAAAAAGCAGAAGAGGCAGATGGATTTGTATTTGGATCTCCTGTTCATTATGCTGGACCTAGTGGATTTATAAAATCGTTCATGGATAGATGTTTTTATGGAAAAGGTTATGCTTTTGAGTATAAACCAGCAGCTAGCATAGTAAGTTGTAGAAGGGGTGGTGCAGCAACAACTTTTGATGATTTAAATAAATTTTTTACTATTTCTAATATGATTGTTGTTGGAAGCCAGTACTGGAATCAAATTCATGGCAACAATAAAGAAGAAGCTATTAAGGATGAAGAAGGTCTACAAACAATGAGAACGCTTGGAAACAATATGGCTTGGGTATTAAAATGTATTGAAACTGGTAATAAAAATGGTATAGAAAAACCAGTTAAGGAAAAAAGGATATCAACAAATTTTATAAGATAGAAGATGAAGTTATGAAAAAGAAAGTAGTAATAGGAATGAGTGGCGGTGTAGACTCATCCGTTGCAGCAATAGTTTTGCAAAAACAAGGTTATGAAGTAATTGGCCTTTTCATGCGTAACTGGGATTCCTTTGCGGATGGAGAAATAGAAGGAGCACCAACGACAATAGAGGGTATTTGTCCTCAAGAGGTAGACTATAATGATGCCAAAAAAGTATGTGATAAACTGGGTATTCCTTTATATAGAAAAGATTTTATTAAGGAATACTGGGATTATGTATTTACTTATTTTTTAGACGAATTAAAAAAAGGTAGAACCCCTAATCCAGATATAATGTGTAATAAATATATTAAGTTTGACCAGTTTGCAAAAGAAGCAGAAAAACTAGGGGCAGATTACATTGCTACTGGACATTATTGCAGAATAAAAGATGGAAAGTTAATGCGTGCGGTAGATAATAATAAAGATCAATCATATTTTTTATCTCAGGTTAGTAAAGAACAACTAAAGAACGTTTTATTTCCAATTGGTGATATGGTAAAGCCAAAGGTAAGAAAAATAGCAGAAGAATATGGATTAGTAACTGCTGATAAAAAAGATTCAACTGGTATATGTTTTATTGGTGAAAGAAACTTTTCTAACTTTTTAAAAAATTATTTACCTAACAAACCAGGTGATGTGATAGATATTAAGACTGGCAAAAAGATAGGAGAACATATTGGTTTAATGCATTATACAATTGGTCAAAGAAGAGGACTAAATATTGGTGGTACAGAAGATAGAATGTTTGTTGTAGGAAAAGACTTAAATAAAAATATTTTATATATTGCAACTGGTGATGATAATGAATATTTAGTTACTGATTCTTGCTTAGTAGAGCAAGTTAACTGGACTTATGATGAAAAAATAGAAAAATGCACTGCAAAGTTTAGATATAGACAAAATGATGTAGAAGTAGAACTAGAATGGCTTGATAATGGTGAAGTTTTAGTTAAGTATCCGCAAGGTGTTAAATCAGTTACTCCAGGACAAGCTTGTGTATTTTATTTAGGTGATATATGCTGTGGCGGTGGAATAATCAAAAAGGTTAGAAAAAATAATAAGAAATTATGGTATTTATAAAAAAGAAATTCTTTATGCAGAATTTCTTTTTTCTTGAATTATTTTTTTATTGTTTAGTAATCTCTCATTATCAGGTTCCATATCTATGGCTTTATTACACCATTTTAAGGCTTCATTATAGTTTCCTAAATAAAACTCACTTATTGATAGAAGGTCATATGGTGTATAATTCCAACTAAAAGGTTCATTTATATATGATTTGGTATGGTTTTTAATTTCTAAAGCACCTAGACAAAAAGCTTTAACTTTTTCCCAATCTTGAAGATGATATTCAAGAAGTGCTCTTTCGATATAAGGATCCCTTAAGTATGGAGCTTCCATAATTGCTTTATCAAGCCACATTCTAGATTCTTCATATCTTTTTAGATTTTTATAGCATCTTGCGATGAATCTCATTGATGCGCATCTTTCGTCTTTCCATGTTGCGGTAGGAAGAGAAAGGTGTTTTATTAATGTGTCTATTGATTCATTCCACTTTCCATAAAACATGTATTCTCTACCTAAGTAGTGAACGTTTCTGTCGTCATTTGGATTTTCTTTGACCGATAATTCTAAAAGTGGTAAATAACTACCTCTTGATTTCGTATCGTCAGGCCAGTGATCTACAGTTATTTCATCCGTTGTTGCAAATACTTCATTTTCACCTGTATATTTTAATACTTCATGTACTGGATGCACCCACTCATAATCATTTCTTGAATGCATTTTTTCTATGTAGAAGTTAACTAAAGGATTTCCGTTTTCATCATGACTCCAGTTATAGTTATATCTTAGATGATTAACTCCATCTTTCCACAGTAATTCTAACTTTTTTCTCCATCCAGGAGATAATACTTCGTCTAAATCAGTACATACACATACGTCATAGTCTTCGGGTACAAGTTTTAATGATTCATTTCTAGCTACGTCAAATCTCCAGGGTTTAATTTCTTTAATTGTTACCTTTGCTCCTAGTTTTCTTAACTTTTCCACAGTATTATCTGTAGAACCAGTATCTAATACGTATACTTCATCTGCCTCTTTCATGGAATTATACCATCTTTCAGCAAATTTTTCTTCATTTTTAGTTATTGCATAAACACATATTTTTAATTTGTTCATATTAGCTCCTAATCAAGTTTTTTTACGCTTAATGTTGCGTTTACTCCAGAACCTAGAGTAACACCAACTGCAAGTAATGCCGATATAGCCATGTCAATTACAGCACCAGCTGTTAAAGTAACTATTACACTACCACTATATATAGACCCTACACCAACTGATAGAACTCTTGAAATAACGGTATCTGGAATATTTGTTCCGTTATTTCTAACTGCTAAAGTTACGGTTGTACCAAGTGCAACTGATACATTACTATAATAGTTGATTTCATAAGTACCAGCTTGTGTAACAGTAATACTATTAGCAGGTGTGTAGGTGGTATTTAAATTTGGCATTGTACTTGGTAAAGCTATTTGCGATTGAGTTCCAATACCTAAAGTAATTGTTTGAGGAGTATCGCTATACTTACCACCATAAGCATTTAAACCATTAGCAGGTCCAGTAGGACCAGTTACACCAGTAGGTCCGGTAGCACCTGCTAACCCTTGAGGTCCAGTTGCACCAGTAGGTCCAGTAGCACCTGCTAACCCTTGAGGTCCAGTTGCCCCAGTAGGTCCGGTAGCACCTGCTAACCCTTGAGGTCCAGTAGCGCCAGTAGGTCCGGTAGCGCCTTCCAAGCCTTGTGGTCCAGTAGCGCCAGTAGGCCCAGTAACACCTTCCAACCCTTGAGGTCCAGTAGCACCAGTAGGCCCGGTAGCACCTGCTAACCCTTGAGGTCCAGTTGCACCAGTAGGTCCAGTAGCTCCTTCTAATCCTTGTGGACCAGTAGCGCCAGTAGGCCCAGTAGCTCCTTCTAATCCTTGCGATCCGGTAGGACCAGTTATTCCGGTAGGTCCAGTAGGACCTTGTGGAATAACAAAATTTAGTAAATAATCTGGGTTGATAATAATCATTCCTTTCTTTATATATTTTTTTAAATTGTTCCTGGAGTAATTGTTACACTAGCATCAGTACCAGGTGCTCCAGTTGTAACGGTACCTATTGCTAAAGTTGGTGCTGGTCCAGTAGGTCCAGTAGAACCTGTAGGCCCAGTAGCACCAACTAACCCTTGAGGTCCAGTAGGACCAGTTGCGCCAGTAGCTCCAGTCGCACCAACTAATCCTTGAGGCCCAGTAGGACCGGTTGCGCCAGTGGCTCCAGTCGCACCAGCTAATCCTTGAGGTCCAGTAGGTCCAGTAGCACCAGTCGCCCCAGTAGGTCCACCAGATGGTCCTGTAGGTCCTGTAGGCCCAGTAGGACCTGTGGTACCTACAACTAATCTTACATTTCCTACATTTTGTCTATCTCTTAGAAAATCGCATACAATGCTAGATTGACAATTACAGTTATTTTGATTATTGTTGTTTCTCATTTTTATCTCCTTTCACTTTATAATATGAAGTTTAAATTTTATCACTTATTATGTTTGTTGCATATTGTATTAAAATGTGCTATTATCTAGTTGCTGATTTTAAAGGAGAAACTCATGAAAGAAATAATACTAGATACATTATTAGATGCATTAAAATTAATACCATTTTTATTTATTGCTTTTTTAATAATGGAATACATTGAACATAAATTTAGTAAACAAAGTAAAAGTAAGATTACAAAGGCTGGTAAGTTTGGACCATTTATAGGAAGTTTATTAGGCGCGGTACCCCAATGTGGATTTTCTGTTATGGCAACCAATCTTTATGCCACTAGAATAATAACTGTAGGAACACTTATATCCATTTTTTTATCTACGTCTGATGAAATGCTTCCGATTCTTATATCTAATGGTGCAAAAGCAGGTGTTATATTTAAGATATTATTAATAAAGATTTTAATTGGAATGATAATTGGTTTTATAATTGATTTCGTTTTAAGAAATAAAAGCAAAAGTGAAAACGATTATGAAATAAAAGACTTTTGCTTGGAACATCACTGTGATTGTAATCATAGTATATTAAAGTCTACGCTTAAGCATACGTTTAATATTACATTATTTATAATGGCAGTAACATTCTTACTTAATATAGGTATATATTATTTAGGAGAGGAAAACATAGGTAAATTATTTTTAAAAGATAGTTTCTTTAGTCCGTTTATATCTTCTTTAATTGGATTAATTCCTAATTGTGCATCAAGCGTTATAATAACCGAGTTATATTTAAATAGTGCCATATCACTAGCATCTTGTATATCAGGGTTACTTACTGGTAGTGGTGTTGCTTTGTTAGTGTTATTTAAGGTTAATAAAAATAAAAAAGAGAATGGAATTATAATTTTAACTCTATATTTGATTGGTGCTTTATCAGGTGTTTTAATAGAAATTATAGAAATGCTTATATAGCTTATAAAATAAGACGAACACAAGGAATTGTTGTGCAAACGAAAGATTGGCTTCTTTACCAAAGCTGGTCTTTTTTGATATAATTAATAAGGAGATGATAAATATGAAGAAACCTTTAGTATTATGTATTTTAGATGGTTGTGGAATTAGGGAAGAAACGGATGGTAACGCTTTTAAAAATGCTAACAAACCTACCTTTGATTACTTATGGAAAACATATCCTCATAGCTTACTTGAAGCAAGTGGGACAGCAGTTGGATTACCAAATGGTCAAATGGGAAATAGTGAAGTAGGTCACATGAACATAGGAGCTGGCAGAATTGTTTATCAGCCATTAGAACTGATTAATAAGTCTATAGAAGATAAAACCTTTTATAGAAACAAAGAGATATTAAATGTAATTAATCATGTTAAAAAAAATAATTCTAAAATACATGTTATGGGGCTTTTATCAGATGGGGGAGTACACTCTCACATTAATCATTTGATGGCTATTATCGATATGATAAAAGAAAATAATGTTAAAGATGTTTGTTATCACTTATTTTTGGATGGAAGAGACGTTAATCCAAAGAGTGCTAAATGGTTTATAAAAAAGTTAGAAGAAAAAATAAGCGAAACTGGTATTGGAAAGATTGCTACAATAAGTGGTAGATATTACGCAATGGATCGTGATAATAACTATGATAGAGTAAAAAAGGCATATGATGCTATTAGTTATGGAGTTGGTGAAAAATATAATAGTGCAGAAGAATGTATTGATAAAAATTATAGCGAAGGAATAACAGATGAATTTATAGTACCTTCTGTTATAAATGATGGCTTATTAGAAGATGATGATGGCGTTATAACTTTTAACTTTAGACCAGATAGATTAAGAGAGCTATTTACGGCTTTTACTAATCCAAAAGAAAGCATTATGGAAACTAAAAATTTAAGAAATTTGTCGGTATTAACAATGATGCCAGTTACTAATACTGTGTTATGCAAGCATGCGTTTAATCATCAAGACTTATCAGAAACCATGGGAGCGTATCTTAATGAAAAAGGCCTTAAACAATTAAGAATTGCAGAAACTGAAAAATACGCACACGTAACTTATTTCTATGATGGAGGAGTAGAAGAAAAGTTTAATGGAATGAAAAAAATACTTATTCCGTCACCTAAGGTAGCTACTTATGATATGAAACCAGAGATGAGTGCTAAAGAAGTAACCGATACACTACTTAAAGAACTAGATAAAGATTATTATGATGTTGTAATACTTAATTATGCTAATGGTGATATGGTTGGTCATACAGGAGACTATGATGCAGCAGTAAGTGCAGTAGAGTTTCTTGATG
Source organism: uncultured Bacilli bacterium (assembly GCA_910580135.1). Lineage (GTDB taxonomy): Bacteria > Bacillota_I > Bacilli_A > RF39 > UBA660 > Aphodocola. The sequence goes on along the minus strand of CAJTXC010000017.1, from coordinate 1,025 downwards.
GTTGTTTAAAAAGAATATATGATAAAATAAATGAAAAAGAAGGAACATTAATCATAACTGCGGATCATGGTAATTGTGATGTTATGTGGGATGAAAATAATATTCCAGTAACATCTCATACTACTAATTTAGTACCATTTATAATTACAAGAAAAAATATTAATTTGAAAAATGGTAAATTAGCTGATATAGCGCTGACTATGCTTGAATTGCTAAATATAGAAAAACCAGTAGAGATGACTGGTAATAGTTTAATAGAAAAATAAAAAACGCAAGGAGAAATATATATGCCAAAGAAAAAAGTTCATAAAAATAAAAACAAAATATTAATTATATCTTTAATTGCAACTTTAATTATTATAGTAGCGGCTACATTAATTTTTATTGTATTTTCTTCTAAAAAAATAAATTGTACAAAATTATTGAAAGACGATGGAATTTTAATGGAAAGTAAGATAAATATGAAAGTTCGAGGAACTAAAATTAAAAACGTTATTGTTAATAAAGAAATTAAAATATTAAACCAAGATGAAAAAATAGATTATTTAGATGCTGTAAGAACTTCTTTAGAAGATAGGTATAAGAGAGAAAATATAAAGTATAAGATAGATAAGAAGAATGATAAATTATTTATCGAGTTAATTTATAATGATGATAAAGAGTATATATTGGATGATTTATTCATTAATATAAATGATACAGGTATAAGTATTAATTTCATTTCTGATGATATAGAAAATAATTATATTAAGTTGAATTTAAAAAGACAATATAAAAAAGAAAATATAATAAAAATCATAGAAAAAGCTGATTATAAGTGCAAATGATAAAAAAAATGCGAAAAATGTCGAAAAATGTAAAAAAAAGCTTGATTTATTATTAATAATGTAGTATCTTTAATTACGGAAGTACACATACTTCCCTTATTGCTTAAGGACATGGATTACCCACTGTGTCCTTTTTATTTTTGGGATAATTGTCAAATAGTGTGTGTAGACACAAAATAAGTGATAATTATTAATATG
>CAJTXC010000016.1 GCA_910580135.1 uncultured Bacilli bacterium | reverse complement strand
ATTTAGCATATTCTTTTAAAATATCTTCTTTATTTTCTTTAATAGTATTTATTTTGGAAGCAATTTCATTTATATCATCATCACTTTCTAAAACTAAATATTTTTTTAATTTTGTATATTTATCAAAAATATCTGTATTTCCAAGTAAACAAGGAATATTCATATCCATACTCTTTAAAATTAATTCAAAGTCATTAGCGGTAAAATTACAATATAGATTAATGAAATTATCTTTCATTACTTCTTCTATATTTTCTACTCTTTTTTCTTTTATGTTAAAGAAGTCTATAAAGTGTTCAGTAGCTGGCATATTTTTAATTATTTTCACATAACTATAATCCACTAACTTTAAAGCACTTAATTGATTATACGTATTATGATTAGGATTATAATCATTTCCTATCAATCCAATTGAATTAGATTTTTTTGTTTTTTTGCTATTAGATTTTATATCTAATAATACATGCTTTGTTTTATATCCTGCATTTTTAAAAACCTCATATGTAGATTTATCTAAACAACCTATTTCATTTACTATGTTTCTATCGCAAAATTCCATCAAATTAGTTACTGTTGCTCTAACCATTCCATCAGTCATTTGTGCAATATTATTTTTATATATCCACTTTACCTTTTTGTTTTTTCTAATATATGGTAAAACTTGTCTATAAAATTCATCATAATCAAATACTATTAATTTATTAGCTTTATTATTAATAAATTCTATCAGAATATCAGCATGTTCTTTAGTTAGTTCATAATCCAGATAAAATACATTTTCAAAAGAGTATTCAACGCTATCTCTTATATCATAATCACACCTTGGTAATAAAACTACGTAATCTTTATTTTTTATTTTATTTACATCTAATACATTCATGATTCACCTCTTACATATCAAGAAAATTTTGAACGCTTTTTTTAGATAAAGCATCATTTTCTTTTTTCCATGTTTTATAAAGTTTCATTACCTCGTTTTTATTATTTAAACAATTTTCTATTTGTTTTTTTATTTCTATCGGATTTTCTTCGTTTTTAACAATTATATAATTTTCTAGTTCTTGACCTTTAAAATAATGATGATTATTACCTGATATACATGGCACTCCTACTTCAAAACTTTCAACTGGAAGCATTGGTGCACACTCTGAGAAAGTAACATATAAATTAATGGTATTATTAGCCATTCTCTTTAATAATTCTTTTCTTGGTATTGGTTTATCTAATCCATCTAATTTCAAACCTATTTCATCTGCGAAAGTCATTGCTTCTGGATTAAGTGGAACCATATCTACTACTGCGTTAGGAATTAAGGATGCTGCTGCTAGCTGCGCAAATAAATTCTTTCTCCAATCATCACATTTAGCAGCATATATTCCTATTCTAACTTCTTCTTTTGGAGGCTTACCAGTTATTTTTTTAGGTAATCTTACCGTATTTCTAACTAGCATGGTGTTATAACCTTCATTTTTATAAAAATTCAAAATACTTTCCTTACAAGTAGCAAAAACATCAATTGTTCCTTCTTTATGTAATTCAATAATTTCTATATTACGTGCCCATCCATATGGTTCAGAAACTTGAGAATTACTTCCATGCCAAAATACCTTTATCTTAATATCTGGATTTTCTTTTTTTAAATCTAATGCTAACTCTTTCCAACCTAAAGCCATTGCACTAAAGATTACTTGCTTAACCCCTGAGTCTAAAATAGCTTTTTTTACTTTAGTTATATCTTTTTTTCTTAATAGCTCACCACATCTTACCCTAGAGTCAAAAAGTTCAATTGTTGCACTTGTTACTCCAAGCCATTCTGGATTATGCATTACTAAATAGTCTTTTTTTATTGATCTTATATCTTCTAAAGCATTATTTAAATTCATTATATATTTATCACTTATTTTTCTTTTATATCTACGATAAAGTACTACAGGAAATAAACATAATTTTATTGCGCGTTTAATATTTCTCTTTAAAAATCTATAAACTTTCAGTGCAAATGCAACCGGTTTAGCGCCAAAATTTCTAATTAATTTCATTTCTATTTGTTCATTTTTAGGGATCCAGGTTGCATCAAAATAATGTACCATGCAAGTTTCTTCAGTAAATTTATTATCCTTAAAATTAAATGATAATGGATAAAAATAAGGCCTTGGATAAACATATATATCTTTATGAAATACCTGTACTTCGTTAATTGATGGATCAAATCCAAACTCATCTAATATTCTAGTAATAATTCTTGGAATACTCATTTTATAAATATTATTTATATCAAAATGTTCTTGTGATTTATAAAAATCAAGCATTCTTTTAGCAAAATATGTCTTTGGTTTAGAAGATCCCCAAACAGCAGCATTAACCATCATTGAATCTTCTACACCTAAAAAGGTTTCCTTATCTAAAAGAAAGCTTATATCCTTCGTAATCATCATATCTGTATCAAAATAGATTCCGCCCATTTCATAAATTGCTTTTGTTCTTGCATAATCTGCTACAAAGGCCCATTTTTTATTTGCATATGCTTCCTTAATAAATGGACATTCTTCTAAATCAACATTGTTTTCATTCCATTCAATTATTTCATAATCCGGAAGATACTTCTTCCAAGACTTAATACATTTTTTTGCTAACTTAGGTAAAGGATTACCTCCAAACCAACAATAGTGAATATATTTACTCATGCTACCTCCGATTAATTCATTTGTGACTTGTAATATTCATCACAAATTTTCTTTGTATCACCCATTTTTATCACTTTTCCGTGTTCTAACCATACAACTTTAGTACATAAATCTTTTATAGATTGAAGAGAATGGGAAACATATAAAACAGTTGTTCCTCCCTTTATCATCTCCATCATTTTATTTTTACTTTTCTCTTGGAATTTAATATCCCCAACAGATAATATTTCATCGACTATTAAGATTTCTGGATTAACAATAGTTGCAATTGAAAAAGCAAGTTTTGCGGTCATACCAGATGAAAAATTCTTTACTGGCACTTCTAAAAAATCCTTAAGTTCTGAAAATTCTACAATCTCATCAAATTTTGAATCTAGGAATTTTTTAGAATATCCAAGTATTGCCCCGTTTAAATATATATTTTCACGGGCCGTTAGGTTTCCATCGAATCCTGCCCCCAATTCTATCATAGGTGATATAACCCCATTAACTTCTACCTTACCTTTAGTAGGTTTCATAACACCACTTACTACTTTCAAAAGAGTTGACTTACCAGCACCATTACTACCTATAAGCCCAACAACCTCTCCTCTTCCAATATGAAAATCAACATCTTTAAGAGCCCAAAATTCTTCTTTTTTTCTCTTTCCTTTTTTAGTAAACAAATTTACAAAAGCTTGTTTAATAGAAAAATCCTTTTCTATTCCAAGATTAAATTTCATTGATACATTTTCTATGTTAATCATGGCTACCTCCTATATATAATAAATAAATTTATCCTGTTTCTTTCTAAACACGAATGCTCCTATACCTAGCATACCAATACCTATAAAGCCTAATATACCAAGTGTTTTTAATGATGGTGCTTGCCCATATAAAACTACGGTTCTTGCTGCTTCCAAAAATTGATATAATGGATTAAAATGCATAAGTACTTGTAATTTTGTTGGTAAAATTTCTATACTATAAAATACTGGAGTCAAATAGTTCCATAAAGTTAAAACTATTCCATATATATGCCATATATCTCTTAAAAAAACAGATAAACAAGATAACAATAATCCCATACCTACAGTAAAGAATAACATGCAAACAAAAATGTATGGTAATAATAGATAATACCAATTGATGTGACATGTATATTCACCTAAACCAACATAAGATAATAAAATTATTCCAACCCATGGTATTAATGTCAAAAGAAAATCTATACCAACAAATAAACATTTTGCAACTGGAAATATATATTTAGGAATGTACACCTTATTTATTAAAGAGAAGTTTTCTACTACTGATGTCATTGCATCACGAGATGCAGTACTAAAATAGTTAAACATTATAATACCAGTCATCAAATAAACAATATAGTTTACTCCCTCTACTTTAAATTTAAACATCTGGGAAAAAACAACGGCCATAACAGCCATTGTAAGAATAGGATTAAGGAGACTCCATAAAATACCTAAAACTGATCTTTTATATTTTACTTTAAAATCTCTTCCAATTAATTGTGTCATTAAAAACCAATATCTTTTAAAGTTTCCAAAAATACCTTTTACTTTTGTCATACATACACCTCTATAATCTTTTGTCTATTTAATTATAGCATACATTATAAAAAAATAAAAACCAAAGAAAATTTATTTCTTTGATTTTGCAATATATTCAAAAATTTCTAATAAAATTATTTATCCTTTTTATCTTTAATAGTGATACATTTTTGATTTTTAGTGTTAATATTTTTTTGTAAATTAGGCTTAATCGCATAAAAATTTTAATTACAACAAAATATTATATAATATTGCAATTGACAATTAATGTGGCAATTAATTTTTATTCCCTTATTATAATTTATTTTGAGTATCATTTGTTACCATTTATTAATTATTCATATAAGCCTATTAACTATTTATCATATATGAAGTAAATCTTCCACCACTTACTTTTAATATCTTATTCTCTTTTAATAATTCATTCAATACTCTTTCAATTGAACCTTCACTTATATCCGGACACATTTCAGCTATTTCTTTTTTTGTGATTCTTGTAACACTTTTTTCAATGATTATTAAAACTCTTTGTTTCACATTTAATTTTTTATTAGTAATATATTCTACCCTATTCGAAAAATCTTTATACGCTCTTAAAATGATACCAAGATAATATTCTTCAAAAAAACTATAATCATTTTTATTTTCGTGCCAATTAACAGAACTTTTCATTAGAGAAGCATAATAACTTTCTTTAGAATTCTCAACCAATTTTTCAATACTAATATATTTTCCTACTATATATCCATTTTTATATAACAACAGTAATGTAAGTAATCTACTCATCCTACCATTCCCATCCATAAATGGATGGATTGATAAAAAGTCTATTATAAATATCGGAATTAAAATAAGGGGATCAATTTCACCATTTGATATTTCCTCATTATATGATGTACACAATAACTCTATTGCGTCAGGAGTTTCAAAGGCAGAAACAGGCTTAAATCTTATTTTTTTATTTCCATTTTCATCTTGCTCCTCAATAACATTATCTGTAGTTTTATATTTTCCACCAAAATTTGTAGCACTATATTTATACAAATTTTTATGTAACTGTAGTATTATACTTGGCGTAACAGAAATATTTTCATAATTTTCATGAATTAATTCTAACACATCTCTATATCCTGCTATTTCTTCTTCATTTCTAGTTTTAGGTTCAACTCTGTCATTAATAATTTCCTTTATTCTTTGGTCAGTTGTCCTTATACCTTCTATTTTATTTGAATATTCAGAACTTTGAATTTTTGCTATATTTAACAAGCTTGTTAAAATATCCTTTTTTGATTCAATATACAATGTTTGTTTTCCTTTATATTCATGTATTAATGAAACTAAATTAACAATATTTGGTGTTAATAATTTTTTAGATTCAATTCGTAAATTATATTCCCTCATAGCAACCTCCATTTGCATTATTTTATATTATTTTATGGCAATTGTCAATAGTTTGTGGCAATTAGTTATTAGTACTATTAATATTATTTTATTCAAAATATTATCTTTTATATAAAATAATATTAAATTTTGATATTTGCACAGTTCCGTTTTTTCACTATAAACTTTGTAGAAATGTAATTTCTATATTTTATTGGTCTATTAATATTGACAAATCAAACCCGTGTTAGCACCACCTGTTGTTATAAAAACAGTCATAATTAAAAGAACTATTAAATATCCAATTAATCATGACTGTTTTTTATTAAAATATAACACAATAAATTTTTGTTAATAACTTATTACTTTCTATTAACCTCTTAAAAAAGTTTCTTTTCCTCCATATCTTATTTTGTTTCCAATTAGGAAATTCTTTATTTAAATAATCAAAAACTTTATTTATAAAATCATTTCTAATTTTATTATCTTTTTGATATTTTTGTTGCAATGTGTATCTAAATAAATTTCTAATTGTCATAGCTTCAACATACTCTTTTATATCATCATAATAGTCATGACTTTTAAGTTCTTCAATCATCATGTTAGTTACTTCAAACATATCATAAACTTTTTTATCCATAACTAATGTTTCACTTTTACTTCTAACTAAATAGTAATTAAGTTTTTCACCTACTATTCCTATTTTTTTCGCTCTTGCCATAGACTTAAGAACAACAACTGTATCTTCATATTTTAAGTTTTCAGGAAAAGAAACACCATGTAATAATTCTTTTTTATATAATTTATTCCAAGGAGCAAGTTCTACATCTAATAATAGATTTGGCATCTTTTTAAGCGTTGTGTTTTTAAAAGTAGAAATTTCATCGACTTGTATTTCTTCTAAACTTCCATTTTCTTTTTCTAACATCTTATGAAAGTTACATAAAACTAAATCTAACTCATCTTTTTTCGCTTTCGCATACATTTTTTCAAACATGGTTTCATTAACCCAGTCATCACTATCAACAAACCCGATATATTCACCGCTAGCTTTTTTCATACCGAAGTTTCTATTATAACCAATACCTTTATTGGTTTTATTGTGAAAAACTTTTATTTTATCTTTATATTTTTTTTCGTATTCTTTTAATATCTCATTTGCGTTGTCAGGAGATTTATCTTCTATAATAATTATTTCAATGTCTTCTAAAGTTTGTTTAACTAAACTTTCTAAACATCTTACTAAATACTTTTCCGTATTATAAACTGGTACTATTACTGATACTTTTTTCATTTAACCACCTTCAAATACAAATTCAAGTTAAATTTCATTAACATTTTTTTCATTCTTCTTAATCTTGTATTAACTAAAACTCCATTAAAAGCATTTATTTTTTTCAGCTCTTGAACATAGGCTTTTCTTTCTTTCCCTTTTAATTCTCTTGCTTTTACTATAGTGCAATTTGATATATAACTTAAATAATAATCATCATAGTTATTTTTTTTACCAATGTTTTTAGAAAATAATCTTAAAGTCTTATATTGTTCTAACATATCGAAAGCCTTTTTTACCGTTTTAGAATAATCACTATTATTCATTATACTACCATCTCTTGTAATGTAATGGTACCCTGGATAGTTAATCGATTTAACCTTCATTGATTTATATATTATGTAAGGAACAAGACCAAAATCTTCGTGATATACACCTTTTTTAAAACTGAATTTATTATTTAAATAATACTCAGTTTTATAAACATAACACCAAGCTGGTTCAACAAAGTGATAATTAGAAATTATTTTAAAAGCATCATAGCCTTTCATTTCATTAAAAGATTCTTCTTCAAATATTTTTATGTTATTACCTTGCTCATCTTCGGTAATAACCTGAAATCTCAATAATTCGGAATCCTCTATTTTTTTATCAAGCTCTTTTAATAAATCTTTTTCTACGTAATCATCGCTATCGATGAAAAGCAAATACTTTCCGCTCGCTTTTTTAACTCCATTATTACGTGCCATCGAAAGTCCAGCATTCTTTTGTGTTATAACCATAATATTATCATATTTCTTTTCATATTTAGATATTATATCCAGGCTATTATCAGTTGAACCATCATTAACTATTATTATTTCAAAATCTTTAAAGGTTTGCTTTATAAGTGAATCCAAACACTTTTTTAAATACTTACTAGTATTATAAACAGGTACTATAAAACTATATTTAGCCATTATTTATTCTCCATTATTTCTTCTATTAAACTAATTCTTTTTTTATTAATATTTTCAAAATTAGCGGTCTCTTTAATATGTTCTTTTTTCAAAGATAATTCTTTTACTTTATCAAAAATAGTATTTTCATCTACAATGTATCCGAATCTATTTGGTATTGATACATAATCATCAGATACATCTATTGTTGTTATAATAGGTTTTTCTAATATAATAGCCTCATTATAAACCACAGGGAATCCCTCATATCTAGATGTTAGTATTAAATAATTACAAGCTTTCATATAAGGATATGGATTTTTTTTAGATCCAAAAAACACGACATTATCTAAATTATTTTCTTTTACTATTGTTTTATACAACTTTTCATTCGGCCCATTACCAACTATCCAAAATACTGCTTTTATATTTTCTTCCATACATTTTTTAGCTACATCAAAAAGCAAAGTAAGCCTCTTAGATGTTTCATCTAGTCTACCAACAAATAAAAATACCTTTTTATTTGTATTTTTAATGTCTATTTTTTTATCCGATAATTTAATTACTCGTTCATAATCTATTAAATTATTTATTGTAACCATTTTATCTTCTAAACATGGATATAATTTACCTAAATCTTTTTTTGATTCGTTACTAACAAAAATAATATGATTATATTTATTTATTTTTAAATTATCAAAAAAATCTTTTGTCTTTTTCTCATCTTTATCAAAAGCCATATAATAATTACTATGTACATAAAGTATTTTGTTATTAGAAGCAGTTCTTGTAACAAAACCACATGGTCCTGAATATGTTGCATAACAAATAGAAGCATGATATCTTTTATAATTTTTAATCATAAACATAACTCTTTTAATTAAGTTTATAGATTTTCTAATTAATGCATTTTTAATATTACTTACCTTATATTCTTTTATTTTAATTTCTTTTGGAACTTGATTTAAAAATACACCTTTTTTTTCTTCTAGCACTAAAGTAACTTTATACTTATCTAAATTTATATTTTTAAGTAAGTTAATCAAAGATGTTTCTATTCCACCAAAATCAAGATTATAAGATGCTATTAAAATATTTTTTTTCTTCAAAGTAATCACCTATGTTAATTATAGTATATATTACTTTTTTTTACAAATTAAAACTCCTAAATTAGGAGTTTTTCTTACGTTTAGATGAACCTTTATGTTTTTTATAACACGAGTTAATATATTCTTCCATTTCTGGCATCTTCTCTTCAATATCTTTAACTAATTTAATTTGATTTCTTGCTCTATCTAAATTATGATCTTCATATTCTGTTTTAAAATATGTATCTCCATTTAAATAATCAGTTAAAAATCTCATTGCAAGTTCAAGTGTTATAATTCTTATAGAATTAACCATGTTTAATACTTCTTGATTTTTTAAGTAAGGTGCCATTTCACTTAAAAATCCGTCTGTATATGATTTGAATTTTTCTATATCAATTGATACCTTTGTTAAATCTTTTTCATCTTCTAAAGCAGTTGATGCAGCGCTTCTTATACCATCCCCATAATCATATAAACCAGAGCCTGGCATAACAGTGTCTAAATCAATAACTGCAACTGGTTCTTTTGTTTCTTTATCAACCAATACATTATTAACCTTCGTATCATTATGAGTAACCCTGTATGGTATTTTCTTTTTATTTAATAAATCAACGATAATACCACACACATCATCCCTACTCATTATCTCACAAATTTCAAAATAAGCTTTTTCTTTTCTTCCAACAGCGTCTTTTTTATAGCTATCTAAAAAGTCAGAATACCTCTTTTGGGTATTATGAAAATTTTCAATTGTTTCTTCTAAAAGCTCCATTGGATAGTTACGTAATACCTTTTGAAAATGACCAAATGCTTTACCAGCTTTATAAGCAACATCGCAAGATTCAACTTTATCATAAGATATTGCATCAGTAATATAATTATATACTCTATAATATTCTTTATGAGAAAATTCATCTTTATCTACGTATAGTGGTGCACCTTCTTTTGTTTTTATAACCGTTAGAGAATCCCTAGTTTCAGAATCATTATGTTTAATAAAGTCAGTTACATTTTCTATGTTCTTCATTAATCTATATGGTTCTTTAAAAATGTTAACATTTATTTTTTGTAATAAATATTTTGAACCATCATTTAACGTCGCAACATAAGTTGTGTTTATTATTCCATTATTAATAGGACTAATATCTTCTATTAAACCATTAATACTAAATTTTTCTATTATTTGTCTTAATTTATCATAATCTTTTATCTTTGCCATAAACCCTCCATAAAACATTAAATATTATATCAAAAATTATAATAAAAGTAAAAAACATAATTAATTTTCTCTGCTTACAAAGACATTAAATATTTTCGTATATTTAAAACCTTTTTTTACAATCGTATTATCAGTTTCAATTATTCCAATTTCACAAAGTTTATTAATTATATTTGAAACCACATTTTTCGAAACTCCCGATTCATTTTCTACTTCTTTTTTTGTAAATACAACTTGTTTCATTATAACTGACATTATCTTGTAAACAGACGCGCCTTTAATGATTTCTATTTTCTTCATATCGTCTTTATATATTTTTTTTACCATTTTTAATTTATATATATATGAATTACATTGTTCTATTACACATTGTAAAAAAAACTTTATAAAACCTAATATATTCCCTTTTCTACCCTCATTTAGCATTTTGTAATAAGCAGGTTTATATACTTCGATTATTTCAGATAAAAATAAAATTGGAGTATCTTCAGTTAGTATTGATAACTGTATAGGAATTAAAGCTCTACCAAGTCTTCCGTTACCGTCTCTATATGCATGTATTGTTTCAAATTGAAAATGAGAAATAGCTAAATTTATAAAAATTGGATCAATAAAAGCATCATTCATATAAGTAAATAGATTTTCTAACAAGCTTGATATTTCGGATGGTTTTGGCGGAATGAAATCAGCATTTTCAATTGAACATCCTGTAGGTCCAATCCAATTTTGAACGGTTCTTAATTTGCCTGGTTCTTTATTAGAAACTCTAACACTCTCCAATAACTTTTTATGCATTTCGTTTACAAGATATAAATTAATATCTTTTTCTTTTGAAAGTTCTTTTGTAGCATAATCAATTGCATCCTTTAAGTTTTTAATTTCTAAATTATCATCGTTTTTCTCGGCATATTTTAAGTAATACATTTCATCTTGTGAAACTCTTGTACCTTCAATTTGGCTTGATTTTAAACTTTCATTTAATAAAATTGAATTTAAAAACAATTTGGAATCAAACTCAGCATTTTTAAGTAGTGTTTTATATTCCCCATATTTTTCATTAGCCTCTGATAATAGTTTTAACAAATCTTTATCGTATTTATAATCAATTGGTAATTGTTTTGCCTCATAAGTATTCATTTTATCCCCCTCCATGGTATAAACATATCATTTTTTTAAAAAAAGTCACTGTTTTTTCAAAATTTAGTGCTTTTTTTGTGTTTTTAGACATTTTTTTCACTATTTTTTTAAAATCTAGTAAAAAAAAAGATAACTATATTACTATAGCTATCATGTTATTAGATCCTTTATTAACCACTTTAGTAAGTGTCGTTTGAAGTTTGTGTCTTATATTATCAGGCATTAATGATAATTTACCTCTAATTCCTTCTTGAACTATGTTATCTAAGCTTCTACCAAACATTTCACCTTTCCATACACTTGATGGGTCAGTTTCATAATCTTTCATTAAGTTATCAATCAATTCTTTACTTTGAGTTTCAGATCCTATAATAGGTTCAAACGTTGATTCTACATCTACTCTTATCATGTGAATAGATGGTGCAACCGCTTTTAGTTTAACTCCATATCTAGTTCCTTGTTTTATTATTTCTGGAGTATCTAATTTCATATCTTTAATGGTTGGGAACGAAGTACCATAACCAGTTTGTTTAACCATTCTAATTGCTTCTTTAAATTGTGAAAATTCTTCTCTTGTTTCATTTAGTTCAGTAAATAAACTAATTAACTTAGCTTTAGAATTTATTTCAGTTCCTATTATTTCATTTAATACAACATTATATAATCCTTCTGGCGCTTCTAAGTTTATGGTTATTTCACCTTGAGCAGTATTTACCTCAGATAAATAAGCTTTACTAATTGATTCACAACCGTTAAAATGTTCTATTATCGTATCTACATCACGAACTTTATCCACGTCAATTACACTTTCTTTTATTTTTTCAATATATTCCTTTTTTAAAGAATGCTTATGTGAAAGACATGCTATCCAATCTGGCATATTTACGTTAACACTTAAAACCGGAAATTCAAATAAAGCTTCTTTTAAAATATTATATATTTCTTTTTCTCCCATTGCTTCTACACTAACAGGTAAAACAGGAACGTTATGTTCTTCTCTTAAACTTTGTGCTAACTTCTCAGTATCAGGATGTGTTGGATGAGAAGAGTTTAAAACAACTATAAATGGTTTACCAATTTCTTTAAGCTCATTTATAACTTGATTTTCCGCTGATATATAATCATTTCTATTTAACTCTCCAAAACTTCCATCTGTAGTAACTACTATACCAATAGTTGAGTGATCTCTAATTACCTTTTCAGTGCCTATTTCCGCTGCTTCAACAAAAGGAATTTCTTCATCATACCAAGGTGTACGAACCATGCGTGGACCGTTTTCATCTTCGTATCCTTTGGCTGCATCAATTACGTAACCAACACAATCAATTAATCTTATATTACAAGAAAAGTCTTCTATATTTATTGTTGCAGCATTAGATGGAACAAACTTTGGTTCTATTGTCATTATTGTCTTTCCTTGAGCAGTTTGTGGAATTTCATCTAAACATCTTTTCTTTTCGTATTCATCTTTTATGTTAGGAACAACTAAGTTTTCAATACATTTTTTTATAAACGTAGATTTACCTGTTCTAACCGCACCTACAACTCCTAAATATATATCCCCACCTGTTCTTTGTGAAATATCTTTTATAATATCGTATTTTTCCATATAATCCCTACTTTCTTTTCAATCTCATTAAATACTATGTAGAAACTTAATAAATATGAAAAAAAGATGTATTTAAATTTTAATTACATCTTCTTTTCTTCATTTAAATTAGCTATTAAAAATTCTATATAAGCATAAGCATTAGAATCATTAGAATATTTATCAAGGATATTTAGTAATTCCTCTTTTGTTCTTTTTCTAATGTTGCCATCTTCATTAATATATTCTATATTAAGTTGAGGATATTTTTCTAGATATTTAGGATTAGAAATTATTATTTCATGAAATATTTCATCTACAGTTTTGTAAATTTCTTTCCCATCTTTTATAACAACCCTCTTCAAAGTATTTTTACTTTCTGGCCAGGCTTTTCTTAATATTTCAAAATAATCATCTAAGTTATTGTATCTGCAAACATTATAAAGAAAATGTTTTGCAGCATATATTCCAACATGATGTGCATCTATTTCATAGCTTATATCGAAATAATTACGCTTGTAATAATAATCAGTTTTAAATGTTTTGAATTCATAATAAGATATTATTTTTTCTTTTAATGCTAGCATTAAATCAGAATTAATATATCCCAAATAAATAGCCATTGCTTGTGCCACATGCTCAATTTCATGGTAGTAAGTAGATAGTGGAGCTATAGCACCATTATATAATTCTTTGATTATTTCCTTATCAAAACTAACCGAATAGTATTCAAACGCGCTACCATTTGCACCTTCAAGACTTCTAATATAAGCTTTAGGATCATAATTTTCTATTCTACCTGCACTAATTTCTCTCATGTTCTTTTCAGCCACTCTTAGCATTAAAACTTCAAAAGTATTATAAGGAATTATTTTTTTACCATGAAAGATATAAGCAAGAATTCTAGCATCATCTAAACATTCATCTTTTACCATATCATTTTTCAAAAGTAAATAAAAAAATGCATCTTCACTTTGGTCAAGCGTTTGGCCTTCAAACACTTTTTTACGAACTTTATCATAGTAACTTACTATGTCATCACTGCTAGAAATCAATGATTTTATATTAGCTATTTCTAAATTCTTATGTCCGCAATAAGAACAAATACCATTTTCATAATCTCCTCCACACTGCGTGCATTTTGGATTTTTTATACTTACTGACATACCATCACCATACACATTATAACAAAAAAAGAAGAAAAATCTTCTTTTTAAAGCATGTTTTCTAAGTTTTTTGGAATTTGGTCACCAACAACCGCTTTAACTATTTTATCAGATTGCTCTTTCGATACACTTTTACCAGTAAGTTTAGATAATTCATCTATTACTCCTCTGATTGTCTTTTCGTCTTTTAAATTACCGTCTTTTAAACGAGAGGCAATATCTAAAATAGATTGTTTACTAACATTTGTTTTTCTTTCTACCTTATTAAGAAAGCTATCAGTTATTCCCATTAATTATCACTCCTAGAATAATATATGACATACATCATAAAAAGTTAATGAATTACTAAGTAAGTTGATACTCTCTATCTACAATGTTCTTATTAGTAACATATTTCATAATGAACTTATTATCTTTCTTACAAATAATAATTCCAATAGTAGGTTCATGGTTTATATCTTTAACATGCATATCAATATAATTCATATATGTTTCTATTTGTCCTATATGTTCTTTTTTTAATTCCGTAGTCTTAAGTTCTACTACTGTATAATGATTCCCCTTTATATTAAACAAAAGTAAGTCTATGTAATTATATCTATCACCAAGTTTTATAGGATATTCATTATCTATAAAACAAAAACCTTCCCCTAATTCCTTTAAAAAAGATGGTAAATCATCTAATATCAATTGTTGTAACATCTTTTCAGATATATTTTCTTTATTATATTTATTTTTTATAAGTATTGGGTTTTTGATAAGTTCTTTAACACTAGCTTTTTCTTTATTAATAAGTTTGATTTTAGTTTCATTATCCAATCTTTCGTAATCATTGTTTTTTATCCTATTTCTTAGTTCTCTTACTGATAAGTTTTGGTCTTCCGTTATCTTTATATAATAATTTATTTTGTTTATATCATCTATTGATAAAAGCTCTGTATAATGGCTCCAAGATAATTTTGCAGACACTGTCTGCAATTTTTCATAAAATAATTTCATATTGTATAAATTACGTACACTATATCCTTTTCCTAATTCTTTAGTTAGTCTAAAAGAGTATTTTTTTATTATACTTTCTCCATACTGTTTTCCAGCATCGCTTAATAACTTTCCAACGTTATAATACGTTTTTAAATCACTTTTATTTTTAGAGTAATCTTTTACTTTCTTATATACTTCATTTTTTATTAATTCGTCTTTTATTTCATGGTAAAAATTCATTTTCTACCTCCCTTCAATTTAATTATTATCCATAACTTTTAAAATTCCCCTAAAAAAATAATAAAAAACAAGAAATTTAATAATTTCTTGTTACTCATTTCTATTTTTAAATTGAAATACTATTGGTGTTCCTTCAAAATCAAAATTTTCTCTTATTTTATTTTCTAAATATCTTTCATAAGAAAAATGTACCAATCCTTTATTATTAACATGGAAAGTAAATTTTGGAGGAGTTATACCAGTTTGAGAAGTAAAGTATATCTTAAGCCTTTTTCCTTTATATGAAGGTGGTGCTTTAAGAGATATTGCATCTACTATAACATCATTTAAAACACTTGTTTTAACTTCTCTATGAGCGTTATCAAATACCTTTATAACCTCTGGCATTAAAGTATGTAGTCTCTTCTTAGTTTTAGCTGATAAAAATACAATTGGAACATAACTTAAGAATTGGAACTCTGCTCTTACTTTTTCTCTAAATTCTTTTATTCCTTGGTCTTTATCATCTATAGTGTCCCATTTATTAACAACAAGCACTAATGCTTTACCAGCTTCTAAAGCATAACTTGCAATATGTTTATCGTGTTCTATAATACCTTCTTCAGCATTGATAACAACTAAGCAAACATCTGATCTATCGATTGCTTTCATACTTCTTAACAAACTATATTTTTCGATAGATTCATATACTTTTCCTCTTTTTCTCATACCTGCGGTATCAATAACAACAAAAGGTCTTTTTTCATAATTAAACTCAGTATCAACCGTATCACGTGTTGTTCCTGCAACATTACTTACAATTACTCTTTCCTCATTTAATATTGCATTAACAAGAGATGATTTTCCTACGTTAGGTCTTCCTATTACGCAAAACTTAACTACGTCACTATCGTACTCTTCTTCTATGTTTTTATTAAATTCACGAGTGGCCTCTTCCATTAATTCATCCATACCAATATTATGAGAGCCAGAAATAGGTATATAATAATCAAAACCTAGTTCGTAAAAATCGTAAATATTTTCCATTGTCTTCTTATTATCTACTTTATTTATTCCAACAATAATCTTTTTATTACTACGTCTTAAAATATCTCTTACAACTAAGTCATTTGTTGTAATACCTTCTTTTCCATCTACAATAAAAATAACAACGTCTGCTTCATCAATTGCTAATTCTGCTTGAACCTTAATTTCCTTATTAAAAGCATCAGATCCAATATCAATACCACCAGTATCAATTACGTTAAATTTATAATCGTAGTAACTACCCGTTCCGTATATTCTATCTCTTGTAACTCCTGGAGTATCTTCTATAATAGCTTGCTTTCTACCTACTAATCTATTAAATATAGTTGATTTACCTACGTTAGGTCTTCCTACTAAAGCAATAGTTGGTAATTTCATAGTTATCACCTCTTTTACGTCCAATTATACCATAAAAAAAGAAGTTTAGAAAGCTAGGGGTTCATAAACTTCTTTTGCTATTATACCTTGAATTTCTTTTTTACCTAACTTCGTTTTAGATGAGAATAAAATTAATTCATCTCCCATTGCTAAGTCTATATTATCGGTAATTTGTTTTTTATATTTTTCTCTTTGAGTCACACCTATCTTATCAACCTTAGTAGCAATTATTGTAACCTTAACACCATGGAATTTTAAAAAGTTATACATAAGTAAATCATCTTCAGTTGGCTTATGTCTAAAATCAATAAGCATAAATACTTGATTTAAATTTTCTCTTTCAGATAAATATTCTTCTATCATCATTCCGAATTTCTTTTGAGATTCTTTACCACCTGATGAGTAACCATATCCTGGAACGTCAACTAAATAAAAATCTCCATTTACTTTGTAGAAGTTAATAGTTTGGGTTTTACCTGGTTTACTAGATGTTCTAGCTAAATTTCTTCTTTCCATAATAGAATTAGTAAAACTTGATTTACCAACATTACTTCTTCCAATAAGCAAGAACTCTGGTTTATTATCAGTAGGATACTGACTTCTTCTAACTGCTACAATGGGTTCTGATACCTCATTTATTTTCATATATTTATCACCTACACATTTATATTATAACAAAAAAGACATAAATCTTTCAATGTGTTACATATTATAGCAAACCAAAGTGTAAAATGCAAATTATGCCCTTTATCGATTGTGTAAAATGGTTTGGGGGAAAGGTATAAAAAAAGGAAGACCTTTGTTAA
>CAJTXC010000015.1 GCA_910580135.1 uncultured Bacilli bacterium | reverse complement strand
GAAAAAAAGTGCATATAACTATTTTCTAGTTACACACACTAAAAATTATACATCCCTTTTTTTAATTTTTTAGAGGAATTTTAAAAATTATGGCTAACAATTAATTAGGAAGCAGTAGAATGCTAGCAAAAGTTTTCCATCTTTTTATGAAGAATAGAAAGATTGTTTGGCATTATGATGTTTAGATTTGAAATAAAGTTTAACCCAAAATTAATTATTATTCTAATACTACTAGTTATTGTTATGTATGTATAAGAAAAACAAGGTTAGTTTAAGCTAGTCCTGTTTTTCGTTTTTTACAAATTCTGGAAAACAACTTTATTGTTCAATTATAATTTAGTATGTTATAATTTTATTAGAAATTTGCACATACTAATTAAGAGGTGAAAATATGGAAATATTAAAAAAAGAAGTTAATAAAGTGCCAGTTACAATTATTAAAACAAAAAAATTTAAATCGATTGCAGGAACACTTTATTTTAAAAATTTAATGACAAAGGAAAAAATGACATATCGTAATGTGTTAAGAAATATTTTAATTGAATCATGTGAGAAATATAATACTCCAGAAAAGTTATACATTAAGGCGTTAGAAAATTATGATGCATATTATAGCAGTTCATTGTCAAGATATGGAAATTATCAAATAAGTTCATTTTCATTTTCTTCTTTAGTTGATAAATATACAAAAAAAGGCAATTTAGATGAGGTTGTTGATACCTTTTGTGAAATTGTATTTAAGCCTTTAGTTAAAAATGATGAATTTGATAAGGAAACCTTTGAAATGATAGTGGACACCCAAAGAGCATACCTTGAAAGAATAAAGGAATCCTCTGATGCTTATGCCGAAATAAGAACATATAAAAATTTAAATCAAAATAAGGCATATACTTATATGAGTGAAATAAAGTATTTAGATAAAATGACACCTAAAAGTTTATATCAGGATTATGTTTCTATGATAAATAATAGTGAGGTAGAACTTATTTTAGCAGGTGATATAGATTTTGATAATTCTATAATAGAAAAGATAACTAGTTTTATAAAAAATACAAAAACTTTTGATGATAAAATGATAATTACAAATGATGATGAAAAAGAAGAACTTGTAAAAATAAAAGAAGATGGAAGTGGTACTCAAAACATCTTAAATATTATAATGTATTTAAAAAATGCAAATGATTATGAACTTAATTATGTAGCGCCACTATATAGAATAATTTTGGGTGGTGGTAGTTTTTCTAGACTTTTTAAAATAATAAGAGAAGAAAATTCGCTGGCGTATTATTCATTTGCAAGATATGAAAAAGATGATAGTTTAATGGCAGTTATGATGGGGATTGAAAAAGAAAATTATGATAAAGCTTTTAACTTAACATGTGAAGTAATAGATGGTATGAAAAAAATAGATGAAAAAGAATTAGAAGAGGCTAAAAAAACTCTTATATCATCACTTTTAGAATCGCAAGATAGCATTTATAATATGATAGGAAGATATCATAATTCTAAACTATTTAATTTGCCAGATATAGATTTATTTATAGAAAAGATTAATGATGTAAAGATTAATGAAATAGAAAATTTTGCAACTAAATTAAAACCAAATGTAAGTTACTTTTTGGAAGGGGAAAAAACTAATGGATAAAATAATAATGACAAAATTAGATGAAGAAATTTATCACGAAGTGTTAGAAAACGGTCTTGATGTTTATCTATATAAAAAGGAAGGCTTTGCTAAAAAAGGAGCCTATTTTGTAACTAAATATGGTTCTGCAACAAATGATTTTAAACCGATCGGAGAAGATAAAATAGTTAGTTTTCCAAAAGGAATTGCGCATTTTTTAGAACATAAGTTATTTGAATCAGAAGATAATGAAAGGGTTTTTGAAAAGTTTAAGACAAATGGTGCGTCAGTTAACGCCTATACTAATCATTTTATTACTAACTATTTTTTTAAAACCATTGATAATTTTGAAGAATGCTTAAATGAACTTTTAAATTTTGTTCAAAGTCCATATTTTACAGATGAAAACGTAGAAAAAGAAAAAGGTATTATCAATCAAGAAATAAACATGACAGACGATAATATTCAAAGATATATATTTGAAAAAATGTTTGACTTAGCTTTAAATGAAAATCCAAATAAGTATAAAACAATTGGTGATAAAGAAAACGTATCTAAAATAACTAAAGAAGATTTATATAAGTGTTACAATACCTTTTATCATCCATCTAACATGGTACTTGTTATGTATGGTGATGTTGACGTACTTAAAACATTTGATTTGATAAGGAAAAATCAGGCTTCGAAAAAATTTGAAAACCCAGAAGAAATAGAGGTTAAAGAATTTAATGAAGAAGATGAAGTATGCACGAAATATTTAGAAGTTAAAAGAAATGTAAGTACTCCAAGAGTAAGCATTTGTTATAAATTTAAGGAAAAGAAAAGAACTGGTGTGGATAGGTTTAAAAGAAATTTATTTTATAACGTATTATTAGATATGAAATTTGGTGGAACTTCTTCTTTTGAAAAAGATTTAGTAAAAGATTGCGTTATAAAAACCGGTTTATCTTTAAACTATTCTTATTTTGATGATGTTGCTCTAATAATTTTTGAAGCTGATGCTTTAGATAAAGAAAAGTTTATTGAATTAATTGATAAAAAACTAAGGGAAGATAACTTTGATGAAAGTATCTTTGAATTAGATAGAAAAGCACTTTTAACATCAATGGTAAAGTGTTTTGAGAACCCATCTGATTTTGCTAACGTAATATTAAACAGCGTGGCAAAGCATGGCAAGGTAATTAATAATGCTTATGATATATACGAAAACTATAAATTTGAAGAGTTTAAAGAAAGTTTTAAATGGTTAAACTTTGATAATAAATCAGTATTATACGTTGAAGGTAAGGAGGAGTAGGAATGCTAAAAGTAAAAAACGTAACTAAATATTATGGAGAATTTAAAGCCGTTGATGATCTTTCTTTTACTGTGGATAAAGGAGAAATCTTTGGACTTCTAGGAGTAAATGGGGCAGGTAAAACAACTACTTTTAGAATGATTATGAATTTAATTAATCCAAATGATGGCTTGATTACTTTTAATGGTAAAAAAATAGATTATGATGTAACTGATAAGATAGGCTTCTTAACGGAAGAAAGAAGCCTTCTTACCAAACTTACTGTAAAAGAACAAATTCTTTACTATGGTGCTTTAAAATCACTTGATGAAGAAACTGTTTTAAAAAGATTGGACAAGCTATTAGAAAGATTTAACATAAGTGAATATAAAGATAGAAAGATAAATACTTTATCAAAAGGTAATCAACAAAAAGTTCAGTTTATATCCGCTATTATAAATGAACCAAAATTGCTTATTTTAGATGAACCATTTTCAGGCCTTGATCCAATTAACATAGAGTTATTTAAAAGCGTTATACTAGAGTTAAAGGAGAAGGGAACGTCTATTATATTTTCTTCTCATAGAATGGATCATGTTGAACTATTTTGCGAAAAACTAGTTATATTAGTTAAAGGAAAAGAAGTTTTAGGCGGTTACTTAAAAGACATAAAAAAAGATTATAAAATAAAGAAGATTATAATAGAAGGCGATGTTAAGATATCAGAACTAAAGAGGATAGATGGTGTTATAAATGCTACTAAAACAGCTTCTTGGTATGAGGTTAATATTAAAGATGAAAGTTATGTTGCAGCGGTATTCGATTATTTAAAGACAAAGAAAAACATAACAAAGTTTGTTTTGGAAGAACCTTCCTTAGAAGAAATATTTGTTGCGAAAGTAGGTGAAGCATATGGAGAATAAATTTAAGTTTTTAACTAAACATAGTTTAAAAAAGAAAATAAAAAATAAATGGTTTTTAATTGCAAACATAGTAGTTGCCATAGTTGCAATAGCACTTGTTAATATTGACTCTATAGTTACTATGTTTGGAGGAGATTTTAACAAACCATTAAAGATAAACGTTTTAGATAATACTGGTTATTATGAAAATATTAAAACTAACTTAAAAGGTGTTGAAGGTTATCTTGGAACCTCAAAACTAAAGATAGCTAAGGCTAGTGATATTAAAAAATCTAAAAAAGAAATAAAAGATACAAAGGATATTTTACTTGTTATAAACCCTGATGATGTTAATGTTTTTAATGTAGAATTTATAACTGATTCTTATGTAGATACCGTAAAGTATCAAGCAATTATAGCTAGTTTAAATTCAACTAAGCAAAGTATTGCACTTGATTTATCAGGAATAGATAAAGAAAAGCTAAACGGGATTTCAGCTCCAATTGAGATAAAAAGAAGCTTCTTAAGTGAGGAAAAAACTGAGGATGAAGAAAACACAAGAACTCTTTTATCGGTTGCATCTCTTATAATTGCGCTTCCTTGCTTTATGCTTATTATGTATTTGGTCCAAATGATTGGAGCAGAAATAAACGAGGAAAAATCTACTCGCGGAATGGAAATAATAATAGGTAACGTATCACCTAAAACACACTTTTTCTCTAAGATTTTATCAAGCAATTTATTTGTTTTAATCCAAGGAGGATTACTTCTTATATATAGTGGTGTAGGTCTAATAATTAGAAAACTTACCACGACTTCTTCACATCAAGGCATGGAAGCGATAAAAGAAGCAGCAGATTCTCTTGATTTATCAGGAGTGCTTGAAATGATAGAAAAAAGTGGAATATTAAATAAACTTGGATATATAATTCCTCTTATAATAATCTTGCTATTACTAAGCTTTTTGGCTTACTCATTACTTGCGGGAATTTTAGCTTCCATGACTACTAACATGGAAAACTATCAACAACTTCAAACGCCACTTATGGTAATTAGTGTAGCAGGCTTTTATTTAATATTAATATCTGCTATGTTCCCAGGAGCAGTATTTGTTAAAATAGCTAGTGTTATACCACTTATGTCAATTTCTCTTGCACCTAGTCTTTTACTATCAGGTGAAATAGGAGTAGGGCTTATAATTGTTGCAATATTGTTACTTGCTTTACTTAACTTTATCTTAATAAAGTTTGGTCTTAAAATATATAAAGTAGGTATACTTAATTATTCAGAAAGCGATTTATGGAAAAAAATGTTTAGAGCAGTTAAAGAAAAGTGATAAAATTATCACTTTTTTCTATTTTAGTTGCTAAAAATATTTAAATAATTTATAATAGTTGGTATTAATTTAGAGGGATAGTTATGAAAGAAAAATTAAAATATAAAAAGTTCAAAAAAATTGAACTTTTTTTCATATTTTTAGGGACATTTTAAAAGTTATGGATAATTATAAGTATGAGAGGACCTAATAATGGGTTAGTTATGCTTTCCATCTTTTTATGAAAAATAGAAGGGTGGTGATGCTTATGAAAAAAGAAACCAAGTTTCTTAAAGTAATAATTATCCTTTCAATTTTACTAATAGCGTTGCTAATTTTTAAAATATAAAAGAAAAAAGCGTACTTACCCAGGGGGGTGTACGCTTTTTCCTTAATCCTTATTAAGGAAAGCTACTAACCTTAAGTTAGGTGCTCTCACTATTTAAATTATACACTAAAGGTCTATCTTATTCAATAAATTATTGAAATAAACTTAAAAATGAATTACAATATAACTTAAGGGAGGTTTACTGTTATGAAAGAAATAAATATTTTACCAGCGGATACTTTCGTAGTAGTTAACCGCACGATTTTAAACGAAAATGATAGGAAAATAATAAGTATGCTTTATCAACCGATAATTGGTAGCATGGCTGTTAGTTTATATTATACTTTATGGGCTGATTTGGATAAGACAGAACTTTTAAGTGCAGAATATACACACCATCATTTAATGACTAGTTTAAGAATTAAAATGGAGTCAATTGTAACAGCAAGAAAGAAACTAGAAGCAGTTGGTTTACTTAAAACTTTTGTAAAAAAAGGCAATGTTAATAATTATGTATATGAGATGTTTTCTCCAATATCGGCTAGCGAGTTTTTTAATCATCCAATTTTAAACATAGTTTTATATAATAACGTAGGGAAAAAAGAATATGAAAGCTTACTTAAATATTTTAAAGTTCCAAGAATAAACTTATCCTCATACGAAGAATTAACAAGTACGTTTGATAGTGTTTTTGAAAGTGTTCCAGCATCATCTTACGATAACTTAAATGAGGACTTAAGAGTTAATAAGACTGGAGAAATAAAAATAGACAATGCTTTTGATTTTGACCTTTTAATTTCTTTGGTACCAAATGGGGTTATAACCAGCAAGACGTTTAGCAAAGAAGTTAAAGAATTAATTAATAATTTATCTTTCGTTTATAACTTGGATGCGAGTGGTATGAAGTCTCCAATACTTAATGCAATCAAAGAAAACGGGCTTATAGATAAAGTATTACTTAGAAAAAACGTTAGAAATTATTATAAGTATGAAAATGAAAACAAACTTCCATCGCTTGTATACAAAAGTCAACCTGAGTACTTAAAAAATCCAGTTGGTGCTGGAGATAAAAGAGCTAAAATGATATACGTATTTGAAAATACAACACCTTATAATTTCCTTAAAGGAAGAAGTAATGGAGCTAAACCATCATCTAGGGATTTATCTCTTTTAGAAACTCTTTTAAGCGACTTTAAACTTAACCCTGGTGTTGTAAACGTTTTAATAGATTACGTATTAAAAATAAATAATAAAAAACTTACTAGAGGATTTTTAGAAACAATTGCAGCACAATGGAAAAGACTTAACATAGAAACTGTTGAAGAAGCAATGAAGGAAGCTGAAAAAGAATACAAGAAATCTAAAAAAGTAATAGATGTTAATAGCATAAGTAAAACACCTAAAAAAGAAGTTTTACCAGAATGGTTTAACCAAAGTATTAAAAAAGGTGAAATAAGCGAAGAAGATGAAAAGTCACTTAAGGACATGTTAAAAGAATTTTCATAAGAAAGGATAATTTATATGAAAGAGACTATAGATTATGTTTCTTTAAACAAAAAAATTATAGAAGCAAGTAAACTTATTGGTGAAAAGAAGTTTAAAGAAGCAAAAGAAATATTATTAAGTTACATAAAAGAAACTAAGAATCTATATAAAAAAGAAAATGCTATTAATTATTCATTTAAAAACATGACCGAGTTTTATTTGTTTGTTAATACTTTTAAGGTTAATAAAGAGGTATATTGGATTAATTTAAAATGTGATGAAGCATATAGACTTTTAGGATATATCAGTGTAGAAGAAAAAGATTATGATAAAGCTTTAAAATATTTAAAAGAATCTTTTAAATATAATCCAGTTAACATAAAATCATTCTTTGAAGTAGTAGAAACTCATAAAATGTCTGGCAATTTAGATAAAATGAAAGAATCTATAGAATCTTTATATGACTATATTTATGAAGAAACATCACTTGCAAGATTTTATAGAAATCTAGGATTTTATTATATTGAAAAAGAAAATTATGATTTGGCTTTTTCCCTATATTTAATAAGTTTAGAATATAAATATAATAATTTTGCTTTAAATGAAATGGTTTATATTAGACAAAAGTTAAATGATCCTAATTTTATAATAGATAAAAAAGATGCTGTTAAGATTATAAAAGAAAATAATATTAACGTAGGAATAAAAAAACACGTTTTAAGTTTACTTAAAAACTTATCTAGTGATAAAGGTTTAAAAAAGAAAGATCCAAATTATATAAAAAGTATAAAAGATAGTCTTGATGTTTTAACTAAGACTATAAAATAGGTGATATTATGGAAAATATTAATAAAACGATTAAAAACGTTAAAGATTTAAATTATAAATTAAAACTAGCTTATGAAGATGCTAAAAAAGATCCAAGCTTCAAAGAATTAGTTGATAGCATAAATTTAAATGATGATGAATTAATGAAGAATACTTCTACTATAGAAGAATGCGCTTTAGAATATAAGAATTGTAAAAATTGTCCTGGACTTGTTGCATGTAAAAATAAGATGATAGGATATTGTTACTTGCCAGTTTTAAATGATGGTAAACTTAGTTTTTCATATGTAGCATGTAAGTATAAAAACAAATTAAACGAAGATACTAAATACCAACGAAACGTAACTAGTATAGATATCCCAAGAGAAATAAGAAATGCTAAAATAAAAGATATTTATACTGATGATAAGAATAGAGCAAGTGTTATAAAATGGATTTTAAAATATATAAAAGATTATAAAGAAGGTAAAAGGGAAAAAGGTTTATATTTACATGGTAACTTTGGCTGTGGAAAAACTTATTTAATAGCCGCTATGTTTAACGAGCTTGCAAAAGATGGTGTTAAAAGTGCCATTGTTTATTGGCCTGAATATTTACGTTCTTTAAAATCTAGTTATTCATCTAGTAGTAGTGATGAGTTTAAAGATAAATATAATGAAGTTAAATATGCAAAACTACTTCTTATTGATGATTTAGGAGCAGAAGGTGTTACATCATGGAGTAGGGACGAAATACTTGGAACGCTTCTTCAATATAGAATGCAAGAAGGCTTACCAACATTTATCACATCTAATTTAAATATTAAGGAATTAGAAGAACATTTAAGTACATCAACTAATAATAAATCAGAAAGAGTAAAAGCAGTTAGAATAATAGAGAGAATAAAACAATTAATGATTGATAC
The DNA here is from genome assembly GCA_910580135.1 of uncultured Bacilli bacterium. GTDB lineage: Bacteria > Bacillota_I > Bacilli_A > RF39 > UBA660 > Aphodocola. The sequence continues at coordinate 9,059 of CAJTXC010000015.1, read as the reverse complement.
AAATATGATAGGACAAAATAATAGAAAATAATTGACTATTTAAAGTAAAAGTAGTATTATTTTGGTATAAATGCGATTGATAAGGACATGGTTATATAACTAGTTTTATAGAAAGCTTATGATGATGGAAATTAAGCAAACGAATTATATAATTACTACCTTTGAGCAGAACTCGAAAGATGTTTCCGTGTTTTATTAACACGTTATCAAATTAAGTTAAAGGTAAGGATGGTACCGTGCAAAAGCACTCCTTTGGTATTATCCTTTTTATTTTTCGAAAGGAAGTGAAGAAATGGTAGAAAAATGGAAACTAGCTTTAAAAGAATTTTTAAAACAGTATGAAGAAGATGATGATGTTGTAGGAGCAGTACTTTGCGGTAGCTATGCAACTGGTAACTATAATGAATATTCTGATATAGACGTTTGCTTGGTTTTAAAAGATGGCACTTTATATGAAGAAAGAGGATGCGTTGATTCTAGTAGTTACTTAGTAGAATATTTTATGTACTCAAAGCAAAAATATAAGGAGTATATGAAAACGCAGTATAATAAAGGTAAAATGATACTTATAAACATGTTAGCTTACGGTAAAATAATTTATGACGTAGATGGTAGTGTTAAAGAGCTTCAAAATCTAGCGCTTGATTACATTGATAAGCCACTTAATAATATTACCGCTGATAAACTGGATATGAATAATTATCACTTATGGGATAAGTTAGATGAATTAAAGGTTTGTTTAAAAGAAAATAATCCACAGTTTAACTTAGTTTACTATAATTTATTAGGAGATGTATATGATGCTTATTCAGAATATTTAAGTATTCCAAAGCTTCCAAAAACTAAAATTTATAAAATTTTAACGGATGAAGACTTTAGAAGAAAATATCATATATTTAAACTTCCTGAAGAAGAGTTTATTAAGTTATATATAAATTGTTTTGAATTACAAAAAACTGATATTATGTATAAGAATATGGAAGAATTAATAAATTATTATTATAAGAAGCAGGGCGGATTTAATATAAGAACTTTTAAGTTAAGAACTGATTTAGATTAGTATTTTAGGGGGATTTTTGATGGTAACGCAAGTATTAATTGATTATTTAAAAGATGAAAACGTTGATATAAAGAAGAAAAAGTTATATTTAGAAAGATTAAATTTACAATATAGTGATATATTTAAATTGAAAGAGATATTTAATTATGATAGGAATTTATTTCAAATATTACATGGATTAACCTATTATAGAGATAGTAACTTTAATGGGAAAATAAATTATCAAAATAGAAAAAGAAAGAATAATAGAAAACAAAGACGAATTAAGAAAGGAAAAGAAAAAAATGATTAATATTAAAGAAAATGAAAAATTAAACAAATTAAACCATAGCTGTGCTCATTTACTTGCACAAGCAGTAAAGCATTTATTTCCAAATGCTAAGTTTTGGGTAGGACCAGTAATAGAAGAAGGGTTCTATTATGATATAGACTTAGGAGATAAAACATTAACAGAAGAAGATTTATTAAAAATAGAAAAAGAAATGAAAAAATGTGCTAAGTCTGATAAGAGAATTTATAGAGAAGAAATCTCTAAAGAGGAGGCACTTGAAAAATTTAAAGATGATCCATATAAAATTGATTTAATTAGTAGAATGGATGAGGCTGATACTGTTATTTCTTGTTATACTCAAGGAGATTTTACTGATCTATGTCGTGGACCTCACGTAGAAACTACTAAGATGATGAAATACTTTAAGTTAATTAAATTTTCTGGGGCATACTGGAAAGGTGATTCTTCTAATAAGATGCTTCAAAGAATATATGGAGTATGCTTTGAAAATGAAGAAGATTTAAATAATTATTTGAATGAACTTGAAGAAAGAAAACAAAGAGATCATAGAAAAATAGGTAAAGAACAAGAACTATTTATGAATCATGAATTAGTTGGTGCAGGTATGCCTATATGGCTTCCAAATGGAGCAGTAATACGTAAACAATTAGAAAATTATATATATGAAAAAGAAAGAAATTTAGGTTATGAACACGTATACTCACCATGCGTTGGAACAGTTGACTTATATAAGACATCAGGTCACTGGGATCATTATAAAGAAAACATGTTCCCATCAATGAAAGTTGATGAAGAAGAATTTGTTTTAAGACCAATGAACTGCCCACATCATATGTTAGTATTTAAAAATAAATTACATTCATATAGAGACCTACCAATTAGAATAGGAGAGTTTGCAACTGACTTTAGATATGAAGCATCAGGTGCTGTTAAAGGTCTTGAACGTGTTAGATGCATGTGTCAAAATGATGCACACCTTTTCGTAACTCCAGAACAAATAGGTGAAGAATTTAAAAAAGTTGTTAGTTTAATACTTGATGTTTATAAAGACTTTGGTATTAAAGAATATAAATTTAGATTATCACTTAGAGACCCAGAAGATAAAGAAAAATACTTTGATGATGATAAGATGTGGAATGAAGCTGAAAGCAAGTTAAGAGAAGTTTTAAATGAACTTGGTGTTGATTACTTTGAAGCTATTGGTGAAGCAGCATTCTATGGACCTAAGTTAGACGTTGAAGTAAAACCAGCGGTAGGGCCAGAAGTAACTTTATCTACTTGCCAATTGGATTTCTTACTTCCAAGAAGATTTGATTTATCATACATAGATAACAAGGGAGAAAAACAAGTTCCAGTAGTACTTCATAGAGCAATCTTTGGAACGTTCGATAGATTTACTGCATTCTTAATTGAGGAAACTAAAGGAGCATTCCCAACTTGGCTTGCACCAATTCAAGTAAGTGTTATACCTGTTAATAATAATTATCATTTAGAATATGCCACAGAAGTGTATAACTTATTAAAAGAAAATGGTATTAGAGCAGAACTAGATGATAGAGAAGAAAAACTTGGATATAAAATGAGAGAGTCTCAAACTAAAAAGATACCTATAACTTTAGTATTAGGCGATAAAGAAAAAGATGAAACCTTAATTAGTTATAGAAGACATGGTTCTAAAGAAACTTATTTAGTAGAAAAGAACATGTTCGTAGAATTATTACTTAACGAAATAAATTTAAAGAAAACAAAAGACCAAGACTAAATTTTGGTCTTTTTTAATAGTATATCAATTGTTTATCATTCTAATTTTCTTACGTTGTTTTTAAACTTAAAATCAGTATATTTTGAGTGTTGACAATAACAAGTAATAATGTATAATAGCATTTAATGAAGAGAGGTAATTGTCATGTTTTTTGAGTTTGATTATAGTTTTAAATCAGATGAAAAAAAGATAAATGGTTCTGAGCTTATTGATAAAATATACAATTTATTTAAAGAGTTAAATGTAAATAGTGAGTTATCACTATGCAACTTATATTTGTATTTATTATATACTGGAAGGTTATCTATTAATAAAACGTTTGTTTATAATTCCAACGATATAAAAGATAATGATTTTTATAATTTAATGCTTGGTTATGGTTGTTGTCGTAATATAGCTAGTGGTTTAAAGCAAGTGCTTGATAAGGCTGATGTGAAAAATTGTATTTTATCAACAGCTCCTTTGCTTCGCAAACCAAATCATGTTGTTAACTTAATTATTACTGATAAAGGTTATTTTATATATGATATAACTAATATGCTATTCTTAAAAGTAACAGGAAATTTTTTGAAATCACTTAATGAAAAAATGATGCCAATTAGAGTGAGTGATATTGACACTACATTCTATGGCGAAAGAAAAAGTGCTATTGATATGTATAATAATACATATGATAAAAAATTTGATGCAAGTATACTTTTAAAGAAAGTAAGAAAAAATCCTGGATATACAAAAGAGGAATATTTAAAAACATATGAAAAAGATATTGCTTATTTCAAAGAAAATGAAGATGTAATTAATATTTTTTATGATGATGCTTATTATAATATAGAAAAAATTAGCGAGTTATTATTGAAGTGATACTTGAATAAAATATTAAGTTTTGATATACTTATAGAGTAATTTTTATAACAAATGTAAACGACACACGTAGAGCTTTTGCTCGTAAATCTGATCACGGTACATTAATAAGTGATAGGTTTATAAGCAAAGTTTTACGTGTTTTTTTGTTGTAAAAAATAAATAGAAAGGAGTAAAATTATGATTCAAAATAGGAAACAAGGACTTATATTTGCATTAATAACTGTAATAATAACAGTGCCATGCTTTGTATTTTATTGTTTATCAATTGAAAACGGAGGAATACTTAACGTAGATTGGAAATTTGCTTTAATACTAATTCCAATTGAGTTTGTATTAGCTTATCTATCAGAAGTATTTATAGGAAGTCCTTTAGCTTTAAAATTTGCAATGAAAGCTATTGACCCTAAGAAAAATGATTATATGATAGTTGAATCTGCTATTATATGTGCAACGGTAGGGATAATGTGTCCATGGATGAGTTTTTTAGCAACAATTCTTTACAAAGGAATTTTTCCTGCTTTAGTATTTAATGATGCTGCATGGACATTTAGTTCATTTATAGTTCATTTTATACCAAACTTTTTGCAAACCGTGGTTTTAAACTTCCCATTTGCATTCTTTGGACAAATGTTTATTATACAACCAGTTGTTAGAAGAATATTTAAACTTTTATTTTATAGAAAAAAATCACCTGTAAAGTAAGGTGATTTTTCTTCCTTTTGATTCGATAAATCCTTCTTCTTTTAAATATTTTAATTCTCTTGACATAGCAGATCTATCAACCGCTAGATAATCAGATAGATCAGTTAAGCTAAATGGTAGGTAAATATTATTTGTACCATGCTTTTTTCTATATATATTAAAATATTCAAGTAGTTTATCTCTTATTGTTTTCTTTGTTAGTATTTCTATTCTTTCGTTTTTTTCATCAATTATATTTGTGGTTATTGCAAGTAAGTTTTTCACGAATTGGTTATAATATGCATAATTATTATTTTCTGATTCTATTATTAAGTCATAATCTATTATTAAAATTTTAGTATCTTCTTTTGCAATCATTTCACATTCATCACTTGATAGGGAAGAAATGGTAGAACCGAAAATAGATTCTTCTTCTAATTCTTCTATAATCGTTCTATTTCCGTTATAATCAGTTCTTATTATTTGCGCATATCCTTCTAAAATGATACCAATGATATTTTCTTTTACAATTGAAAGCATTACGGTATCCTTTTTAAAACTATGGATGCTTGTTTCTAATAACTTTAATAATTTTGCTTGTTCCTTTACACTAATTTTATTAAATAATTTATGCATTTTACACCTCTTATTAAAATAATATCACTTTTTTTAAAATGTTGCAATTGCAACAACATTATATTTTGATGCTGTGTTATATTTAAAATGTCGAAAATAATAGTATAAGAGGAGTACAACATGAAAATAATCAAAAGAGATGGACACATAGTTGATTACAGTCCAGAAAAAATTGAAATTGCTATAAAGAAAGCTAATAACGAAGTTCAAGAAGAAGATAGAGTAAGTGATACTCAAATAAAAAACATAATTAAACATATAGAAAGTTTAAAGAAAAAAAGAATGCTAGTTGAAGATATTCAAGACATAATTGAAGTAAGATTAATGTCTTTAAATAAATTTGCATTAGCTAAAGAATACATTACTTATAGATATACTAGAGAACTTGTTAGAAAAAGTAATACAACAGACCTTTCAATTAAAGAATTAATTGATGGAGAAAGTGATTATTGGAACACTGAAAATTCTAATAAAAACGCTAAGGTTGTTACAACACAAAGAGATTATATCGCTGGTATTACATCAACTGATATAACAAGAAGATTTTTACTTCCTGAAGACGTTGTAAAGGCTCATGATGATGGAATCATTCATTTCCATGACATGGATTATTTTGCGCAAAACGCACTACATAACTGTGATTTAATTAACCTTGAGGACATGCTTCAAAATGGTACAAACATAAATGGTGTTATGATTGAAAAACCACATAGATTCTTAACAGCGATGACAATTGCAACACAATTAATTACCGCAGTTAACTCAAGTCAATATGGTGGAGCAACAGTAACACTTACTCATTTAGCACCATTTGTTAGAGAAAGTTATAATCGTTTCTTAGATAAATATAAGAAAAGAAAGTTTACTAAAGCAGATTGCGAAAAATATGCTAAAGAAGATTTAAAAAAGGAAATAACAGATGGAGTTCAAACTTTCCAATATCAAATAAACTCGATGACAACAACTAATGGTCAAGCACCTTTCTTATCAGTTTGTCTATACTTAGGAGAAACTGAAGAATATAAAGAAGAACTTGCTATGATTATCGAAGAAGTTTTAAAACAACGTACTATGGGTATGAAAAATGAAAAAGGTGTTTATATTACACCAGCTTTTCCTAAACTTTTATACGTACTTGAAGAAGATAATATTCATAAAGATAGTAAATACTATTATTTAACTGAACTTGCTGCTAAATGTACTGCAAAACGTATGGTTCCAGATTATATTTCTGAAAAGAAGATGAAAGAACTTAAAATTGATAAAAATGGTAACGGAAACTGTTTCCCTTGCATGGGATGTCGTTCTTTCTTAACTCCTTATGTTGATGAAAAGGGAAATCCTAAATATTATGGTAGATTTAACCAAGGGGTTGTTACTATTAACTTAGTTGATGCTGCTTTATCTTCTGATAAAGACATGGATTTATTCTGGAAACTTATGGATGAAAGGTTAGAATTATGTCATAGAGCTTTACAAGCCAGACATAAAAGATTATCTAAAGTAACTAGTGATGTTGCACCAATTTTATGGCAACATGGAGCTCTTGCAAGATTAGGCAAGGGTGAAACAATTCATGAATTATTACATAATGGATATTCAACTATATCACTTGGATATGCTGGACTTTATGAATGCGTTAAATACATGACTGGTCATTCTCATACTGATGGCGGAAAAGGTAAAGAATTTGCTTTAGAAGTTATGAGAAAGCTTAATGAAATGTGTAACAAATGGAAAGAAGCAGAAAACATTGATTATAGTGTTTATGGTACCCCAATTGAGTCTACTACTTATAAATTTGCAAAATGTTTAAAGGACCGTTTTGGTGTTATTAAAGGAATAACAGATAGGGATTATATTACCAACTCTTATCACGTTCCAGTATTTGAAGAAATTGATGCGTTTACTAAGTTAAAACTTGAAAGTGAATTTCAAGAACTTTCACCAGGTGGAGCAATAAGCTATATTGAAACTCCTAACTTAACAAATAATTTAGATGCTGTAATGGAAGTTATTAAATTCATTTATGATAACATTATGTATGCTGAATTAAATACTAAATCTGATTATTGCCAAGCGTGTGGTTATGAAGGTGAAATAATGCTTGATGAGACCCTAGAATGGTACTGCCCAGAATGTGGTAACAGAGATCATGATAAGTTAAACGTTGCAAGAAGAACTTGTGGCTATATTGGAACAAACTTCTGGAACAAGGGAAGAACTCAAGAAATAAAAGAAAGAGTAATTCACATTGATAATAAGGATGCAGATCTTTAATCATGAGATATAGTAAAATAAGAAAAATGGACATATCAAATGGTCCAGGAGTTAGGGTGTCAGTCTTCATGCAAGGCTGCACCTTTAACTGTAAAAATTGCTTTAATCCAGAAACACATGACTTCAAAGGCGGAAAAGAGTTTACCGATGAAATAATAGATAAAATAATAGAGTTATGTGGTAAGGATTATGTGGTTGGATTATCAATTTTAGGTGGAGAACCTATGCATCCTAAAAACATAGAAGGAACTACTAAACTGGCTAAGGCTTTTAAAGAAAAATATCCAAATAAAACCGTTTGGAGTTGGACTGGATTTCTATTTGATAGGGATTTAAAAGATAAAGAAGTTTTAAAATATATTGATGTTTTAGTAGATGGACAATATAAAGATGAATTACATGATTTTAGATTAAAATGGTGTGGGTCATCTAACCAAAGAGTAATAGATGTACAAAAATCTTTGAAGAAAAACAAAATAGTATTATTTGAAGAAAATAAAGAAGTAATAGGAGTTTAATATGTTAGAAGCAAATGTAAAAATAAAAAAGGTAAGTGAAGATGCAAAATTACCAACTTATGGTACTAGTTTTGCAGCAGGAGCAGATCTTTATGCTTGCTCAAGTGAAGCTATATCTTTTGAACCAGGCGAAACAAAATTAATTAAAACAGGTTTATCACTTGAAATACCTGAAGGATATGCTGGACTTATTTATGCAAGAAGTGGTCTTGCTACTAAAAGAGGTTTAGCACCTGCAAATAAAGTTGGTGTTGTTGATTCTGATTATAGAGGAGAAGTTATGGTATCACTTCATAACCATACTAATGAAGTTAAAGAAATAGAAGCTTATGAAAGAATCGCACAACTTGTTATTACACCATACTTAAAAGCTAATTTTGAAGAAGTAGAAGAACTAGATGATACTGAAAGAGGAACTGGTGGATTTGGTTCAACTGGTACTAAGTAATATATAAAACAAAAGGTAATGTTTACTTTTTGTTTTTTTTATGGTATTATAACCAACATTAATTAAAGGGGATGAGGGTTGTGTCTGATACTACTTTTGAAAAATTTAATAAAGCAAGAAAAGAAAATGATATTAATGTGTTAAGAAAGTTAGCTTCTGAAACAAACGATTGGAATATTATTTTAGAATATGCAACTTTATGTTATAAATTGAGACAATATGATGTTGCAAAGGAAGAATTTGGTAAGTTACTAAATACACCAAAAAAAGGAGTTGCAGTATTAAGATTAGGTAAAATAGCAGCTGAAGAAAAAGATTATAATAAAGCTAGAAGTTATTTTAAAATGGCTATAGGAACCCAAAAAGAAGCTAATGCAGAATATGAACTAGGTAGAATAGAATTATATTTAGGTAATGTAAAAGCAGCTAAAAAGCATTTTTTTAAAGTATTAAAATTAAAAGAAGACGGTTTCACTTTATTTGAATTAGGAAAAATTGAAAGTAAAGCATGTAATTAT
>CAJTXC010000014.1 GCA_910580135.1 uncultured Bacilli bacterium | reverse complement strand
GGCTTTTCGTTATAATCCATTTATATTTATTTTGTCTATTTTAGGATTAATATATCTTATATATATGATAATAATTTATATAAAAAAAGGAAAAATTAAATTGCCATCATTTAGAGTAGTGATTATAATAATTATTTTATTATTTGTTTATATGTTATTAAGAAATTTGCCGGGTTTTGAGTTTTTAAGACCCACTTTTATATCGTGAAAAAAAGAGAAAATTAGTTTTCTCTTTTATATTGCCCTATAAAGCTCTGCGTCTTTAAATGGATTTTTTTTATCAATTCTATCTATAAATAATATACCATCTAAATGATCCATTTCGTGTTGAACACATATCGCTAAATCTTCTCTTAAACGTAGTGTGAATTTATTGCCATCCATATCCCTAGCTTCAACGGTAACTCTTGCATATCTAGGAATGATTCCAACAACCTCACGATTAACACTTAAACATCCTTCGCCTTGTTCAACGTATATTTTCTCAGTGCTACTACTAATTATTTTAGGATTTGCAAAGAAGTAGTTTTTAAATGTACCGTCTTCTTGTTCTTCAACGATTACGAACCATCTTTTTAAAACACCAATTTGAATTGCACTCATACCCCAACCAGCTCTTAAATCATACTTTTTAGCATATTCATCAATTTGACTATATTTTAAGTATTCCATGGCATCTTTAATTGTTTCTTTATCTTCTTTAGAAAGCGGAAAAGTAACTTCTTTACTAACTTGTCTTAATCTTTTATCTTTTTCATCTAATATTTTTAAATTTTTAAACATAATAACACCCCAAATCAATAAATATTCTAACATAAAAAAAGAGGAAAGTAAAACTTTCCTAGTTGTTATTATTTCCGAACCATCTTGCTCCGATAACTATTACTAACAAGATGAATAAAACTAATATAATAGCAGAACCATATCCATTATTGCCTTGGTTTCCATAACCATATGCTGGATATGCGTATCCACCACCGCAGCATGGAGAGTTATATCCATAGCCACCTTGGTAACCATAATAATACATACTAATATTCCTCCTCCCACATTATCTACTATAGTCTACTCAAAACGTAAACTTTGTGTTATATAAAATACCTATATATTAAAAAAAATAAAAATATGTTATTATATAAATAATAGGTGATAATATGAAAAAAATACTTAATAAAATAGACAAGCCACTACTTATTTTAACTTTTATATGTTTAATATTTGGCGTTATGATGGTAGGAAGTGCATCATCATTAAAGGCTTATATGTCAAGGGCAGATAGCTACTTTTTCTTTAAAAGACAATTGTTTTTTATAGCTGCTGGTTTATTTGCTTCTTTTATAGTTTTAAAGACTCCGATAAAAAAGTGGAAAGATTTAATTTATGTTGCGGTAATAGGCGTACTTGGTTCATTAGTTTACGTACTTTTAAAAGGTGAGGTAAGTAATGGTATTACTGGTTGGTTATTTATTGGAGGATTTGGTATCCAACCTTCAGAGTTTGCTAAAACAACCCTTATTTTGTTTTTGGCACTCACGTTTGAAAAACTGATGAAAATAAGAAATTTAAGTAATATAGGAAAAGTTTTACCGTTTGTTATTCCAGTTATGTTTGTATTTTTAATATTTGAACAGCCTGACTTTGGAACAATGATGGTTTTGGTAGGAATTACTGCAGTTATCTTTTTAATGGTTCCTTATGATGGTAAAACTAAGTGGATAATGATAACGTTTACTATAATATCCATTTTAATATTAGCATTGGTAATGGTTGCAACAGGAAAAGGATTAAGTGAAAGTCAAAAATCTAGATTTAATTATAAAGATCCATGTACTAGATATAGAGAAAAAACGGGATATCAAGTTTGTAATGGATATATTGCTATAAATAGTGGTGGATTATTAGGTAGCGGTTATGGTAATAGTAAACAAAAATACTTATATTTACCAGAAGCTCACACTGACTTTATATATGCTATTATAATAGAAGAAATGGGCTTGATAGTAGGTGTTGTGATTATATTATTATATTTTCTTATTATATGGCGTATTTTGATGATTGGAAAGAAGTCTTATAATTTACAAGGTTCTATTATATGTTATGGTGTTGCTACTTTAATAGCACTTCATGTTATGATTAATTTAGGCGGTGTTTTAGGTATTATTCCTTTAACTGGTGTACCGCTTCCATTTTACTCATACGGTGGTTCATTCATGATTAATTTGCTTATATGTTTAGGATTAGTTCAAAGGGTTTGTATTGAAAATAAGATGTTTGAACAAAAGCACTTAGTTAGGTAAACTAGTGCTTTTTTGTTGCTTCGGCCTATACCTATTTTAATTATTTTAATAACCTATTATAGGGAGGATTTTATAATGAGTTTTATAGGAAATTTAAATCCGGTTTTGCAGGCTTTGATAGCAACTTTGTTTACTTGGTTTATAACTTTACTTGGAGCAGCATTAGTTTTCTTTTTTAAAAAACCAAATAAGAACGTACTTGATGCAATGCTTGGTTTTGCAGCGGGAGTTATGATAGCAGCTTCATTTTGGTCACTTTTATCTCCTTCGATAGATATGGCTGAAAGTTTAAATATGATTCCTTGGTTAGTTGCTTTCATTGGTTTCTTTTTTGGAGGAGTTTTATTATTTATCGGTGATAAGATATTTACTGTATTAGAAAAGAAAAAGGAAAATAATAGTAGTAATCAAAAAGGTTTTAAAAGAAGTTTAATGCTTATTTTATCAATTACCTTACATAACATACCAGAAGGTTTAGCAGTTGGTGTAGCCTTTGGATCAGCAGCTTATAACTTAAGTGGTGCAACACTTGGAGCAGCATGTTTACTTGCCCTGGGTATAGGACTTCAAAACTTTCCAGAAGGAACAGCCGTTAGTGTTCCGCTTAGAAGGGAAGGAATGTCAAGAAAAAAAGCATTTTTTTATGGTCAGCTAAGTGGTATAGTAGAGCCTATTTCAGGTGTTATTGGAGCACTGTTAGTATTAAAAGTTAGATTTTTATTACCATATTTGCTCGCTTTTGCAGCAGGTGCAATGATCTATGTAGTGGTTCAAGAACTAATACCTGAAAGTCAAACAAATAAGAAAAAAGATTTAATGGCACTTTTTACCCTTGTTGGTTTTTCTGTTATGATGATCTTAGATATTGCTTTAGGCTAGTTAAGTTTTTAAGAAGCAACCTTTTTGGTTGTTTTTTTTAAATTTTAATAAGAAATTAAATTTTTTTAGAGGAATTTTAAAAGTTATGGCGAACTATAAGTATGAAAGGAGGAAAAATATGATTTATTTTATTAGAAAATACTTAAAGTACATACTTACGTTTATTTGTTGTGCATTAATTTTTGTTGGTATTTACATTTATAATGGAAATAATAATGTGAGTACATCTAGCGTTAAGAAATTATCTGTTACAAAAAAAGATAGTGCAACCAATCAAGATTCTAGTAAAACCGTTTTTGTAGATGTAAAGGGTGCGGTAAATGCACCTGGTGTCTATGAATTAGATAATGGTAAAAGAGTAATTGATGCAATAAATCTAGCAGGCGGATTATCTGATAATGCTAATACCATTAACTTAAATCTTAGTAAGAAGCTTACGGATGAGATGTATATTGTAGTTTATACTAAAAATGAAATAGCAGAGTATAAAAAGAATAATAATGCAAAAGAAATTTCATGTGCATCAAATGAATGTGTGTGTCCTGATACAAACAATTCGGCTTGTATAAAAAGTTCTAGTAGTAAAAGTTCATCATCTTCTAGTAATAATAGTAATGAGAAAACTAATTCTAAGGTATCTATTAATTCGGCTAATCAAGAAGAATTAATGACACTTTCTGGAATAGGAGAATCTAAAGCTAATGCCATAATAAGTTATAGACAAGAAAATGGTGAATTTAAAACCATAGAAGACATAAAAAATGTTTCTGGTATTGGTGATGCAGTATATGAAAAAATAAAAAATAACATTACTTTATAATGAAGTTAAAGATAAAAGTAATATTATTAATTGTTTTAATAATTTCTTTATTTAGAGTAAGTTTTATTTTATTAAATGATAAAAACATTTATCATGAAACAAAAAAAGATGTAAAAGGGGTAATAACGTATATAAAAAAAGATAACGATAAAATAGTTTTTGATATAAAGTCAGATAATAAATATAGAATAACTACTTATAATAAGTTTAACTATAATTTAGGAGATAAGTTGTTAGTAAGTGGAGTTTTTATAAATCCCAGTGATAATACAGTATTTAATCTTTTTAATTATAGAAAGTATTTGCTATCAAAAAACATAAAAGAAATAAGTAATAATCCTAAAATAGAACTTATTTCTAAAAATAAAAACATATTGTACTTATTAAAAAATAAAATGATAAAACACATAGAAAAGTATAAGACAAGGAAGTATCTTAAAGCTTTCGTAATGGGTGATACATCAGATTTTGAAGAAGATATAAAAGAATCTTATAGAAGTGTAGGTATAAGTCATCTTCTTGCAATATCTGGTATGCACGTTGGAGTATTCTTACTGATTTTAAATTTTTTGTTAAAGAAAGTAAAGTATAAATATATTATTGTTTTTATGTTTCTATTATTATTTCTTTTTATAACTAATTTTTCAGAATCTCTTATGCGATGCACGTTATTTATGTTTTTAAATCATTTGAATAAAAAGTTTAAATTAAAGATAGATAATATTTATGTAATCATATTAACTGGATCTATTTTACTTTTAATTAATCCATATTTAATATATAGCGTAGGGTTTTTGTTTTCGGTAATAATTACTTTCTTTATAATTTTATCTAGAAAACTTTTAGAAAACAAAAGCTATTTTAGAAAAACACTTATTATATCAGTAATATGTTTTTTAGCATCTATTCCTATTCTTACTTATTATTTTTTTAGCATTAATTTACTTACTCCAATATTTAATTTATTATTTGTACCAATTGTTTCTTTTATAATTTTTCCACTTGGTTTAATTACTTTTATATTTCCATTTTTTGATAATTTATATTTTTTTATATTAAATATATTTGAATATTTAGTATTGGTAATGAGCAAAATAAAAATATTATCTTTTGTGATTGCAAAACCAAGTATTTACATATTTATTTTATATTATTTATTTTTATACTTAAGTATTAAAGTAAATGAAAAGTATATATTATTCTTTGTAGTAGTATTAATATTTAATATAAATGCTAAGTTCTTTATTTTAGATCCAGAAATTATATTTTTAGATGTTGGTCAAGGAGATAGCACGGTTATTATATTACCACAGGGAAAAACGATATTAGTGGATACTGGTGGAATCTTTATGAGTAATTCTTCCGTAGTTAAAAATAAAACCATTCCATATTTAAATTCTAGAGGTATAAACAATATTGATTTACTTATTTTAACGCATGGTGATTATGATCATATGGGAGAAGCTAAAACATTGCTTGATAATATAAAAGTAGGTAAGGTTTTAATAAATAAAGGAGATATAAATAAATTAGAGGAAGATATTTTAAATTATAATAATGCCAAAATTGTAGATAATAATTATGTTATCGATAATCATGAATTATTATTTTTAAATGATAAAATTTATGATAATGAAAATAGTAATAGTATAGTTACGTATCTTAATATAAAAAATAATAATATATTATTAATGGGTGATGCAGATAAAATAGTAGAAAATAACATAATTAATGAGTATAATTTACCAAAAATGGATATATTAAAAGTAGGCCATCATGGTTCTAATACCAGTAGTGATATTAATTTTATAAAAAATACTGATCCTGTTTATTCGGTTATATCAGTAGGAAAAAATAATAGGTATGGCCATCCTAATAAAACTGTTTTAGATACGCTTAAATATTCTAATATACTAAGAACTGATAAAAATGGGAGTATTAGATTCATATTTAAGCAAAATATGGTTAACAAAATTGATTGTAAGCCATATATTATTGTAGAACGCTGATGCATGATAAAGCGTTTTTAGATAGATTTAGAGAAACTAAAAAAGAGAAGACTTAGTTTCTCTTTTTGTTTTTTTAAAATTTTCTATATAATCCAATAGCTTTACCTAAGATAGTACAGTTAGGCAATATGATGGGCTTCATTGTATCATTTTCAGGTTGTAATCTTATATGTGTAGCTTCTTTATAAAAAGTTTTTAAAGTAACTTCGTTTTCCATTGTCATTGCAACAACGATATCACCATTTCTAGCTACGTTTTGTCTTTGAACTATTACTATATCTCCATCAAAGATACCAGCGTTAATCATACTTTCACCACTTACTTTTAAAGTAAATACTTCTTCTTTACTTGGAATCAAATAAGTAGGTAAACTAAAGTATTCATCTGGCGTTTCTATTGCTTCAATAGGTGAACCAGCAGTTATTTTACCAAGAAGTGGTACGTCCACAACTGAATCATTTAAATATTCATTATTACCAACTATTTCTAAAGATCTATACTTTGAATTAGTCTTTTTTATGTATCCTTTTGATTCTAGTGCAGTTATGTGTGACTGTATCGTAGCAGGTGAGTTTAATCCTAAAGCAGAACCGATTTCTCTTACCGCAGGTGGGTATCCATGATTTGCAACATAACTTTTTATATAATCTAATACGTCTTTTTGTCTGTTTGTAAGTTTTTCCATAATGCCTCCCTTTTAATTACATTTTTATAATACCACACTTACTTTACATTGTCAAACATTTGTTCAGATTTTATATTGACACATACGTTTGTTCGTGATAAGATTTAATTGTAAATAAACGAAGTAAAAGAAGGAGTGAGTATTATGAAATTTTTAAAAGAATATAAAGGAGTAGCGCTTGTGTATTTAATTATTACCCTTGTAAATGTAGTATTCATTATTAATTATGAAAAGCCATCAGATAATATAAAACAAGTATCTAGCGAAAGAAATGTTGTAGCAAATGCATAATAATTTAATTGATAAATAATCTTTTTTGCCTTATAATAAATTTATAAGATAGAAAGGGTTATTTATATGAATGATGAAAAAATAATTAGTGCGATAAAAGCACTTTCGGTAGCGGAAATATCTAAAGCTAAAAGTGGTCATCCTGGTATAGCTTTAGGGGCTGCACCTATTTTATACACTTTATATAGTAGGCATATGAACATAGACGTAACTAATGACAAGTGGATAAACAAAGATAGATTTATAATGTCTGCGGGCCATGGTTCAGCTCTTTTATATGCAACGCTTTATATGTCAGGGTTTGATTTATCAATTAGCGATTTAAAAAACTTTAGGCAAATAGATTCTATTACTCCAGGTCATCCTGAATTTGGTGTTACTAAAGGAGTAGACTCATCAACTGGACCTTTGGGTCAAGGAATAGCAACAGCAGTTGGTATTGCATCAGCAGAAAAATATTTAAAAGAAAAGTTTGATAACCTTTTGGATTATAACACGTACGTGTTATGTGGAGAAGGAGACTTAATGGAAGGTGTAACTTACGAAGCATGTTCTTTGGCCGGAAACTTAAAACTTGGTAATTTAATAGTTTTATATGATTCTAATAGTGTTACTTTAGATGGTGATTTAAACAAAAGTTTTAGTGAAGATGTTTTAAAAAGATTTGATTCTATGGGTTGGCATACCGATAAAGTACTAGATGGAAATAATTGGATGTTAATAGACATGGCAATTAGCAAGGCCAAGAGAATAACAGATAAACCATCATTCATAGAAATAAAAACAACCATAGGTAAAGATTCTTTACTTCAAGGAACTAATAAAGTTCATGGAAATCCATTAACTAAAGAAGATATAAGACAATTAAAAGAAAAATTAAAACTGGACAAAGACTTATTTTCGAATATAGCATCACTTAGAAAAGAAATGTCAAACTTCATAAGAATAAGGGTTTCTCATGATAAAAAAACATGGGATACAAAGTATAATGCATACATAAATTCTTGTGATGAAAAGACAAAAAGATTTTTAGAATCGTTAAGTGAAGATAAAAGATATGATATAACAAGATTATTTAAAGCTGAAATCTTTGATGATGATGAATTAAGAAACATAAACGGTAAGGTAATGAATATCATCGCGGATAATTATCCAGCTTTCCTAGGTGGTAGTGCAGACCTTTCATCATCAACTAAAACTTATTTAAATAACTTTGGTGACTTTTCTAAAGACAATTATAGTGGCAAAAACTTTTGGTTTGGAGTAAGAGAACATGCTATGGGAGCGTTTATAAACGGTTTAGCTCTTTCTGGATTAAGACCTTTTGCATCAACTTTTTTAGCGTTTTCTGATTACCAAAAACCATCTATTAGAATGGCTAGCTTAATGAACTTACCAAGTACATTTGTATTTACTCATGACTCTGTTATGATAGGTGAAGATGGACCAACTCATCAGCCTATAGAACAATTACCAATGCTTAGAAGTATTCCTAATCACTATGTTTATAGACCATGTGATGCTAACGAAATAATTGGTTCATGGCAAACAATTCTTAATAATGATAAGCCATCTTCTATAGTTCTTTCTAGAAGTAAATGCAAGAATTTAGATGTAACTGATCCTTTAAGTGTAAAAAAAGGAGCTTACATAATTAGAAAGGAAAAGAAGAAGTTATTTGGAATAATAATTGCAACGGGAAGTGAAGTATCACTTGCACTTGATATAGCAGAAAAACTATCTTTAAAAGGAATGGAAATAAGAGTTGTTTCAATGCCTTGTATGGAACTTTTTGAAGAGCAATCTAAAAATTACCAAGAGGAAGTCCTTCCAATAGGATATAAAACCTTTGTAATAGAAAGAGCATCTAAATTTGGATGGCATAAATATGTTTACAATGATAAATACATTATGGGATTAGATGAATTTGGATATTCAGGTAAAGTAGAAGATGTTTTAGCTAAGTTAAAATTAGATGATGAAACTATAACTAAAAGAATAGAAAAATTATTAAAGTAATAAAATGTCTAAAATTGCATAAAATAGTAGTGGGATTTGTTGGCCCAATACATTGACTTTTAAATTTAAGTATAGTATATTTGGTTTGTACATTAATTGTACTAAAAAGAAAATGTTTCTCGCTCTCGGGTGGTGCGAGTAATAAATTATCCCGATCGTTAAATGTTTAATCGCTCTCGGGTGGTGCGAGCAATAAATTATCCCGATTGAAAATATAGAAAACTTTGTCATATTACGACAAGGTTTTCTTTTTTAGTATATATAATAACTTCCTGACTTGAAACAGGAGGAATTATGAAATTACAAACAGGGTGTATTTATCATATAAAAGATGGCTTTTTTGATTTTGTAAATGATAAAAATTTAATGACTAATCATGAAAATGGTCATTCTAGACCAACTTATTTTGTTATTAAAAGAGATGGTGTTTTATGGTTTATACCACTTAGTAGTAAAGTTGATAAATATCAAAAAATAATTGAAAATAAAATAAAAAAATACGGTAGATGTAAAACTATTTTAATAAGGAAAATAGCTAATAAAAAATCTGTGATATTACTTCAGAACGCTTTTCCTATTTTGGAAAAATACATAAGTCATCCACACGTTGTAAATGGTAATGTTATAAAATTAATACCATCATTAAAAAAAGAAATATTAAATAATTTTAAATTTATGTTATCTATGAAAAACAGTGGTAAAAATTTATTTTTTGCAAATATAGATAGAATATTAGAAAATTTAAAAGAAGATAAGTAGCATTATTTATTTATTTATGTTATTATGGGGTTATACAAGGAGGCCTTTGTAAATGATTAAAAATGGTAAAGAGCAAGTTGAAATTTATGAAAAAAAAGTTATTGTTTCAAAAATAGATATAGATGGCAATATTTCATATGAATATGTTAAGAGGGCATATATCGGTGTGAATAAAATTAATATTAGCACACTAAAAGAAGAGAGTGTACAAGTTTCAAAAGATTATTTATATCTAGAACGAATAGATGAAGATACTTATATATTTGAAGATTATGGTATTGATAGGAAAATTGGTTGTGGTATATTAAGGATTAAAAGAAATAAAAAAGGTTACGTAATACCTATGAAAGAAGAGCTTATAGTAGATGCAATTTATGATAATATTTCTCAAAATAATGATAAGACGGTAACCGTTAATTATGAAGGTAATTATACATATTTTGATTATGAAAAAGGTGTTCAACTTACACCAGTAGTATTAAAGCATGCAGTACCATTTAATGTTGGCTATGAAGGATTTGCAGAATGTTCTACTGAAAATAAAGAAGGTTATTTACCACGTGATGCAAAACCTGTAACTAAGGAAAAAGATATTAAATTATTAAGTGAAGAACAAGTTAAAGCATTAGTTAAATATCAAGAATTAATTGATAATATTTATGATTATGATAATTTGTATGAGGATATAACTGGTCACTCATATAGATATAGAAAAAAATACGATTAAGCTTTTATAATTCAACAATTTTTTATAAATGTTCTATGATAAATACATTATGAGACTATATGAATTCGGATATTCTGGTAAAAGCGAAGACGTTTTATTTAACTTAAAATTAGGTGATGAGATGGTTACTAAAAGAATAGAAAAATTATTAAAGTAATAAAATGTCTAAGATTGCATAAAATAGTAGTAGGATTTTAATTCTCAATACATTGACTTTTAAATTTAAGTATAGTATATTTGGTTTGTACATTAATTGTACATAAAAGTTAAATGTTTCTCGCTTACGGGTGGTGCGAGTAATAAATAATCCCGATCGACGATGTTTCTCGCTTATGGGTGGTGCGAGTAATAAATAATCCCAAATAAAAATATAAGAAAACTCTGTTTCGACAAAGTTTTCTTTTTTTGTTTGTATAATAATCAATTATTGGGTTTTAGGGGGGATAGTATGAAATTACAAACAGGTTATATTTATCATATAAAAGATGAATTTTTTAACATTATGGATGATAAAAATTTAATGATGAATCATGAAAGGGGTAGAAAGAGGCCAACGTATTTTGCAATTAAAGATAAAAATATATTATGGTTTATACCACTTAGTAGTAAAGTTGATAAATATAAAAGAATAATTGATAAGAAAATAAAAAGATATGGTTTTTGTAACACTATATTAATTAGAAATGTAATTAGCAAGCCATGTGCTATTTTATTGCAGAATGCTTTTCCGACACTAGAAAAATATATAGATCATGTTCATATAGCAAATTTTGTACCAACGAAAGTTAGTGCTAAATTAAAAGAAGAAATACTACATAATTTTAAATACATTATGAAGTTAAAGAAAAAGGGGATTAATTTGTTTTTTGCGGACATAGATAAAATATTAGAAAAGCTTAATCAATTAAAATAGATATTTGTATAAAAATATCGTTAATCATTTATAATTCGACATCTTTTTTATAGAATGCGTAATATTCTATAAAAGAGGTGTTTTTGATTATGAGAGTATATTATTTATTTAAAATTAATGATTCTTTTTCTAAACTATATTATAATAAAACTTACTATTTATATAAAATGCTTGAACAAATATCTTTATCAAGTAAAAATGATTTTATAATATCATATAGGTTGTTTGAACAAATGGCTGTGCCTTATAACAAGACGGATGTTAATAGTAGGATATATAGAAAATATGCGTTTGATGACAATTATAAAAAGACGCTTAATAAGCATATTTTAGATGATGGTGTAGAAAAGACAAAATTAACGGTTTACAATACTTATATAAAAATAAAGACGAATAAGAATATAACATCGTTTTTTAAAATATTATCTAGTGAAGAAAATGTTTTTGTTTGTGATTTTAGTAACAAAGATTATTTTTGGCTTAACAAGGTAACTAGAAAAAGCCTTGTATAAATTGGTAAATTTTAGTAAAATGTAATTATGAAAGGAAGATGAAATTATGTGGGGAAACATTTTATGGTGCGTAATTGGTCTTGTAGTAGGACTTGCATTAGGATTTTTTGGAGCTAGAGCTTTTATGAAAAAGTACTTAAAGAAAAATCCACCAATAAATGAAAAAATGATAAAGATTATGATGCAACAGATGGGAAGAACACCTAGTCAAAAGCAAGTTAATCAAATGATGAAAGCAATGAACAAAGTCCAATAGTTCATTGTTTTTTATATATAAGAAAAGTGTATTAAAAAATAAATTAATAAGGTAATAAATTACAATAATTCATTTTCTTTTTTATTTTCGACAAAATTTTAAAATTCAATATATATAATAGATAGCCAAGTGAAAGGAACTATTATATGAACTACTTTGATAAAATAAAGAACATAATAGAAGAAAAAGAAGTAAATGAAAAGGTAAGATACTTAGAAAGTAATAAGGAAACAATAAAGACGTATTTTAACATAGGTAGATTACTAATAGAAGCTCAAGGCGGAGAAACACGGGCAAAATATGGAGATAATTTGATTAAAGAGTGGGCGGTAAAATTGTCAAATGAGTATGGAAATAATTATTCTTATAGAAATTTAAATTATATGAGAAAGTTTTATATGTATTTTAAAAAAGTGAACACACTGTGTTCACAATTTAATCTATCTTGGTCACATTATAAATATTTGCTTAAATTCGATAATGAAAATGAAAGAAATTATTACATAAATAGATGCATAGAAAATAATTTATCGGTAAGAGGTCTTATTAATGAAATTAAAACTGATTCGTTTAATAGATTATCTTATGCTGATAAAAAGAATATAAAGTTAATAGGAGAAAACAATAATAATGAGTTAAAACTAGAAGATATGTTGCATGACCCTATAATAATAAATATAGATAAAGATGAAAAGTTAAGTGAAAAAGTACTTAAAAAATATATATTAAAGGAGTTGGAAAAAGTATTTTTAGAATTAGGTACTGGTTTTACTTTTGTTGGAAGTGAATACAAAGTAACTTATGATAATAAAAACTATTTTATAGACTTATTATTTTTTAATTATAAATTAAATAGATTTATGGCTTGTGAGTTAAAAAAGGATGAAGTAACTGCTAAAGATATAGGACAAACACTTAATTATATGAAAGTAGTAGATAAAACGTTAAAAGAATCTCATCATAATAAAACAATGGGCATAATAATATCAAAAAGAAATAACAAATTAATATTGGAATACGTAAGTGATTTAGATATTTTTTTAACTACTTATAAATTAAACAAAGTAAAAGAAAAAGTTAAGTAAATTTAAAGATGTGACAAAAAGTGTCAAGAATTTTGGAATTTTTTAAATTCTTATGATATAATGCTATATAGGTTAAGAAGGTAAGGAGATGGTTTTTTATGGCAAAATATGATGAATCATCAATTAAAATATTAGAAGGTCTTGAAGCAGTAAGAAAAAGACCTGGTATGTATATAGGATCAACTGACAAAAGAGGTTTACATCATCTTGTCTGGGAAATAGTTGACAATGGTATCGATGAGGCGATAAACGGATTTGGTAATCATTTAAAAGTTACTATCCATAAGGATGGTTCTGTATCAGTTTCTGATGAGGGACGTGGTGTACCAGTTGGAAGACATGAATCTGGAAAATCAACTCCAGAAGTTATATATACTGTTTTACACGCTGGTGGTAAATTCCAAGAAGGTGGATATAAAGTATCAGGAGGACTACACGGTGTTGGTGCATCAGTAGTTAATGCACTTTCAAAATGGATGAAGGTAAGTATAAACCGTGATGGTGGAAAGTATGAAATATCTTTTAAAGACGGTGGGCATTTAGATGAAGACTTAAAAAAGGTTGGAACTACTAACAGAACTGGTACAACCGTTAGGTTTATGCCAGATGATGAAATATTTTCAACAACTACTTTTTCATTTACAACTATTTGTGAAAGAATGCAAGAATCAGCATTTCTTATAAAAGGTCTTATGATTGATGTAATAGATGAAGAAGATGAAAAAGAAGCACACTTCCATTACGAAAGAGGTTTAGAAGAATTTGTATCTTACTTAAATGAGGGAAAGAAAACCATTCATAACGTGGTGGGTTTTGAAGGAACTAAAAATAAAATAGAAGTAGAGTGTGCACTTCAGTACACTGATTCATATAATGAAAACGTTGTATCATTCGTTAATAACGTTAAGACAAGTGATGGAGGAAGCCATGAAGTAGGACTTAAAAGCGCGCTTACTAAAGCTTTTAATGACTATGCTAAAAGTAATGGATACTTAAAAGCTAAAGATAAAAACTTTGAAGGTAGTGACGTAAGAGAAGGTTTAACCGTTATTTTATCTTTAAAGATTCCAGAAGAACTATTACAATTTGAAGGGCAAACTAAAGGAAAGCTTGGAACCCCACTTGCTAAAACGGTTGTTGATCAAATTGTTTATGAAAAGATTAGATATTTCTTAGAAGAAAATAAAGCTATTGCAACTGATATAATAAATAAAGCTTTAAAAGGTAAAGCAGCAAGAGAAGCAGCTAGAAAAGCAAGAGAAGAAGCACGTAAAGGAAAAACTAAAAATTCTAAAGAAAAGAATTTATCTGATAAGTTAGCTCCTGCAACTAAAAAAGATCCAAAGAAAAACGAACTATTCATAGTAGAGGGTGATTCGGCAGGTGGTAGTGCTAAAACCGGTCGTGAAAGAAGTTTCCAAGCAATATTACCATTACGTGGTAAGGTTTTAAATACCGAAAGATGTACAATGGAAGAAGCTTATAAAAATGCCGAAATAAATACACTTATATACACGATAGGTGCAGGTGTTGGACCAGACTTTCACATTGAAGATTGTAATTACGATAAAATAATAATAATGACCGATGCCGATGATGATGGATGTCACATACAAGTTTTACTTGTAACGTTCTTCTATCGTTACATGAGACCACTTGTTGAAGCAGGACGTGTATACATTGCAAATCCACCATTATATAAAGTATCTTTTTCTAAGAAAGAAGAAGTATACGTTTATTCTGATGATGAGTTAAAAGAAGTAACTAATGGTCGTAAAATAGAAGACTTACAAAGATACAAAGGTCTTGGTGAAATGGATGCGACCCAATTATGGGAAACAACTATGGATCCAGAAAGAAGAAGTTTATTTAGAGTTAAGATAACTGACGTTGCGTTAGCGGAAAAAAGAGTATCTGTTCTTATGGGGGATAAGGTTGAACCTAGAAAAGAATGGATAGAAGAAAACGTAGACTTTACTTTAGAAGATAACTACGAGATGCTTAAGTAGGTGAAGTTATGAAAAATGAAGTAAAAGATTTTAAAAGAAAAGAACTTTTTGATATGTATCATGAAAGAAGTAATCCTTTTCTTTTCGTAACCACTAAAATAGATATAACTAATATTGTAAATTATTGTAAAAAACATAAAAATTATTATGCAACGATTGGTTATTTCATATTGCTTGCAGCAAATGAATTAGATTGCTTTAAATACAGATTAGAAAATAATAAAATATATAAATATGATGATTTAAGAGCAAATTTTGTTCAAATGATAGACGATGATGAAATAGGGTTCTTTGGATGCGATAATAAAAGTTCTTATAAAGAATTTATAAATGAGTTTGAGCAAAATCAAGATAAGTTTTTTAAAGAAAAAATATCATATGATAGCATAGACGAAGGTGAAGTTTGGTTTTCATGTACACCATGGTTTGAGTTTTCTTCACTAGTTGTTCCTTTCGATAAAAATATAACGGTTCCACAATTTATATGGAGCAAGTTTATAGAAGAAAATGATAAAGTTTATACCAATCTTATGATAATGGTACATCACGGATTTGCAGATGGAAATCACGTTGGTAAATTCTTGAAATTATTAAATGAAAAAATAGATAACTTAGATGCAATTGTAGGTAAGGAGGTGCATTAAAATGAAAGATGTATTACAAAGAATAGAAGAGTACTCATTAGAAGAAATAATGGGTGAAAGATTTGGTAGATATGCTAAAACCATCATTTTAGACCGTGCACTTCCTGACGTAAGAGACGGTTTAAAGCCAGTTCAAAGAAGAATTTTATACGCGATGTATAAATCAGGTAATACCTATGATAAAAAGTATCGTAAAAGTGCTAAAGCAGTTGGTGAAATAATGGGTAACTACCATCCACATGGTGACTCATCAATTTATGATGCATTAGTTAGAATGAGTCAGGACTGGAAAATGATGACTCCTTACATTGATATGCATGGTAATAATGGTTCGATGGATGGTGATGGGGCCGCAGCAATGCGTTATACCGAAGCAAGACTTTCTAAAATTAGTAACGTACTTTTAAATGATATTAATAAAGATACTGTTGAAATGGCACCTAACTATGATGATACCTTAATGGAACCAGTTGTACTGCCGGCAGGATTTCCTAATTTGTTAGTAAACGGATCAACAGGTATATCAGCAGGTTATGCAACGAATATTCCACCACATAATCTAGGAGAGGTAATAGATGCAACTATTAAGAGAATAGATTCCCCAAATTGCAGGCTTGATTCTATCATGGAAGTTATGCCTGGTCCAGATTTTCCAACTGGTGGTGTAATAGAAGGATCTCGTGAAATTAAAAATGCTTACGAAACTGGTAAAGGTAAAATAATCGTTAAGTCTAAGTACAGTGTAGAAAAAGTTAAAGGTAAGCAAATGATTATTATTACCGAAATACCTTACGAAGTTAATAAAGCAAGTCTTGTTAAAAAGATGAACGACATTAGAATTGATAAGAAAATAGAAGGTATCCAAGAAGTAAGAGATGAAACTTCACGTGGTGAGCTTAGAATAGTAATCGAACTTAAAAAAGATGCTAACGTAGAATTAATTACGAATTACTTACTTAAAAATACCGATATGCAAGTATCATATAGTTTTAACATGATTGCAATAGTTAATCGTAGACCAAGACAAGTAGGTGTACTTGGAATTTTAGATGCGTTTATTAATCATAAAAAAGAAGTGGTAACTAGAAGAACAAAATTTGATTTAGCACACGCTAAAGATAGATATCATATTTTAGAAGGACTACTTAAGGCAATTAGTATTTTAGACGAAGTAATAAAAGTAATTAGAGCATCTAAAAATAAAGCAGATGCAATTGCTAATTTAATAAAGGAATTTTCATTTACAGAAAGACAAGCAACTGCAATCGTAATGTTACAATTATATCGTTTAACTAATACTGATATAACTGACGTTGAAAACGAGATGAAATCTTTAGAAGAAGCTATAAAAGAATATGAACTTATTTTATCTGACGAAAACGAACTTAAAAAAGTAATGAAAGAAGAACTTAGAAAAGTTAAAAAAGAATTTGCTCTTCCTAGAAAAACCGTTATTAAAGATGAAATAACAGAAATTAAGATAGATATGACTGCAATGATACCAAAAGAAGATGTTATTGTTGTTGTTACAAGTGAGGGTTACGTAAAACGTGTATCTAAGAAATCTTATTCTGCATCAGATGGAGAAGCAACATTAGTTAAGGAAGATGATTTTGTAATTGGATTGTTTGAACAAAACACACTTGATACATTACTTTTATTTACTAACAAAGGAAATTACTTATATATACCGGTTCATGAATTACCAGAACTTAAATGGAAAGAACTTGGTAAACACGTAAGTAATATAGTACCAATTGTGCAAGACGAAAAAGTAATAAAGGCTATCCCAATATCTAAGTTTGATAATCGCGAGATAATTACGTTTACTAAAAATGGTATGACTAAAAAATCAGTACTTTCAGACTTTGTTGTACAACGTTATTCAAAACCAATTACGTTTATTAAATTAAAAGATAATGACGAAGTAGTAGATGTTACTATGGATGCTTATAACGAAGTGTTTATCGCAACTAAAAAAGGTTATGGGCTTTGGTATGATAGATCAGAAATACCAACTATAGGACTTAGAACTGCTGGTGTTAAAGCAATTAACCTAAAAGATGATGAAGTAGTAAGTGGCTGCGTATTTGATGGTTCAGGAGAATATGTAACTGTTATAACACTTAAGGGACTTGCAAAACGTATTAAGCTTTCTGAATTTGAGAAAACATCCCGTGCAAAAAGAGGACTACTTTTACTTCGTGAAGTAAAAAGTAATCCACAGGAAATCTTAAAAGTATTTGTAGGGGATGCAAAGCGTAATATACTTCTAAAATCAAATGGTAAAGATAAAGACCTTAAATTAACTGAAATTCCTATTATGGATAGATATTCTACTGGAAGTGCTATTTCTAAATCAAAATTAGATTTAGTATCTGATATTGCTAGCTTAACAAAGGATGATATCGAAAAAACAAAAGAAATATCTAAACCAGTTACTAAGGAAGAAAATAAAGAAAAAAAAGAAGTATCGATAAAAGAAATTGATGATAAGTTTATGACCAT
>CAJTXC010000013.1 GCA_910580135.1 uncultured Bacilli bacterium | reverse complement strand
TAGCTACAACCAAATGTCCCAATTTTCTTATGTATTCATTTAAACCATTAATCAATTCGCTTTCAGTCTCACCTGATTTAACTTGTAGATTAAAATATTCACTCAAATAAACATTTTTACCATTTTCATTTATAGTAAACGTAGGATGTGCTCCTATCCAATTTAATACACTAGTTTCAATTGAATCATACATAATCTTTGACATTAAATTTGTATAACTATTTTTTTCTTTTTTTATTTCGTTCGCATAGCCTATCCATCCATTTATATTACCACAGAAAAGATGAGGTTCATTGCATTTTTTTATAATATCAGGGCGTTCAATTTCTATTTCTTTAAGTATTGATAATACATAATCCATATCTTCTGTTGACGAATAAATAACTAAACCATCTTTTTGGGTATTACCTACAGTTGATAAAATATTTACTTTAAAGTAATATGTTATATCTAGTTTTTCAAATTTTTCTTTTAATAATATTATTAAATCTGGTATTGTAGATGGTTCTACACTTATATAAAATCTATGACTAATATCCTTCCCAGGTTTATATTTTTTATGATTTGATAAATACCAAGACTGATAAGTACGCCATCCAAATTGAATTGCTGGTATAGGATTTCTCGCTTTATTACCTTCTTCGTTAATAAAAGGAGTATATTTGTTATTCGAAATAGAAGATTTAACTATACTATCATCTAAATCTATCATGATATCATCTACACTTTTTCCTTTATTTTTTTCATCCTTCAAAAAAAAATAAAAAACTTTATATAATTCTTTTGGGAGACTTCTAGTGTATTTTTCACAATTTTTAGACATATCAACAAAACTATTTACGACTTTTGCTACATAATCTTTTGTTAAAGGAATACTAACTTTTTCATAAATATTACTACTATTGGCCACCATAAAAACACCCTCTTCTAACATAATCTTACCATAAATAGCAATTATTATTTCTATAAAACGATTCCTTAAGACTAAACTTTACAGTAAAACATTTATTTTTTTATAATTACAATATAATTGTAATTCCTAGATGGGCTTTTATTATTTTGTCGAATTTGGTATAATACGATTAGTTAAAGGGCTAGTATAGACTTTAAATAGTTTATGCTAGTTTTTATTTTTTTGGGGGGGAATAAATATGAATAGTATTATTAATTTTTCTATAAATAAGCTAATAAATAATGATTATTTAATTCGGAAAAAAAATGTCTTGTGGGATGATATTATATCTAATGAAGAAAGTTTTTATGATGAGATTGTAAATATATTATTAAATGAGGAATCATTGTACTTTTATTGTACATCAAACAATGACTCAAAAATTCTATATTCTAGCTTATCTAAAAATCAAAGAAATCGAATTAAAAATATATTTCAATTATTAATTAAAAAGCCAGAATCCTTTTATAAAGAATATAATAAAGGCATAATCCTTGTAGAAGAGTTAAAAACTATTAATGATTATGAAAATTTAAGTATTTTTTTAAAAAAGTATGGAATAAATTATAAATTAAGAAAAGAAAATATTGATAAAGATAAAACAAATATTACAAAAAAAATAAAAAAAGAATCTTCATATGGATTATTTGGAGAATTAATGCTTTATAGTGTAGTACATAATTTATTAGTAAATAAAGATATTTTAATATCTAAACTATCTTTTATAACTGCTCCTGGAACTTATCCACATGGAAGTGATGGAATATTTATAGATATGAAGAATAAAGTTCTATACTACGGAGAAGCAAAGTTCACCTTAGATTTAAAATCCTCTTTTGAGCAAGCTTTATCAAGCTTAAAAAATGTAAAAGAAAGGATTAAAATAGACAATGATATAATTTATTGCCATGAGTCTGATATGAAAAATAATTTTTCTTTAAAAACATTTGATAATGAGGAGATAGAAAATCTAAAAAAATGTATTATCATTTTTGCATTAAATGGAACAGAATATGATGAAAAACAAATAAAAGAAATTGTAGAAAAATATGAAACAAAATTTTCAAGTATTTTAGGGAAAGGAATTAGTTTTGAAATTTTAATTTTTCCAATAATTAATAAAGAAAAATTAAAAAAACGAATAGCAAAACAAGTAAAAATTGATTATGAAAATAATAGATAAAAGAGAAAAAAATATTGAAAATTTAAGAAAACTAAACTTGCAAGCTTTTTATGAAAGAAAAAATCTAGATTCTCAAAACTTAATGAACCTAGGACTAAATATGTATATTAAATCAAATTTAAATTTTAAAAATGAATTGTACAATATTTTTAACGAATCAAAATTCGATAGAAACAAAGTACTACATCCACAGCAATTAGAAGTTTTAAATTTATTATTAAATGGAGATAATGTCCTATTAAGTGCTCCTACTAGCTTTGGCAAAACATTTATAGCATTAGAATTTATTACCAGAAAGGACTTTAATAATGTCATTTTTGTTGTACCTACATTAGCTTTGATGAATGAGTTATCAAAAAAAATTCAAGAAAAGTTTTCTAATAAATATAATGTAATTTCTAACTCTTTCGAAATTTTAGAATCTAAAAATATTTTTATAATAGTTCCAGAAAGAATTAATAATGAATTATTAGATAAAATTAAATCTATAAGTATTGACTTACTAGTATTTGACGAAATATATAAACTAAAAAGAAAAGAAAAACTTAGTTTAGATAAAAGAATTATTGCTTTAAACAAAAGCTATTTTGATATGGTAAATAGAGCTAAACAAGTTTTATTATTAGGACCATTTATAAAAGATTTAATTTTCAACCGAACATGTCTTACTACCAATATAACAAAATATTTTTCGGATTTTGCCCCAGTTTATATAAAAACTACCTATAAAACGTCTAATAAAAATAAGTTTGTTTTAAAAGAATTAAAAAATAATAATTGTAAATTAGTATATTTTAAAACTCCCAATTCAATTTTTGATTTTTGCAATGCAAATACTATAATAACCTCTAATTCTATAACCAATAGTTTAACAAAATGGTGTGATAAATATATTTCGGATAAATGGATTCCCTCTATAATGTTAAAAAAGGGGATTGGAGTTCATTACGGAAGTATTCCATCTTTTATGAGACAATATATTGAATTTTTATATAATAGTAAAATAATAAAAAATATGTTATGTACATCAACTCTGCTTGAAGGAATAAATACTCCGACAAATGAATTAATAATATATGATTCCGATAAATTAAGTGCATTTGAAGTTAATAAT
Source organism: uncultured Bacilli bacterium (assembly GCA_910580135.1). Taxonomy (GTDB): domain Bacteria; phylum Bacillota_I; class Bacilli_A; order RF39; family UBA660; genus Aphodocola. Next base: position 16,317 of record CAJTXC010000013.1, on the reverse strand, counting down.
TTAATTGGGCGTGTAGGTAGACTAGATACATTTAAAGAGGGAAAAATTTATTATTTTGATAAAGAGATTGAAGAATATATATTAGGTGAAGGAAAGTATGAAACAATAGAGATAGTGGCTGAAGATAACGAAATACAATACATTGAAGAACTTTTATATTTAGAAAAAGAAAATATCAAATTATCTAAAGACCAAAAAAAGACATTAGAAATATTATCCGATAAATTATCAAATTATGGTAAAAATATTTCGGATTTAAAAAATACAGATGGATTTGTTATAAAAGAATTAATAGAGTTTTTAGATAATATACCAGAGTTATTAAAACTTCTTTTAACATTATTAAATGATAAAATCTCTGAAGATACAAAACTAAAACGTAAAACCACAAATGATAGAAATGAAATAATAAAATTATTTATTAAAATTATACCATGCAAAACTTACTACGTTAGCACTATTAATAACGGATTAGATAATTCAAATAAAATCAGTTCAAGTTTTTGTATAAATAGTTTATTAGCAAAAAATATTACTAATATTTATACAAAAATAAATAAGCTTATTAATTTAACATACAAAAGAATAGGAAATGAAAAAATAAATATTTTTATAGATTTTTTGTTTTATCTTTCATTCACTTATATTAAGTATGATCTTTCAAGAATAGTTAAGTATTGTAACTTTATTTTTGATGAAAAATACACAAAAACGCTTGATAGTAAAAACATTAAATTAATCAATCTCTTAAAATCAGAAATATTAGCAAGATTTGAAATATTCAATAGTGATAATAATAAAATATTAAGAATATTAATAGATATAGGCATACCTTATTCAGATGCTAATGTTATAAATAAAATTATAAAAAGTAAAACTGGAGAAGAATGTATATCCACCGGTAAAATTTATAATTTTCTAAAAGATAACAAAGATAAGATAAAATCAAATAAAAATATAGATCAAATTACAATAGATTTACTTGATATGATTATTTAATATACGTTATTAAAACTTTTAACTGTAAATCAAGTAAGATATAATTCCTTAAACTATAATATAATTAAATTAGATGAGGTGTTTTATGCTACAAGAAGAAATAAAAAAATATATTAAAGTAAATAATAACAGCGATATTATTTACTACCTTCTGAAGTATGTCAACAAAACTTTAGATGTATTGTATGTAAATGAAAATTATTTATTTGAAAATAATTCATCGGAGAGAAATATAGTATTTCATTTTGCAAAATACTTTTTTCTTCAATTAGCAGGTAGTAAATTTGAAATATATGATTTAGACTGCGAGTACAATAGAAATAAATGTGATGAGCGTGGATATAAAGAAATTAAATATAATTATGATAATAAAAAACATATTATCTATCCTGATTTAATACTTCATAAGCGAGGAACTAATACTCAAAATATATTAGCAATTGAATTTAAAAAATATACTAATTACAACAAAAAAAGTAAGAGAAATGACTATTTCAAATTAATAGCATTAACTGATAGCGAATCGGAATTTAATTATAAACTAGGATTATTTATAATCTTTGGTGCTACTAGAGATGATGTTGAAATTACACCTTTCATAAATGGTGAACAAACCACTGAAAAATATCTTTTATAACACTTTTGAATTTATTTCTTTATAAATCAAAAGGTTGTGAGGAAAGTGGTTCTTTTGATTTGATTTTAAAGAGTTGTTTTATATACTTTTAGTAAAAACAAAAAGAATGTTAAGTTCTTAACATTCTTTTACTCAACACTTTTTAATGATTCTATCATGTCTATTTTCTTTAATGTATAGTGTATTATTCTGTTAACAATTAAGGTAAATAAGATAACTATTAATGCAGTTATACCATAGCTTACCACTTTAATATCTCTAATAAACCTAACCATTTCTATTTCAACTGTACTTAGTATTACACTAGTTAATAAAGTACCAAAGATAAGTCCTATAATAATACCCATTAATGTTAATATTATGGTTTCTTTAGTTATGTACTTATCAACTTCTTTATCAGTAAATCCAAGGACTTTAAGGGTTGCTATTTCTCTTTTTCTTTCACTAATATTTATATAAGATAAATTATATAAAATAACAAATGATAAAGCACCAGATAAAACAATTAATATTGCAACAACACTATTTAATGATTTTAACATATCATTAACATTACTTATGGTTGAATTAACAGACATTACGCTCATAATGTTACTATTTTTTAATAGAGACGTACTTAAAGTTTCTTCATTTTTTAAGTTATCAATATTTAAATATACAATATTAGTTTCATAGTTACCAATATTTGATTCATAAGTCTTTTTACTCATAAATACATAATGGCCAACATAATTTTCACATATACCAGAAATAATAAACTTATGTCCCTCACCACTAGATTCTTTAAGAGTTATTTTATCTCCTACTTTTTTATTAGTAAGTCTTGATAATTTATCTGAAATTATAACTTTATTATCTTCTAGTTTTAAGGTCTCTTTAGTTTTCACATCTCTTAGTTTCATAACACTATATAAATCAGCATTATTTAAAGGAACAAACATATTAATGTTATAGCTTTCTACCATCATGTTAGTGCTCATATTAGTATAAACTTTATTAGTAATATGCTTATTATTAAATGTTTTATCTATTTGCTCATCAGTACTACTTGTTACATATACCATTTCATCAAAAGTAAAGATATCTTTATATTGTTTATCTGGTATTACAACAATAGAGTCTCTTATACCAAAACCTGCAAGCATTAAAGAAGTACATCCTAAAATACCAACAACGGTCATAATAACTCTTTTTTTATACCTAAATAAGTTTCTTACTGTTACTTTGTTTGAAAAGTTAATACGTTTCCAAATGAAAGGTATTCTCTCTAATATAACTCTTTTTCCGTTGGCAGGAGCTTTAGGCCTCATAAGGTCAGATGGTTTTTCTTTAACTACTTTCCTAATAGTAAGAAGTGTTGTACCACAAATACATATAATTGCAATTGCTATTCCGATTATAACGTTAGTAGGATTAAAATCATATTTAAATACAGGTACATCAAATAATATTTTATATATGTTCCAAATGAATTTAGGAAGCAAGAAAAAGCCTAATAATGAACCAATTAATCCCCCAGATAAAGTTGCTATTCCAGAGTATAATAAGTATTTTTTTCTTATGTGGCTATTACTAAAACCAAGTGATTTAAACGTTCCAATTAATCCTCTATCGTCTTCTACCATTCTAGACATTGATATTAAACTTATTAATATTGCAACAACGAAGAATATGGTAGGAAAAACTTTAGCTAAGTTAGAAACACTATTACCATCATCTATAAAGCTAGAATAACCACTATCATCTATTCTTGAATATGTATACCAAGTACATTCTGGAATTTTTTCTAACTCTTCTTTAGCATCAGATATTTTCAAATCAAACATTTTTTTACTTTCGTAATATTCTGCTATTTTAGAATTATATAAACTTAAGTTACTATTATAGCTTCTTAAACCATTATTATATAAACTTAATCCATTTTGATATTCATTATAGTAATTAATATAAGTTTTATATCCATCACTATATTCTTTCTCAGCTTTATTATAAAGCATAAGACCTTTATTATATTCTTTTTCTGCTTTATAAATTTCATTTACTGCTTCTACTAACTTAATATATTTTTCTGGGTCTTGTTTATAAAGTTCAAGCACCTTAATTATTTGTTCATAATTTGGAGTATCAGGTGGTATTGATGATATTAAGTTATCTATGTTATCAGGATTAGTAATATAATCTTTTAACGCGTCATCCATATTAAAATTTAAACCATTATTTATAATATCAACAATTTCATCATGATAAGGAGCATCTTCTGGAATATCTTCAGCATTTATATTATTATTAAAATCTAATATATCCTCTATGGTTAAACCATAAGCTTTTAGTTCTCTATTAATTTTCTCTTTAGCATATTCAATTTCTTTTTTTCCATTTTCTAACTTTGTTTTATTTTCCTCTAATTCTTTTTTAGCTTCATCTAACTTTATATTAGTATTATGTAATTCTACTTTAGCATTATCAAGTTTAGATTTAGTAGAATCAAGTTCTTGTTTACCACTATTTAACTTTGTCTTAGAAGCATTTAAAGTGTTTTTAGCATTAGTTAACTGCAGCTTACCTTCTTCTTCGATTTTAGTTATTTCTTCACTTGCTTTATTATAAATTTCTTCGTATCTAGTGGTTTCTCTTTCTTTTTTTATTTTATCTATTTTAGTTAAAGCACTATCTACTAATTCGTTATATTCTTTTGAGTCAGTAAGTTCTTCTTTTGCATTATCTACGGTAACATAAATTTCAGTATAATAATCTAAGCTAAAATTATCATTATTAACATAAGTATAATAATCTATCTTACCAGTACCTAAATTAGTATTACCACGACCTGTTCTACCCGTAGAACTAGTTATATAAAGCGGACTTTTAACCGTCCCTACAATAGTTAAATTAGTATTGTTAAAGGTTTCATCATCTTTTAAAGTTAATTTATCACCAATTTTTAAATCTTCATATTCTAACATAGCCTCTTCAACTATGATTTCATTATTAGATTTTGGAAATCTACCTTCTTTAATTTCCAATTTATTAACATCATTATTTATCCCAATAACTTTTATTACTGGTTCTTCCTTATTTGTCTTTGCTATTACGTCTTTTGAATAAGAACCATAGACAGCTTTTATACCTTTTATGTTTTCTATTTTTCTAATATCATCATTTGTAAGACCAAGGGTAGATAATACTTTTATATCATATACTTCTTGATTATCATAATAGCTATCTAATGATTTCATCATGTCTGGTGCAGCCATTTTTATTCCAACAAAAACACCTACACCTAACATACTCATAACTAAAAGAGATAAAAATCTTTTAAATGAGTGTTTTATTTCTCTTATGCTGGTAGTGTTAATTCTATCTTTTTTCATTTTACCACTCAATTTCATCTATACTTTTTGGTTTTTTATTTATTGTTACATCTTCTACACTACCATTTTTAAATCTTATTACCTTATCAGCCATTGGTGCTATTGCTGCATTATGGGTAATTATTATAACCGTCATGTTTTCTTTTCTAGCTGTTTCTTCTAAAAGTTTTAATATTTGTTTACCAGTTTTATAATCTAACGCACCAGTTGGTTCATCACATAAAAGAAGTTTTGGATTTTTAGCAATCGCACGTGCTATTGCAACACGTTGTTGTTCTCCGCCTGATAATTGTGAAGGAAAGTTATTCATTCTTTTTGATAATCCAACTTTATTTAAAATAGTTTTAGGATTTAAGTGATCCTTACACAATTGAACAGCAAGTTCAACATTTTCTAAGGCTGTTAAATTTTGTACTAGGTTATAAAATTGGAATACAAAACCAATATCATTTCTACGATACATTATTAAATCTTTACTACTATAATCAGTTATGTCTTTATCATCTACCATAACCTTACCATTAGTAGCAGAATCCATTCCACCTAATATATTAAGGCAAGTTGTTTTCCCCGCACCTGATGGTCCTAGTATTACAACAAGTTCTCCTTTTTCTATTTCAAATGAAGTTTTGTTCAAAGCTTTTATTTCAACTTCTCCCATGTTATATATTTTATTAACATTTTTAAATTCTATATATGCCAATATAACCACCCTCTTTAGTGATATATTATACAACAAAAAATACATTTTTTGACATTTTTTAATAAATCTTAATAAAAAAAGATAGAACTTAATCTATCCGTTTAAAAGGTATATACCAAAGTTTAGGTATCCTGCAAATATAACCCATAATATATAAGGGATATTTAAGTATGCTGCTCTTTTATCTATATTATAAAACTTTGCAACCATAATAACTACCAATATTAAAAGTAAAATAATCCATATAAAAGCAAATAAGTATGCTCCGAAGCCAAAGAATATTAAACTCCATAGTGAGTTAGCCACTAATTGAATCCCGTACCATATAATAGCTTTTTCCTTATTCTTATCATTAGATTTTGTTATGATATAACAAGAAACACTCATAAGTAGATAAAGTGTGCTCCATACAATAGGAAATAGTATTCCTGGTACATTAATAGGTTTTTCAAGTTCTCTAAAAGTATCCATATTATTCATGGAAAAAAAGCTAAAGAAACTACCTACTACAAAAGTTATTATTGTTATTATCATTAATCTTTTAAAGTTTATTTTCATATTATCACCAATATTAGTTTAGCTGCTTTCAAATAATTTATGCCTCGTAAAATTCTTTTAAAAATTTATAAACTATTCTTTGACAGGATCTTGAAGATTCCTCATCATATAAGTTATATTGTTTTATACCATTATTATTAGCAAAATTAGAAACTACTTTAACACACGCATATGAAATATCATTTATATAAGAAAATTCACCAATACATCCACTTTCACAGTCAACTGCTCCAGCACTATATTCTCTTCTTATACTATTTGATAAATTATAATTAGTAACAAACATATCAGAAGAAGCGATCAAATCGTTAGAGTAACTTACTCCGCTCATACTAGAAGATCGCTCTAAACACTCTACTAAATCATCATCTGTCTTATATATTAACTTATCCAGTTTAGGTATTTGTCCCGCTCCATAACCATTAGGCATAAAATCAACGTCAAATTGTAAGCTAGATCTAGGTATTATGGCAGAAAAAATATCGTTTGTATCAGTTATACTACCACATGTTCCTACGCTTACTATCGCTCTTATTTTATACTTATCACAAATATATCTAAGACTACTTCCTATATTTACTTTTCCATAACCACTAACTAAAATTACAAATTCATGATCTTTATACTTACATTTATAAACCTCACTTTTATTTGGGCTAGTTTCTTTTGAATAATTTAATTTCTCTAACAAATCACTTACGTAACATTTATCAGATGTAACAATTGCTAACATATTTAGCACCTCCCTAATAAATATATATTTGTTTTAATTTGTTTTTATTTACATAAAATTATCATAGAAAGGATGATTTTATGGCTTATAAAGTTGCAATTGATGCTGCTGCAGGTGGAACAAATAATGGTGCAACTGGTAATGGTTTAGTAGAAAAAGATTATACTCTTTTAATTTCTAAATATATAAATGATAGATTGGGTAGCCTTGGAATAGAAAACTTTTTAGTTAGAGCTGGTGATGAAACTTTAAGTGATGCCCAAAGGGTTAACATTATAAAAAATAAATATGGAACAGGAAATAATGTAATAGTAATTTCAAACAGGTTAAATAGCGGAAATAGTAATGGAGCAGAAATAATGTATCCGCTTAGAAATAATAGCAGATTAGCTTCTAGTATTGCAGAAAACTTAGAGGCTGCTGGTCAACCAGTTTTAAAATATTACCAACTAAGAAATAGCGATAACACTGCTTTAGATGATGATTATTTAATAAGAAATACCGCTAATAATCAAACTATTGTGATAGATTATGGTTACGTAGGAAATACTAGTGATGCAAACTTTTTAAAAAATAATTATGAAGCACTTGGAGAAGCGGTTGTAAAATCTATCGCAGACTTTGCAGGAGTTACTTACACACCTTCTAACATGGAAGGTTATTATGTAGTTCAAAAAGGAGATAGTTTATGGTCGATTGCAAGTAAAACTGGAACAACTGTTAACGAGATAAAAACACTTAATAATTTATCTTCAGATACACTTCAAGTTGGGCAACTATTAAAGTTACCTACTTCTAATAATACGAATCCTACCCCTACTACACCAAACCAAAATATTTATACTGTGCAAAAGGGTGATAGTCTGTGGGCTATTGCTAATAAATATGGTACTACTGTGGATAACATAAAGAAAGCTAATAACTTATCGGCTGATAATTTATCTATTGGGCAAAGTCTTATAATTCCTAGTACTAGCATTCCAAGCCAAACAGAAATTACTTACGTAGTAAAAAAAGGCGATAGCTTATGGCTTATCGCTAACAAATATGATACTACCGTTGAGAAAATAAAAAGTACTAATAATTTAACTTCTAATAATTTATCCATTGGTCAAATACTAATAATTCCGAGTACTTCTAGTTTTTCAACTTATACGGTGCAAAAAGGTGATAGTTTGTGGTTAATTGCCAATAAATATAATACTACTGTGGATAACATAAAAAAACTTAATAGTTTATCCTCAAATAATTTATCTATTGGTCAAAAGTTATTACTTCCTATATAATTTTTAATAATTAATAAGTCATATTTATGTTATGATATAAGTAACGAGGTGATAATATGACTTTTGATAAACAAGTAGAAAAAGCTAAAGAAGAAAAACTAAAATATAGAATAACAAGAGATATTGCGTTTATCGTACTTGGAATTACTTTCTTAGTAATATCAGTATTTATATCTTACAATGATAGTAAACAAAATAATAACAAAGATAATAAGGAAAATAAAACAACTATAACAACAACTAAAAGAGCTAAAGAAGCCTAATATAGGTTTCTTTTTTTGCATATAATTAACTAGGTGATTATATTGATAGTTAAATATACTGAAAAAGAGCTGGATTTGCTCGCAAGATTAATGAGAGCAGAAGCATTAGGAGAGGGTAACCTTGGTATGCTTATGGTTGGAAACGTTGGAGTAAATAGAGTTATAGCCAATTGTTTAGACTTTAAGAACGTAAGATCAATTTATGACATGGTTTATCAATCTCCAGGTGGTTTTTCTGGTACTAATAGTGCACTTTTTCAAAGTTCTTCTACAACCGCTGAAAAAAATCTAGCTAAAAGGATAATAAAAGGAGAATACTTTCATCCAGCAACTAACGCCCTTTGGTTTTACTCTCCAGGATCTGGTAATACATGCAGGGCAACTTGGTTTAATCAAGCTAACGCAGGAAAGTATAAAAATCATTGTTTTTATGAACCTGCTCAAGGAGTATGTAAAGAATTACATTAAAAAAACTTATCGTTTAGATAAGCTTTTTTTATGGAATAATTAAAGTTTGACCAATATTTAGTACATCAGATTTTAAATTGTTCATCATTCTAATAGAGTTTATACTAACACCAAAACGGTTAGCAATTGACCATAAACTGTCTCCTCTTTGTACTACGTATAAATTTGATGGACCAATAGATGGCGCTCCAGTACTATTACTTGGTATGGTTAATACTTGACCAATGGTTAAAATATCACTGGTTAAGTTATTTGTACGTCTTATATCATCCATGGATACTCCATACGCTCTTGATATAGAATATAGGCTATCTCCTCTTTGCACTACGTACGTGTTAGTATCAACAACGTCATTATCTTGACCAGTACTTTCAACGTCCGCTGGTATCGTAAGCGTTTGTCCGACGCTTAAGGTGTTACTTGTTAAATTATTTTTATTCATAATAGCCTTAGGTGTTGTATTGTATTTAAGCGCAATTGAATATAACGTATCACCTTTTTGTACTATATAAACTGTATCAGCATTTGGCGTTGTTACACCACTATTCCCGGTGTTTGGTATCTTTAATTCTTGACCAACATAAATAGTATTAGTACCTAAGTCATTTAGGTTAGCAAGTTCATCTACCGTAGTGTTATTAGCGTTTGCAATCGACCATAAACTATCACCTTTTTGAACTACGTAAGTTACATTTGTTTGATCAGATGGTGCAACACCTGGAATAACTAACTTTTGTCCTACACTAATTAAGTTAGAAGTTAAGTTATTCGCACGTTTTATTTCATTTACACCAACGTTAAATCTTTTAGCGATAGACCATAGGCTATCTCCTCTTTGAACGGTATATGTATCATTTACCGTGTTACCACCTGGTGCTACATAATTATAACCTTTATAGTCAGCTACTGCTTTAACAACTGCTTCAGCCCACTTTTCCCAATCATTTCTAATTTGATTTCTATCATCTTTCGTAGAATCTAAAAACGCATATTCAACAAGTACTGATTCAGCAGGAGATGTATTTCTAATTATATAATAATAATCTTGATTTTGATTTGATGGTAATCTTCTTTGATACCATTTTCTTACATTTTGACCTGTATCTTCAATATTTCCAAGTATCATTTTAGATAATGTATCATTATTTCTTAAAGCATATACTACTTCAGCACCATCTCCACCACCAGCATTTAAATGGTTGGATATAACTATATCATCACTACTAGTTATATTTGGTCTAATCGTATTTATACGGTCTGTTGGATTAAGAGTAGTATCTCCAGTTCTTGTAATAACAGTAGGTATTCCTAAATCTTTAAATCTGTTATACATATAGTTAGCCATCTTAAGAGTATATTCTTTTTCTATTATATCCCCGCTTGATGCCCCAGGATCTGATCCACCATGTCCAGCATCTACTATAACCATATTATCACTTCCTTCATGGTATTGTATGATTAATACCTAGATTGAGTGATAAAAAAAGTATCTACTCTTTCAAGCGATACCTACTTTTATTAAAATTATCTCTAAATGTAATAACAAGTTTAAAAAACAGTCCTAAATATACATAAATATTTATTTATTATCAATAAAATGAATACCTTTTTCATCTACAACTAGGTTAGCATTTTCAAAAACTTTCTTTTTTATATCTTCCATTTCTGCTAACATTTCGATAATAAAATAATAATTATCTATAGTATCATCTCTTCTTTGATTAATTATTTCTTGGTAATCAATTCCTAATTCGTCGCAAAACTCTTTCCCAGTCCATACTTCATCTACAGTAAATTGACTTTTAAACCCCGATACTATTTTATCCTTATCCAGCTGATTGAATGCACATATTTTATAATCTGTTCTAAATTCAATCATAGAACCTAAATGTAATTTAAAAGACTTTAAACTTTCCTTTTCTCCGGCAGATTTCTTAGTATCAAAAGTATCACCATCTTTAAGTTCAATAACATGAGCAACTTTTCCCTCAGGCCTTATTGAAAAAATCAAAAAATCTGGTTCATGCTCTTTTAATTTATATTTACTCTTTTTAGTAACTTTTTTAGTACAAAGAAAAACTCCATTTTTCATTTGTCCTGCATTTACCGTTTCCATAAATTCATCTAAATCTTCTATATTATTAGATCTTGAAGTTATTATTTTTTCCAATTCAGTCCCATTAGAAATAACTGTTGATTGTGCTTTTGTAAAAATACTTGCTAATTCCTTATTACCAAGTAATCTTTCATATCCTCCCGAACTATTTTTAGGATTTGAATTTCTAATCTTCGCCATATTCTATATCACCACCTATGAAACTTCTATTACATAACTTACAAGCATCAAATACTGAATATCCTCCTGAGGCTGGATCCAATACATAATCTTCTTCTTCTGTTGTTGCCTCTATAAGTCTTTTTTGTAATTCTATAGGTTTAGAATGAGGATGAGTTTTATCTATTTTCTCATTCCATACATCTGGTATCGCATGATCATTCCAATATCCCTTAGCTTTAACAGGGGCTTTTTGAAATACTATCAAGTATTCAGACTTTCTTCTAGTTCTATATCCCATTCCAATTTTTTCTTTATCCCACGTAATCATATCAACCAACTGTAATTTCGTATCATTAAACCAACCAGATACACCCGTACACAAATGAAATTTATCTACCCATAAAAATAAATGTCCACTCGGCAAAAGAACCCTATCTATTTCTCTGATAAATTCTATAATTGTATTTTCTTCCATTTGCTTTAAATCATGTCTTGCTTTTCCCCTACTTTTGCCTTCATTACCATATTTTAACTTATCCAATACTCCTCTGTATTGAGGATCGAAAAACGCCGTTTTTATTTTTTCATCATTTATATTTCTTAACAACAACAAGCCATCTACCTTATTTTTATAATTAACCTTACATGTCTTATTGTTTTTTAATAAACCTACGCTCATACTTATCCTCCCATATCTATAATTATACCATAAAATTTATCATTTTTTATTAATAAGCAAGAAAAAATAGGCATAAACCTATCTATTCTCTATATAAACATAAATAATACCATCTTCAATACTCCAATAAGATATAGACGGATTAAAAACGTTATCTATTGTAATTAAATTACAATCCTTATATATACGAGTAATTCCTGAAAAATATTTTCTTTGTCTGTTCAAATTCAAATTTTTTATTAATATATCATTAATAACAACATCAAAGCTTTGTTTTTCCACAGGTAATTTTTCAAAAATTGTTTGAGGTATTCCTAATATTCTGGCCCTAATATCATTTGAAGTAATATTTTTTTCAATATAATTATTATTCTTTTTAATTTTCGTATGTAAACAAGAAATATTATTATTATCTTTTTTATAAAATTCATTTAATTTATTAATACTAAAAATTGGTTTATAAATAAAGCCGATTTCATTTTGTATACAAAAATCTATTAAAATATTTCCATCTATTAATATTATTGGATTCTCAGGTTTACTTTCTGAGACCTTTTTAGCCCCATTGGTAAATTTACCTGTTGTGATAATAATCCCTACTTCACCACTTTTTAATATCCCTAAATGTTCTCTAACAATACGCGGCCCAATTTTTAAATCCGGTCTTTTTCTTTTAGCCTGAATTTTATATATAACATCATCTTTATTATCATTAAATACACCTGGTCGAATTGCTAATAAATCTATACCACCATCTCCAGATCTTTTTGTAACAGTTACCTCTGTTAAATCATACAATTCTAAAAAAGGTTTCAAAAATTCTTCAAAAACATAACCATCTTCAAAAGCCTCATATAAATTTAATAAAATTTCTTTTTTTTCATTATCTTCTAACTGTATTACATTCATAAACTTTACCTCTTTAATTTTTATATAGTATAACACATTTTTGAAGCTTTTCCGTAATTGAATCATAATTTTATAATTTTTTATTAAACACTAACTAGTCTTATCAAGCTTTAACTTAGTCTTACTTTCCTTACCATTTCTATAGTAAGTAACTTCTATAGTATCTCCTATATTGTGTTTATAAAGTTCATACTTAAACTCTGATACAGTTTTAATATCATTGCCATCTATTTTTGTTATGATATCGCCATCTTTTAATCCACCATCACTCGCTGGATATCCACTATTTACTTTTACTAATATAACACCAGCTTTAATAGATGAATCAACGTTAATACCATATCTATATAAAGCATATTTATTAGTTAAATCAAGTATTTGAACACCTACTATAGGTCTTTCTATTGTCTTACCTTGTTCTAGTACATCAACATAATTCATCGCATCTTCAATAGGAATTGCAAACCCCATTCCTTCTACTTGTTCATCAACTAATTTTAATGAATTAATACCAATAACGTCACCTGCTAAATTAACAAGTGGTCCACCACTATTACCAGGACTTATTGCAGCATCAGTTTGAAGTACTTTTACAATATAAGATTCTCCAGTTAAAGCACTTGTACTAGATGAACTTGTTTCAATAAGTCTATCTTTACCAGATAATATTCCTTTTGTTACCGTACCAGCATAAGAAGATCCCATTGGAGAACCTACGGTAAATACAGTATTACCTACTTTAGTATTTTGACTAGTTCCTATACTCGCTACTTGTAATACGTTTTTAACGTCCATTCTTAGTACTGCTAAATCTGTATAAGTATCACTACCTAATATAGTTAATTCTGCAGTATTATTATTAGATAATACACCTTGAACGTTTTTTGCACCAGATACAACATGAGCATTTGTTAATACATAACCATATTTATCATCTTTAGCATAAACAAATCCAGTTCCACTACTTATTATTGAACCATCATCACTCATAACTTCAATACATAAAACAGCATCAAATACTTTATCAATTGCATCTTCCATTGCTTCTTCTGTTACTTTAGTATTAGAAGTAACCCTATTTTTAGTAATAACTTTAGGATTATTAATACTATAAACATACATTAATCCTACTCCTAAACAAAACGTAATAAGTATAATTAATGCAAATTTAAGACCATTATTAAATTTATTATCTCTATTTTTATTAAGGTTTTCAGCTTCTATAAATTCTATTTTGTCTTTCAAAATAATCACTTCCTATTTAAGTTTAGAAATTTCTTCCCAGTTTTCTGGAAATCCCATTATATCTAGAATCTTAGCTTGTGGAATAATGTCTACTCTTCCATCAAGCAAACTAAGCTCATAGCTAACTTCATTAATAAAATCAGTAAAATCACTTTCTGTAAGCATGTATTTTAACATTATTACTATTGAAAAAATATCATTTTTACCATATATATATTCATCATTCATAGTTGGAATGCTAAGTTCTAAATGATATTTAGTATCCGGTATCTCTTTTTGGGTTCTATGATCATAAACAATATCTTCATGAGCACATAAATTCCTATAATTTGAAAGTAATGATATATAAGTACCAAGCGTTTCAACATCTAAATTATAGTACTCTGCAATGGATAATTTATCTTCTGGTTTTAGTATGGAATATAATTCATTAATCATTCCAAAAGATAATAATTTTACTAATATCCATAAAGGTACATAACCATAATTACTTAAATAGTGAAGAGTTGCACTATGTTGTCTACCATTTAATTTAATCTGTCTTTTAACCTTATTTAAAACATCATTAACTTGTCTTACTTTCTTAACATCTTGAGAAAAGTTTGATGGTTTCAAATAATCTTTTTCCCTGATACCATACTTCTTTGATAATTTATAAGATATTATTGATTTCAAATTGTTTTCTACAATAAGCAAATTCTTGAACAATATGTTTCTAAAGCTTCTATCAAATTGAAAAACAGCATATAGTTCTTCAAATGTTGTACCACTAATAAAATTATTTTCTTTTCGGCTCTTCAAAAATATATGTCTATAACCGTTAATAAAGAAATAATTTTCTCTTAAAAGTAAGCTTTCAGCTTTATCAACATCATTAATAACCAACCCACGGTTTTTTAATATTTCAATTTGCTCATCTAAGGTTTTAAACTCTTTTGTTTTCACCTAGCATCACCTATCTTAAATTATAACATAAATTTATAAAATGTTTATTAAATAATATTAAAATATATTCTTTATAAGCGATTAATAAAATAATAAAACAAATCGTTGTAGAAAATATGTCAAAATAAATTAATTTATAAATTATAATTCTACAAATTAAAAGTAAAGTCAATTATATCAAAGTCAGTTGGAATTCCATTCATTAAATAACATAAATCTTTAGCAAAATTTTCTCTTATTATTTGAAAATTACCAATTGCAAATTCAACTTTATTCACATTGATTACTTTTAATTCATTAATCATTTCTTTATTATTTTTAGGAATATAATATTTAATAAAAACGATTTCATTATTAATAATATAACTATGAATATAGTGTAAAAATTCATTGATAGTTATTGAACTCAAAACACCGCTTCTATAAAAACAATAATATCCAATAAAGTCCCTTTGAGCAGAATCAATAAACTCAGTTCTCATATCACTTACATTAGTATGAATAAATTTCAAAACAGAATTATATCTTACTTGTAGTCTACATCTATATATGATATTTTTTAAAATTTTATACAAAAAAGTCCGAAAATATCGGACTTTCGAAACATTGAAATTGTAATATTAACGTTTACTAAATTGTGGAGCACGACGTGCTTTCTTAAGACCATATTTCTTACGTTCTTTAACTCTTGCGTCACGAGTTACAAATCCAGCTTGTTTTAATATCTTTCTGAATGAAGCTTCTGAAGTAGGATCAGTGTTTTTATCATATTCTAATAAAGCTCTTGTGATACCTAAACGGATAGCTCCAGTTTGACCAGAGAAACCACCACCATTAACTATTACATCAATATCAAACTTATCAGCTGTTTTTGTTGCTTCTAATGGTTGTGTTAAATCCATAACTAAAGTTTTAAAAGGAAGGTATTCGTTTACATCTCTACCATTGATAGTAATTTTACCTTTTCCTGAAGTCATTCTAACTCTAGCAACAGAGCTTTTACGACGACCTGTACCAATGAATGTCTTTGCCATTTACATATCCTCCTTAAATTTCCACTTGTTCTGGTTTTTGAGCTTGTTGTTTATGTTCAGGACCTTCGTATACGAATAATTTCTTATACATTTGACGTCCTAATCTTCCTTTTGGAAGCATTCCTTTTACTGCTCTTTCAACCATTTCTACTGGATAATTTTCACGCATTTCTTTAGCAGTTCTTTGTCTTAAACCACCAGTATAACCA
>CAJTXC010000012.1 GCA_910580135.1 uncultured Bacilli bacterium | reverse complement strand
TCATTATTTTCCTTCTTATATTATTACTATTCGTAGTTTTAATGTAAAAGAAAAAATCACCTAACTAGCATTAGTTAGGTGAAACCTATTTATGGCAACACTTAGGCACGCGAATATTAAGTGTTCCTCTTTTATTTTATGAGTTTTCCTCATATGTATTCATAATATCACAAACAAGTAGTTTTATCAATATAAGTAAGACTAGTTTTTATTATTTCTTAATTTAATAAAATATGCAATTGCTAAACAAAACCAAACACAAGCTAAAACAAGTTTTATTAGTTCTTTACCTATAAAGTAAGATAGCATAAAACATATTGCTGCAACTAAAGAACATATCGCTGATACCTTATAATTTTTCATGTAAAACTCCTTTTAATTAATTATTTATCTTGGTTTAAGAAATATTTAAACTTCTCATACTTTAAAGTTCCATCTTTAACCATCATTAATAAATCAGGATTTTTAGCAATCTCCTTTGGCAAGTCCTTTGTTTTTATCCCAGTCTCTACGCTTATTGCATTCTTATCTTTAAAATACTTAATGATATCTTCCCTACTAGAAGAGTTTTCATAATTTTTCTTTAATCTATTCATGTAAATAATTCCAAATAAACATATTAATGAGAGTAAAAAAACTATTATCTTATACATCACTTATCTTTCCTTTCGTTATCATACGTATCTAAAAAGTCATGTCTTTTACCACCCGTTTTATAGCATCTCATCATGTCTAAGTTAACGTTCTCCGTTGACCTAAATATATTATAAGGAACAAACTTGCTTTTATCTTCTAAGCTTTCTATTAGTTTTTTTATTTCAAGTCTTTTTGAGTTTTCGTTATGGATATCGTTATTTTTTTCAGTAAATCTGCAAGCACAATTTAAAAAGTTTAAACCATTATACTTAGCCCATGCTTTTATATCTTTTTCCCTTATTAAATAAAGAGGTCTAATAAGTTCCATGTTATCAAAGTTATCACTATGAAGTTTAGGCATCATACCTTTTATCTCACCACCGTATATAATGCTTAAAAGGGTAGTTTCAATGACATCATCAAAGTGGTGTCCTAAAGCTATTTTATTGCAACCTAATTTTTGGGCATAAGAATATAAACATCCTCTTCTCATTCTTGCACATAAATAGCAAGGAGAACCTTCGTCTAACTTATAAACACTATCAAATATGTCTGACTCAAACATATCTATATCAATGTTCATTAACTTAGCGTTTTCAATTATCTTATTTTTATTTTCTTCGTTATAGCCAGGATTCATAACAATATATTTAGCTTCAAAGTTAACTTTGCCATGCTTTTGTAATTCTTCTACGCATTTAGCTAGCAAAAAGGAATCTTTACCACCAGATATGCACACTGCTACTTTATCGCCCTCTTTAATTAATTCATAATCCCTAACAGCCCTAGTAAACTCTCTCCATATTTCTTTTCTAAACCTAACTATTATACTTCTTTCAATCTCTTTGTGACGCTCCATAAACAAAACTCCTAACACAAGTAATTATAACACTAATCATAATAAATCAAAAATAATTAATAGAATTCCTATACCAAGAATGAATAATCCCAAAATAGTAGTTTGCTTAAATTCTAATATCGTTACAACACTCATATTACTTTTCTTAAAACAAACGGTAACAGGGATGTTTAGATTTTTATTTGGAATACCGCCTCTTGATACCTGCACGCTTTCTAAAGAACTTGCAACATACTTTTTATTATTATATTCATACTCTACTTTATAATTATAAGTATCTATTCCTTTTAAATTTTTTGTTTCATTACTATATCCAATAATGCGTCCACTTACTTTATTACCAAACATTATAAAACCAATTCTTTTATAGAGAATAATTATTGATAATAAACTAAATATAATACCTATTATAATCATATTATTTACCTCCCTATAAATTTATTATACATTAAAAAAGATTGGTTTCATATTCATCCCTTTTAATTAAATTTATATTTACTTATAATCTTTTGATAAAATACATTTATTATTTTTTAATATAAAAGCATAATGTTCATTACTATCACTATCATACATAACTTCATTATAACTAATTTCAATTATATTTTTTATGTAAATAATTTCATGATGTTTGTTAACTTTATAATGAAATCTATCCATCGCTCCATATGAATAAGAATAGATTTCATATTTATCACAATAATAATGTGTATCCTCATAAATAGGATCTTCTCTTGGCGTTAACAATATTAATAATAAAAAAGGAAAAACAATTTTAGCAATTACTATCAACACATAGGTTGAAATCCTTATAAATTTATTTTTGCAAAATCCGGTAATTATAATAGCAATTAAAGAACTAATTGATATAAGTCTATATAAACTAGTTTTATCAAATAATAAACTTAGTGTAAACAAAATAAAAAATAAATTCTTAAATTTAATATTAGTATCATGTTTTAACACCGTAAAAAAGTTAAATATTATAATTAGTATGATAGCTATGTAATATAATAACCCTTTTATAACAACATAATTTACAATAGAATTAATTAAGATTAAAAATATAAATATAAAAATTAAGTAATAATTAATCAAAAACTTTTTAATTTTTTGTTTCATATAATACCTCGTATTTTAAATTCCAAATTATTTATTATTTTATATATCCCATTTTCAACTTTAAAATATAATTCATTATTAATAAAATTTTCTTTTCTCGTTATTTATGTTTGCCATAATTATCTAACCTATAAATTTAATAAATGCACTATTACAAGTATAAATATTTATAATATAAAAACTAGTAATAATTATAAAATATATTAATGCATCTTTAAATTTTAAACCTTTTAAGACTTTCTTTATTAAGATCCCAAATATAATAAATTCCATTGCTAAAAACAAAATAACTTGTAATCTTAAAATGGTAAACCCATAATGATTGATGTATAAAAACATACGATAGTAAGAATTAAATATTAAAATCATAGAAAATCCTATAAGTACTAAAATTAAACCTTTTACTTTTGAACTTTCACCAATGATTTTTGTTTTATACAAAAGATACATAATAACAATAAAATTAATTACCGTTACAAAAAGTAATTGGAAAAAACCTTCTCTTGCATAGCTGGAGTATGTATATTTAACTGGTAACTGTAAAAAGTTAGTCGTTAAGCGAGATACCTCCGAAACTAAGAATAAAACAAATATAACATTTATTATTGACAGAATAATCGTTACCATTACATAATCTAATTTATCATACTTTGCACTAGATATCTTAGTATTTTTGTTTAATGATATATTTATAAAAATACTAAACAATACTATAAAAGATATAATAAATTGTATAATATTTCCTAAATCCAGCTTAAATAAGCCTGTTATATTGTGGATAAAATATTCAAAGTAATCATCAGCACTTGTCAGTAATGACAAAATAACTAAGCCAATAACACAGCCAATTATAATCCCCATAAAAATATTTACTGCTCTATTTGATTTAGTTTTGCTACCATTAGATTTTAAATATTTCAAATTACTAAATAACTTATTAGGAAAAAGTTTAAATACCCAAGTTATAATCTTACTAGAAATAAAGAAGTTTTTATTGGTTAACATCATAAAAAAGGTTGTTAGTAAAACTGGTAAGACAATTACGTTTAAAAACTTGTTGCTTTCATCTATTTTGAGGATTAAATCACTCATCAAAATTAGTACTATTGGAATTAATAAATAATACGCCTTTTGATTTAATTCTTTTTCTTCTTCGAATAAGTAAATATAACTAATTATCATAACCGAAAAAGGTAATATTACAAATCTTATATACCAATCTATTTTTAAATTACTAAAAATTACAATTAATAAGGCTGCACATAAAAGAACTATTATTTTTTTCTTATTTATTTTAAAATCACTTTTCATCTTCTTCACCTTTATATTCTAAAATGTCACTTGGTTGACATTTCAAAGCCTTGCATATTGCTTCTAGAGTTGAGAATCTAATTGCTTTGGCTTTATTAGTCTTAAGGATTGATAAATTAGTTGTGGTTATTCCAGTTTTTTCACTAAGTTCATTTAATGACATTTGTCTTTTGGCCATCATTACATCTAAATTTACAATTATCATAATTATCACCTACACCGTATAATCTATTTCGTTTTTATAACAGATAGCTGCTTTTATAACCTCTGCTAAACAATAAAAACTAAGTGATGCCAATAAGCATACAAAAGCCACTCCAAAGGTTAGAATGGTCGGTATAAAAAATGCTTTTATGGTTACGATTAAAAATATTAACATAAATAAAATAGCACATAACTTCAATATTTTTTCTACCTCCTTTTTAAATGGAGTATCACTAAACACATATTTAAATAAACATATTAGTTCATATATTATGATAAAACAAATTATGTAACACATAAAAAATGCCGTTTTATATATTAATGTATGTTCACCAAATGTTTCAATACTCGGATCTTTAAACAGGTCATAAAGCCTTGGTAAGAAAAATAAACAACCTATTCCTAATATCATTATAATTATTAATAAAACCCATATAATTTTTGCTATTTTGCTTTTTTTCATTTCCTTCACCTCAAGTACATAATATAACTTATATTGTCAAAAGTCAATATAATTTTATCGTTTATCGTAAAATATTTTACTTTTAAAATACAAAAAAGCAAAATCTCTTTAGAAATTGCTTTAAAAATTATAGTTACTTATCGAATCTTTTTAATAGTAATAGATTATATATCATTATAATCCATACTAAAATTTGAATTAAACCCATTATTCAAATTAATACGAGTTTATTTTAAATTTTTGTTAGTGTATTTATTATTTTATATTTTGAATCTAAAATTTTATTTTCTCTATCCATTAACCTAACATCCAAACCCTTTTCTTTTGCTATATCAAGTAAATCTTCGTTATCATCAACAAAAATTGCTTCACCAACTTTAATATCAAAATCTTTTAGAGGGTAATCAAAAAATACTTTATCTTTTTTTTCTACTCCATAAATAGATGATACGTATATTTTATCAAATAAATTATATATTTCATATTCTTTCATATACGGAATAACACACGGCCAATTATCCGATAGTAGTATTAAAACATACTTTTCCTTTAATCTTACTAATTCTTCTTTAACATTATCATAAAGTTTATATTTATCAAATTCATATGTTCTATTATAAGCTATATCGGAAGCCAATTTTTTAGAATAATTTGGATAGTCACAAGCTCTTAAAATACAATCATAAAACCTAAAAAACATATCATACTCTTCCTCAAGACTGACCACTTTTTCTGATAAGATTTGTGCGTATTTCTTACGAGCCTTTTGCATTTTATTAATGTCTAATTTATTTATATCAATCAATTCTAGAAATTTTGGTGTCATATCCCAATTTCCCGTTGTAGGGGTAGCTATAACTTTTCCAAAATCCAATATTACATACTTTGTATTCATATTGTTCTCCTAACCTATCATATTTTATATTTCTTACTGGTTATTTTTAAATTATTATTTATACATCTCCTCATATTTTTTATTAAATTAGAGACACCCCAAGCCTTTGATCAATTTTAAAAAAAATACTAGTTACATTATAATCTCAATTTCTTTCTTTTTTATTATACGGTATTTTTCTCCTAAAATAAAGTTTTAAATAAAAAGAGGAGCCATAAGGCTCCAAGGGGGTTTTGGTTGTACTTTCAACTAAATCGTAAAAGTACCTTGCGTGATATTCTCACGCTATTATAATAATATAGATTTTTTTAATGCTTGTCAATCATTTTTAATATATTTTAATTATTTCTATTCTACCGTTACACTCTTAGCTAGGTTCTTTGGCTTATCAATACTGCACCCCTTTAGTTTAGCAAGTTCGTATGCAACCATTTGAAGAGGAATAACCGTAAGAAGTGGTTGCAATAAATAATTTACTTTAGGAACAACTATCTTTTTATCATAAAATCCATCTTCATTTTCATCTTTTTTATTTGTTATGTATATAACATTTGCACCTCTTGACTTAACCTCTTTAATATTACTAATTGTTTTTGGTGCAATATTATCATCTGTTACTATCGCAACAACAGGAGTTCCCTCATCAATTAAGGAAATCGTTCCGTGTTTTAACTCTCCAGCTGCATAGGCTTCACTATGAGTATAAGATATCTCCTTAAGTTTTAATGAGCCTTCCATAGCTAGTGCATAATCAATTCCTCTACCAATAAAGAATATGTCATTATAATCTTTTATGTCTTCTGCTATTTTTTTATAGTCCTCTTCTTTATTTAACAAGCTTTCTATATATCCAGGTAATTTGTTAGCATCCTCTAATATTTCTTTTATCTCTTTTTTGTCAACTAAATCCTTTTTATAAGAAAGATTAAGAGCGATAAGAGAAAGCAGAGCAACCTGAGCCGAATAAGCCTTGGTTGTTGCAACAGCGATTTCTTTTCCAGCTTCCGTATATAAAACCATTTTAGCTTCCCTTGCAATGGTACTTCCCTTTTCGTTTATAATTCCTAACGTATCATTACCATTTTTCTTAGCAATGTTTAAAGCTTCTAACGTATCAGCAGTTTCACCAGATTGTGATACTACGATTACTAATTCATCTTCTTTTAAAAATTGTTTGCAATATCTAAACTCACTAGCTGTATCAACTTGTACCTCTGCATTAGCAAATTTTTCTATCATTTGCTTTCCAACTAATCCAGCGTGAGTTGCACTACCACATGCTACTATTCTAATTTTCCCGTACTTAGTAAAATCAGGCATTTTAGCAATCAAACTATCTATACCACTTTCCAAATAAGGATTAGTCGTTCTTCTAAATACTTCAGGTTGTTCGTGCATTTCTTTAAGCATAAAATGCTCATAACCTTTTTTAGAAATATCAGATGCATCATACTTAAATTCTTCTACGTTAAAATCCTTTTTAATACCATCTTTATACAAATTTATTTCACTACTAGTTATCTTTGCGTAACAACCATCTTCAAGTGCTATATATTTTTTTGTTTTATCAAGTATTGCTGGAACGTCTGATGCGATATAATTATCACCTTCACCAACACCTATTATCAAAGGGCTTTTATTTTTTGCAACGTATAAAGTATCATTATCGTCCTCGCACATAATACCTAGAGCATAAGAGCCATCTAATATATCCGTCATTTTTCTAATGCTTTTTAAAACATCATTATTAGTTTTATAAATGCTATCTAGCAAGGCTGCTACTACCTCAGTATCTGTTTCTGATTTAAAACCGTAACCCTCGCTTTTAAGTTTACTTCTAAGTTCGTTGTAATTTTCTACGATTCCGTTATGAACGATAGTAAACTTTCCTACCTTATGAGGATGCGAGTTAACTTCATCTGCTATGCCATGAGTTGCCCACCTGGTATGACCTAACCCAATGTTAGATGAAACACCAAAATTTACCTTACTTTCCAATTTTTTTAATTCACCAACACTTTTTATAATGTTTAACTTATTATTTTCAAGATATGCAATTCCCGCCGAATCATATCCTCTATATTCTAATTTTTTTAATCCGTCGATTAAAACATGCACAGAGTTTTTATTACTCCCTACGTAACCAACTATTCCACACATATTATTTTTCTCCTTTTAAATACATAATAAAAATAACTGTGCGAAATACCTCTCTGTTATAATTTTGATTTTATTTTTTAAAAGTATTTCTTACGACTCACAAGTCCGTTGTGGTATCCGCCGAATATTTCGATAACCACAAACCTCGTCACCCACTTAAGGGTCTGGCGCTAGAAAAAGAAGTTTTTCCTTTCATATTCCTCTTTATCTTTATATATTTTATTATATGAAAAAAATATAATTTTTGCAACACTTCGTGTTTATGCTAGTCAATATATGTACATAATAAGTAACAAGGAGGAAATAATATGACACAAAAAGAATTACTTTATTTTGAAGATGCAGTAGGACACGAAGGAAATATTATTAAGATAATTGAAGCTGGTCTTCAAAATTTAGAAGATGAAAACTTAGTTAATCTTATGAATAACGAATTAACTAAGCATAATGAGGCTAAACAAAGATTAATGAACGTATTGGAGGCTAAACAAAATGAATGATAAACTTATAATGGAAAATTATTTATTAATTCTTAAAAGTACCGTTGAAGTATATGTTCATGGTACTTTAGAAAGTTCTAACGAAGATTCTAGGTCTGCACTTAAAAAGTGTCTAGATGATATAATGCAAAGTCAAGCTGATACGTATGATGAAATGACTAAATATGGTTGGTATACCATTAATAACGTAGAAGCTAATAAAATTGAAACTATGGTGTCTAAATTACAAAGTAAAAATTAAACAAAAAATGTGCAAGTTATTAAGCTTACACATTTTTATTTTATAATCATTAAATTAATTCAACCTATCTTTATCAGTTAAATTAAGGTAATTTTCGCTAGAAACAACTGGTCTTTTTATTTTATCCTCTAGTTCATCTTTAGCTTTTTTCATAACACCACCAGCACCTGTAACGTCTTTCTTTAAATCATTCATACCGATACTTTCATTACTTTTATGTATTTCTACCGCTGCTGCTTCACCAAGATTAGTTAATGCAAGTTCTATATTAGTCATCGAATCTCTTAAATTTCTACTTTCGTGTATTCCTTTTACTTTTTTATATTCCTTAGCTGTTAATCCAAAACCAGTTTTATATATTTCGTTTGTAAGAATTGCATAATCAAGAGCTTTACTAGTACCTCTTTCTTTCCATTCATCTACTAAATTATGCCTTGTTGTTATACCACGTTCTCTTTGTTCTATCCATGCCTTAGAATATCCCTTTTGCTCATATAATCTTTTCATTCTATCCATTGCAAGTTCAGGATTATTTATTTCTTCAATTCTTTCTGCTCCAACCTTTGCTAGCCACCTTTTAAATGGTTCTGCTTTTTTTGAAGGAATAGACTGAATAATTCTAAGAATACCTTCAGTATCAGCACAGTTTATTTTTTGCATACCGCCTTTTGTTTTCATTTTAAGGGTATGTACAATTTGTACCCACCCTTGACTAAGTATTTCATCTCTCTTTCTTAATTTATTTATATATTGTTTAGGATCCTTAGAATCAGTGAGCGCATATACTATATCTTCAATACTAAAATACCACTTCTTATCTTGCCAAGTCCTTCTTATTTCTTTTTCTTCAAATAATGCTATTTTATTTTCCATACAAAGTCCTCCTTACTATTTATTACCAATTAATTTTTCATCAATATATTCATAATCTAATTTATTATCATTATTAACTATTTTTTCTCCTAGTTGTTCTTCTAATTCATCTTTTGCTACTTTAGCAACATTACCACCGGTTTTAGCAATCTTAATATTTTCTCTTAACCCTTGCGGCCTTTTCTTAGCAGCTAATCTCTTTGTAGCTTCTTCAGATAAATCAGTTAAAATAAGTTCTATGTTATCCATATTATCCCTTAATGATTCTTTTCTAAGTCCTTTATATTCTTTATACTCTTTAGCAGTCATTCCAGACCAAGTTTTATAAATTTCGTTGGTAAGTATGGCATATTCCTTATCTCCATTAACTCCATTTTCTTTCCATATATCAGTTAATTCTTTTCTTTGTTGTAATGTTTTAACTCTTTTTGCAATCCATGCCTCATCATAGCCTTTTTCACGATATAAATCCATCGCTCTTTGAGCTGCAATAGATGGATCAAATACTTCGTCTATTCTTTCACTACCTAAACGTGCTAGCCATTGTTTTATTGGTTCTGCATTCTTAGATGGTACAGACTCTATAATTCTAAAAATACCTTCTATATCACATACATCAGTCATACGATATTTACCATCTTGTGCTCTTAATTTCAACTGTCTAGTAATACTAGACGTTTCAAAATTTTCTTCTTTTTTTAATTTGTTTTTTAACCAATTCCAATATTTTCTTGGTTCTTTACTTTCGACTAAAGCTTCTATAACATCAACTACACTTATATAATATTTTTCTTCCTCCTTATTCCAAACTGACCTAATTTCATTATTATTAAATATTTTATTAACTAAAAACATTTTATCTTGGTTCACTTTAAACCACCTCCCAACTTATACTTCTCCAAAACTTTTAAAATTCCCCTAAAATTTAGAAAAAAGAATGAAATTTTATGTAAATACTTTTCATTCTTTTATTTTTATAAAATTATTTAAATTTTTTTCTTTCAGAACAAGGCATATTTAAAAATTCTTTTCTTTCAGTATCAGAAAGATCTATAAATTTTAACCTATCGTCATAATCCATGCTTTTAAACTGCCAATACTCTTCATCAGTTACAACACAATAATAACTTTCTATTGGAGTTAATACTGGGTTAGGGCGAGGATATGAAGCTATACATGTTTTAATTTTACCATAACATTTATTAACTTCTACTTTAGAGTATATTTCATTTAAAATTTTGACTACAAATGAATCTTCATGCTCGTAATACTCATCATCAAAAGTAACCAAATAATGACCATCAGGCTTTAATGCTCTTGAAGCAGCAAGTAAAACTCTTGATGTATCATTAAATGGAACAGAAAAAAGCCTTTGATAAGCAACATCAAACGTACCAATTAATTCTTTTGGTAAATCACATATATCCTTACTCGTAAATGTTTTACCTTCAATATAATTATCAAAATCCAAGTAATTACTAATATCAACGCCATAAACATCGATCTTTAATAAATTTTTAACATAATGAAGAACATTTCCATTTCCCATTCCAATATCTAAAAATCTTTTTCCCTTAAAATCATTATCTCGCCATCCAGTTACATTAGTAATACTTCTTTTTAAAATATATTCTACAAAATTATAAGCTTCCTCTCTTGATGTACAACATTCAGTAGGAATATCTAGAGATTCGTCTATTTGAATAATTGTATCTGAATTATAGTCTTTATACTTATAAAGTATCATAATAACCCCCAACCTATAAAATTAATAATTTTTACAATATTATATATATTTTTAACAATATGTCAATTATTCCCTTTTAAAATACTCACTCACATCATCTCTTACTTTAACAAGCAAGTCATAATCTTTTCTAACGTCCGATAACCTAAATGATAAAGCACCACTTTGACGATTACCAAACAAATCACCTTGACCACGAAGTTTAAAGTCCGCTTCACTTATCTTATATCCATCAGCAGTTTCTTCCATTATCTTAAGTCTTTTCTTATCCTTATCACTAATTAAATAACAGTAAGATTGCAAGTTATTTCTTCCTACCCTGCCACGTAGCTGGTGAAGCGTTGATAGCCCAAACCTATCGGCATCAAAAATAACCATAACCGTAGCATTAGAAACGTCCACTCCTACCTCAACAACCGTAGTAGAAATAAGTATGTTTATCTTACCTTCCAGATAATCATTCATTACCTTATCTTTTTCCTCGTTAGTCATCTTACCGTGTAAGATTTCCACCGTATAATTTTTAAAAGCTAATTCAAACTTATGCTTTAAATCATTAACGTTAGTGTAATCAGTGCCCTCGTTTTCCTCTATCATCGGTGCGATAACATAGGCTTGGTTACCATTTCTTAAAGCACTATAAATACCTTCTAAAACGTCTTTTAATTCATCCGTTTTCTTTACACTTGTAATAACAGGAAGTCTACCCTTTGGCTTTTGTTTTATACTAGATACATCAGTATCACCATAAATGGTTAGAGCATACGTTCTAGGTATTGGTGTTGCACTCATCATTAAAACGTCTGGTGCGTCTGACTTATTTTTTAAAGCAAGCCTTTGATTAACACCAAACCTATGTTGCTCATCAGTTATAACAAGACCTAAATTATTCCAAGTTACCTTATCACTAATAAGGGCATGCGTTCCAATAAGCAAGTCTATCTCTTTATTCTCTAACTTTTGATAAACTTTCTTTTTTTCTTTAGCAGTCATCTTACCAGTTAAAAGACCTATCTTAAAATCAGTATCCTTAAACAACTTACTAGCGTTTTCAAAGTGTTGAATAGCAAGTATTTCAGTAGGCGCCATAAGGGCACTTTGATAACCTGCGGTAAAAGATGCATATGCTAAAACAAAAGCTACTATCGTTTTACCAGATCCAACATCACCTTGAAGTAACCTGTTCATTTTAACATCACTTTTTAAATCACTTATCATTTCGTCTATAACCTTTTCTTGGTCACTAGTTAATTCAAACGGAAGGTTACTAATAAAGTCATTAACTATTTTTTCATTAACGTTCTTAATAAACAAATCATTATGTTCTTCATTTTTCTTCTTAAGTTCTCTTACCTTTTTCATGTAAGTAAATATCTCTTCATATTTTAACGTTTTTAAAGCCGTTTTTAAACTTTGTTCATCAACAGGATTATGAACTACTTTTATAGCGTCTTCTTCGTCCATGAACCCATACTTATCTTTTAATGATGAAGGTATATTATTTGAAACACCACTTACACTTACCGCACTATTAATAAAGTTCTTCATCTGCTTAGAAGTTATTCCCTTACATAAATGATAAACAGGAATTATCTCTAAACCATTAGGTAACGCTTTAAGTAAAATATTACTTGCTGTTAAGTTTTGCGTTTTCGGATTATACTTTCCTATTAACGTAACAACACTTCCTGGTTTAATGTTATTCTTCATAAAGGCACGATTAAAAATCGTAACTTTAATTATTTTATTTTGAACGTTACACCTAAAAGATAACCGGTTCATTCTTCCTTTAAAAAAGTTTACTACTGGACTTGATTCAACAACGCCATCACTTACAAAGTTATCATAAAATCTAACATCTTCTATACTTCTTTTTGCAAGTACGTCAAAACGATATGGATAATTACGCACCAAATCATCCACACTATATATACCTAAATTATTTAAAAGTTTAGCACTTTTTTCTCCTATGCCTGGTAAGTTTTCTAAAGTCATAAATATTACCTTCTTTTCATTTATAAACTAATTATAACAAACGATTGTTTGCAAATCAATTGTGGTAATAAACTTTAATGAAACTTTTTTAAAAAATTATAAAAAAAAGGTTGACTTTTAACCTCATTTCGATTAGTATAAATGGCACCAGCTGAAGGAAACGGAAGCTGGCGCTAGTATCACAACTAGCCAACCCCTTTTTATTCTTTTTGAGATTGCATGGGAAACCGTGTGATCTCCTTTTTTTTGGAATTTTTTTACTAGTTATGGTTAATACTATTAAAAAAAGAGGGATAATATGACAATAGGAAAAGACAGAAAAAAAATTATTAAAGACATAAAAAAGAGAACTGGCCAGGCTCCAGACGTTACGTATAAAGATTATCCAATAGGAAATAAAATGATTACTTTTGTTTACGCCAACAGCGTAAGTGATGCATCTAGCATAAATGACTTTATCTTAAGAAGATTAGATGAAGAAGGTAATGAATTAAAAGAAAAAAATATATTTGACTACGTTAAAAATTACGTTCCAAATAACAGTTCAAAAGAAATAACAACTTTAGAAGATGCACTATATTATCTTTTTAATGGATTTACACTAGTTTTATTTGATGATGAAAATAAAATAATAGTTTTTGAAAACAAGGCTAATAGAAATAGTGGTATACAAAAAAGCGAGAATGAAAAAAGTCTTAAAGGTCCAACTGATGCCTTTACCGAAAATTACGAAAATAACACCGGAATGATAAGAAGAAGATTAAGAAGCGAAGATTTATGGTTTAAAGAAGCAACAGTTGGATCAAAAAGTAAAACTAGGGTTGCATTATTTTACATGAACGGAATATGTGATGAAAAATTAGTTGATGACATTTATAAAAAAATAGAAAAAATTGATATAGAATATGTTGGAAACGCAAACTACATCCTTGATGCAATAAGTAATCCAAACCGTGCAATATTTCCAACCAACCTTGCAACCGAAAGACCTGATTTAGTAAGTCAGATGCTTCTTCAAGGAAGGGTTTGCCTAATGGTTGAAAACTCAAACGAAGTAATAATCTTGCCTTGTACGTTCATTGACTTTTTTAAAAATCCTGATGATTATTATGAAAAAGGATTAAACGTCTTTGGAAGCAGAATAGTAAGAATAATAGCAATGATCCTTGCCTTACTTACTCCTGCTATTTATATTTCTCTTATGGCATACAACTTAGAAGCCATACCAAGTGGACTTTTAATTAACTTTTCAATACAAAGAGACGGCGTCCCCTTTTCTACCGTGTTTGAAATACTTGTTATGAGTTTTATGTTTCAAATACTAAGAGAAAGCGACATGCGTTTTCCAGGTAAAGGTGGAAGCTCTATATCAATCGTTGGTGCCTTAGTTTTAGGTCAAGCTGCGGTAGAAGCAGGAATAGTATCTCCTATTACCATAATAATAGTTGGTATTGCATCGGTTGCATCGCTCGCATTTTCATCAATCGAACTCATTAACTCAATTAGATGGTGGCAATTAATATTAATATTACTAGCTAGCCTTTTTGGATTTATCGGAGTTATGTTTGGTTGTATCATACTGGTTACTGTATTAGTAAGTCAAAGATCATGTGGTAAACCTTATCTAGCACCTTTTGAGCCGTTTAACAAAAAAGACCAAACTGATGCCATATTAGTAAAAAAAGAAGCTAAATTGCATCCTAACAATATATATAACAAGGAGGATGAAGATGAAGAACGTTTTTAAAATATTAATATTAATAATTACTTTATTTTCTCTTTCTGGTTGTTTTAATTATAAGGAAATAAACGAATACGCAATCGTATCAGGTATCTCAATCGATCAAAAAGAAAATGATCCTTCAAAATACGAAGTTGGAATTCAAATAATGAATGCTAAAAAAGATGAAGAATCAGATAATAGTTTAATTACTATTTATAAATCAGATGGTGATACGATATACGAAGCTTTTGAAAAGATAATGCTTGATTCTCCTAAAGAATTATACCTAGGTCATAACGAGGTTGTGGTTATTGGGGAAAATTTATTAAAGAAAAAAAATCCACTTAATTACCTAGATTATTTTCTAAGGGACTCACAGGTTGAAAAAGACTCACTTGTCATGGTATCTAAAGGTGATAAAGCATACGACGTACTTAAAATAATTACTCCACTTGAGACCATTCCATCTAGAAATTTAAAATCCACTTTATCCGTTGCCGATAACTTTAGTGGTTCTTTAACCCTTGTTACAATTGACGAATTTATCTCAGATTTATCGCTTGAAGGAGAAGAAGCCATTATTCCTTCCATCATGATAAAAGGAAGTGTTAAAGAAGGAGAAAAGATGGAAAATATCGCGGAAAGTGATCCTAAAGCTAAGCTTAAATTTGGTACCCTTGGCTACTTTAAGGATGGTAAGTTTAAGGATTACTTAACAAGTGATGAATCAGCTGGCTATAACTTTTTAGCAGGAGAACCTAACCAAACTTACATAAACGTTAAATGTAGTAGCAAAAACTATGCAACGATAAGGGTTACGTCGTCAAAGTTAAAAGAAGAATTATCTTTTAAAGATAAAAAACCACTGGTTAGTATAACTTCAAGGGTTAATGCTGACTTACTTGAATATAACTGTGATGCTGATTTTATTAAAAGTGAAAAATACATAAAGGAGTTAGAAAAAAAAGCAGCTTCTAAAATTAAAACTTTAATGGTTAAAGCAACTGATAAGCTTTACAAGGAAGAAAAATCTGACGTACTTAAATATGGTTCTAAGTTTTATGGTAAAAATTATAGGGAAATGAAAAAGCTAGGTTATAAAAAATCCGAAATAGTAAATGATGTTTCGTTTAATTTTAAAACAAAGGTTAACATTAACTCAACTAACCTATCGATAAAATCCGTAAGGGAGGGCATTAATCATGAATGATAAAGTATCAAGAATTCAAATAGGAATGTTTTTAACCCTTATATGTTGTAGTTTGTTTTTAGGAATAAGTGACATCATCATTCTTAGAAAGTCTGGTAATGAGGTCCTAGTTTCAATGCTACTTGGCGTGGTTTTAGGTTTAATACCAGTTTTGATGTATTTAAAAGTCAACTCATGTCTTCCAAAGCTTAACATATATGAAAAAAACGTTAAGTTATTTGGAAAGGTTTTTGGTAACATATTAAACGTTTTAATAATTTTAATATACATGGTGATGCTTACGATGGCAATAAGAGCAATCGTAATATTCGTAACCAGCAAATACCTTCAGGATACACCTTTTAGCTTGGTTGGATTGCTTGTTATAACAACTTGTTTAATAATTTGTTTTAAAGGCCTTGAAACACTTGCTAGAACGGCACAAATAGCCTTTTTCTCAAGCATCGTATTCATGGTTGTAATAGAAATCTTTCTAGCTAAATATATTGAGGTAGGAAACATTCTTCCGATAGTAGTTAATAATAATGTTTTAAGCATATTAGACGGTGCCATTTATTTTGCGGCATCGTGCTCACTACTTACGATGCTACTACTTACAATTAGTAAATCAAAAATTAAAAAACCAGAAAAGTATAATAAAACAATTATCTTGTTTTATCTTTACACATCACTTTCACTTACCTTCGTAATGTTCTTTATCGTGTCCTGCCTTGGGTATGAAATGGCATCATTATTTAGGTATCCAGAGTACATATTACTTAAAAAAATAGGTATATCTTCTTCTGAGTTACACTTAGAAAACCTACTTGCTTTTAGATGGGTATTTTACATGATAGCACTTGCTAACATTTCTACGTTTGGAATAATATACGGCGTTAAAAACTTTAGTAAGAACGTAAAGATAAACAAGGTATTAGTGGTTATAATATCGGTAGTTTGTATTTTTGCTGGTAAATTCTTATTTGGTAATATTCCGCACTCGATAATAACAGTTAAGAAGTTTTTTATACCATTTATCGCACTTCCGATGTTTATAATATTGTTAATTCTATTTATAAGATGTTTGTTTTTAAAAAAGGAATCCGTAAAATGATTCCTTTTTCTATTGATATTTTTCTATCTTACCACAACCTATTTTTCGGTTATTACTTTTTATAACAACTAACTTTCCTTCTATTTCATAGTATTTAAACCTTGTGGTATAAAACCTCATGTAAGCATATCCATTATTAGAAAATAGCGGTGGCATATCTCCTGATTGAAATGGATAAACGCTGTTAGTTGGATTATATATGCTTGTTATACCAGAAAAACTTCCACTTTGATTTATCATACAACCACTACCGTTATTAATCTCTATTTGGTATAAACCGTAGTTATTATAACCAGGCAGTCCAGATATTTCCACTTCTACCATTGTGCCATCTTTATATGGTTTAAAGGATGCTACACCGTTTAAGTTAGGAGCTAAGATATCACCAGATATGTTTGCTACTGAATAACTATTTTCATCGTTCATTTAAAATCACCTAGTTTATTATATGAAAAAAAGGTATCATGATACCTTTTTAAATGTTATATATCTAGATGTTTTATCATCTGGTACTTCTTCTATACAATAGCCAAATTTTCCTTTTACTTCTATTGGATTGTTTAACATTTTAAAATTCAAATCCCTAGTATCCCTATTTTGGGCATCATTCATTATAGATAAAGTCATATGCGGAATTATTGGTATTTCTTTTCCATCTTTTTCATATCTGTGCAAATAATATTTTTTTATCTCATTTGGGATTTCTATTAATACTCCACTATTTTTACCATTATTTGCACTACCAATTATTTTTAATGTATATTCTTCTCCGACTACATCATTAATTCTTTCATCTTTATTTGGCAAATATCTAAAAGTGATATGAAAATACTCTGGCTCAACATCCAGTTTGTTAATATCTAGTCTAGATATTATTTTTTTTGAGTTTTCATCAAAAAAAATAATATCTAGACTAGATATTATTTTTTTTGAGTTTTCATCAAAAAAAATTCCATAGTACAATATTCTACTCATATATTTTTCCTAATTAAATGTATCTTTAAATAACTTAGTAAACTTCTTTAAATTAATATCAGTTGCAACTTTTATGTTACTTTCATCGGTTAATGCAATATAACACTCACCTTTTTTATTACCACGATCTATTACTTTAACACTGCAAGATTCAAACTTTAAGATACTAGTATCTATAACACTCGCAACAGTGGCTGGATCCGGATTAACAAGACCATCATCTTTATATTTACCACCACTAAAATCCATGTATTTGTGAGAAATAAGACCAACAAACCTAGAAACTATATCACTAGATTCTCTTAAATTTAAAACATAATCTCTATCAATATGGGCAGCGATACCTATTTCATGCGTAACTAATTTTATATCTTCAAACGGTGATGATAAAACAAGTTTTGCAGAAGTTGGATTAGCGTTTACGTTAAATTCCATATAAGGAGTTTCAGCTTCAGGATTATAGGTCGTTCCCATTATAACAACATGCTTTAATCTTTTTACTAAACTTTTATCTTTTTTAATTGCATTTGCTAAATTAATAAGCGAACCAAAGCATATAAGAGTTAAATCATCTTTATATTTCTTTGATGCTTTTATAATAAAATCTTCAGCACGCATTCTTTCATATTTTTTTCTACTAATGTCTGGGAA
The DNA here is from genome assembly GCA_910580135.1 of uncultured Bacilli bacterium. Taxonomy (GTDB): domain Bacteria; phylum Bacillota_I; class Bacilli_A; order RF39; family UBA660; genus Aphodocola. Next base: position 1,152 of record CAJTXC010000012.1, on the reverse strand, counting down.
AAGATAATAACCTAATCCGTCTATTCCATGAGCATATTCTGCAGTTTCATGCTTAACCTCTTTTTCAGGTTCTCCTTTATACATTTTTATATTAGTACCCAAAATTTCTTGTACTACTTTTAAATTTTTTTCTGACTTTACTTGTGGTATATTCCCGCTTGCTAAGGTAAAACCAATAATATCTAAATTATTTTTAACGGCCATAGCAATAGCTATTGAATCATCTATACCAGGATCTGTATCAATTATATATTTCATAAATATTCCTCCACTATAATATTATAATATTATTTATCTATTATTAAAAATATTATTTACCATTTTTTAAAGAAAATGTAAATCATCATTGTAAAGTCTTTTTAATTTAGTACTTAATATATATTTTTTTATTAAATATTAGAATGAATATAATATAAAATATGTGTTTCTATATCATAAAAATATACATTGTAATTATTATATCCTGATTCTTTTAAATCCAAATAATAGTAATCCCCTATTGATATTATATCATTATTGAAATCAAACTCTTTAGAACGACCTTCTATATTCATCCAATTTCTTGTATCGCCAAAATAACCTTTTAAACCTTCTATATTTTCTTCTTTAACTATTTCATATTTAATATTATTTATGAATTTATCATCATCTAATTTTTTATAAAAGTATTTACAATAATCAGTATGATCTTGGAATCCATCTTCTTGAAAATATTCTTCTTTCTCATAATAACCTTTTAAAATCATTTTATCTTTATAGTGCATCGGTAAAAAAGACCAAACTAATCCACAAATAAAACTTATCATAATAACAGTCAATATAAATAAAATTGGTGATAATAAGAAGATTATTATCAGACTTTTCAAATTAACTTCACGATTCAATATTCTTTTTAAAGCAGTCACTCTTAAACCTCCAAAAAAATTATCTTTTATTTATTTCAATGCTTTTATTATCAATGATTATTTTATACTCATCATTAAATTCTTTTATATAAGCGTATCCTCTACAAGAAGTTATACCATTATAATTTCTTTTAAATGTATAAAATTTAGAATTAATATTATCTGATATACTAGATATATCTTTATTTGTACTATTAATTAAAATATAATAATCATCATAGTTTTTATATTTATATACAAGAATGAA
>CAJTXC010000011.1 GCA_910580135.1 uncultured Bacilli bacterium | reverse complement strand
GAATTTTTTCTTAGAAATATAATTTTTCTTTATTAATACCATTGGAGTATTAGTAAAATCTATATTTTTATTTTTTCTTAATTTACCAAATAAACATTTTGTACTTAATTTTACTATTTCTTTTAATGATGTTTTAGGAAAAGCGTTTACCATGTCTTCAGTAGCAGAAATTTTGTATTGTAATGAATCTTGCGAATCTTTATTATATTTAAATATAATTTTATTAAGAATATTTTTATATTCTTTCTTTTTTACGTCAGAAATGCTTGATACTCCAGAAATAACATCATACATTTTTTTTAACTTTTCTATTTCTTTTAGCATTTCTTGTTTATCATAACTACCAGAATTAACTTTTTCCCTAATTTTAGCAAAGGATTCATCAGCATCTTTAATGTCTAATTTATTTTTTGTTTCAACTATTTTAGAATTTAATTTTGATTTTATTTTATCATCTAAACTAGATTTCTCTAATAATTGTTCTGCTTGAGTTAAATAAGATGAGTTACTATTTAAAACGGCATCCGCAATTAACTTTTGTACTTTTGTTTTCTCTGTATCAAACCCATTGTTTTTTATACGTGCTTTTACTTTTATTACTTTTTTATCACGTTGTTGTTTTTTATTCACTTTAACACCAACACCCATATTAACTTTCTTATATTCTTTAAATTGTACCAAAGTTTTCCTATAAGATGATAAAATTGTATCTAGATCAGCAGATGTTACAGGGCTAATATCTAATCTATTTAAACCATATAAATTATCTTCATATAATTTATTTATCTTATTTAACAATTCCCTATTGTATGAAACATAGTTGCTTAACTCATTAATTTTAGCAGTAGTGTTCAAAACAACATTTTGACTGTTTAAACCAACTACTTCATTATATAATTTTTGTTTCATTACTTCTAATTCTTGTTCTTTATTTGATACTAAATCCGTTAACTCTTGCTTTTTATCATATAAAACATCACCTATTTTTTCGATTAAAACAAGTTTATTTTCTCTATTAATTTTTTCTAGTTTATTCATAATGAATTCTTCCGTTTTAGATGTTGTTAAAACATCAAGTTGTTCTTCCATAAGTTTTATTTGATATTCCATTTTAATTTTATTAACCAAATCATTTTCATTTACTAATTGTAAACTATTTTTAATTTCTTCAATGCTAGATTTTAGTTCTATTTTCTTTTCAGCTTGTAATTGTTCTAATGAAGAATCTAATTCTTCATTATTAAAACCTTCTTTTTTCTCTAACTCAGATGTAATTTCTTCTATTAATTCATTAAACATTTTAAATTCCCCCTCTTTGTTTGAATGCCATATATACTAGCACGAACGTATTGTTTTGTCAATACTAACTAAAAATCACAAAAAAAGCAGGTATTTTACCTACTAAACTTAAACACTATATAACCTAAAATTGCAACAAAAACAATAATTGCAGATAAAATAATAACACTTATCTTACCACTTTTTGCATTGTTAGATGCACTTTCATCTTCGGCACTATACATATTTTCTAAATACTTTTCATAAGCTTCGGACAAATAATAACGCTCTTTAGTTTTAAATATATTATCATAATAGCTTTTAAAGCTAACTGGTAACTTATTTTTGTTTTTATTATAAATCTTTTCTATATCATTAAAAGTAGCATTATTATCTATTTTTTCTTCTATTAAAAGCTGTAAACTAGTTATTGCAAAAGCATATAAATCAGTTTTTTCAGAAACAATTTTATATATTGGATCCTGATACTTTTTATCCACTTCATTATTTACTACGTTTTTCTTAATAACAAAAGCATCACAATCTATTAATCTTACTTTTCCTTCATTATTAAAGAATATATTATCAGGGTTTAAATCACATATATAAATATGTTTTTCATGAAGCTTTTTCATAACATCTTCTATAGCTTTGATTTTTTCTATTTTTTGTTCAAAACTATAGTTTGAACTTTTGTTCCATAAAGCTTCACCTTCTGGTAAATACTCCATTATATATCCAACAAATACTCCATCGTAATAAACTAAATGTTTAGGTTTTACTATTTCTTCAATATCGATATTTTTTAAATATCTTAATGTTTCTTCTCTATCTTTTATATAAGTAAAAGAAGTTGAAGTAAACATCTTTAATATTCTACCATCTTGTGTAAGATAAATATTACCAGATCTTCCTGTTGCTATTTTCTTAACTAGTTTTAGACTTTTATAATCTACGGAATCTTTTTCTATATCTCTAAATTTATCATTTAATCTACGAGCTGAAACAGCACTTATAACACTAACGCTAAGTAAGCTTCCATCTTCGTTTATTCCAACTTCATAAAATCCTAATGATTTATATGCATCAAGTATTGCTTGATCATGTTCATCTACAGTTACAACAACGTTTCTAGAACCTACTTCACCTGCTACATATATAACAGCTTCTACTAAAAGAGGTTCCATGTTCTTATTTTTAAATTCGTCTAAAACGTATAATTTATTAATTTCTACATTCGAAGAATTATTACTGTTTTTAAATTCAAAAGTAGCATAACCAACTAACATTCCATTAGTTTGAATTACAATGGTAATTTTGTTTTTAAAATATGCGGGAATAATATAATCATCAATATCTAAAAGACAATCTTTCTTTATACTTTCACTTGAAAAAGTATTAACGATATCTGCAAAAATATCAAAATCTGTTTCTAAAATACCAAGATTAAGATTTTCCTTTTTAACTAAATTTATCATACCCTAACACCACCGCTTGATTATTTTCATATTAATATAATTATAACCTTTTTTTAAACATTTTTCTACAAAAAAAGACAAAAAGATAGAAAAATCTATCTTTTAATCATTTATTTCACTTATTATCTTTTCTATTTTAGAACCATACTCGATTGATTCATCATAAATAAATCTTAAATCAGGTATTTTTCTTATCTCAAGTTTTCTTTTTGCAAGTTCTGACTTAATAAATCCTTTAGCAGCATTTAAATCATGCATGCATTTATCTTTTTTAGAAACATCAAAAACCGTACAATAAACTTGTGCAAGTGATAAATCAGTATCAACACGGCAAGCTGTTATAGTTACAAACTTAATATCTTTATCATATACTTCGTTTTGTAATATATCACTTATTTCTCTTACTAGCATGTTTGCTATTCTTTCTGTTTTAACACTCATAAATTACCTCTTTATTTCAACAAGTTCATATGCTTCTATAATATCTTGTTCTTTAATATCTTGATAATTTTCTAAAGTTATACCGCATTCAAAACCTGCTTTAACTTCTTTTGCTTGATCTTTTTCTCTTTGAATAGTATTAATTGCACCATCATATATTACTACACCATCACGAACAACACGTGCTTTAGCATTTATCTTAATAACACCATCTAAAACGTAACAGCCTGCGATGTTTCCTGTTTTAGAGAATTTATATATCTTTCTTATTTCTGCAGATCCAAGTGTCTTTTCCTCATATTCAGGATCAAGCATTCCTTTCATTGCTGATTCCATTTCTTCTACTACTTTATATATAATGTTATGTAGTCTTACATCTACACCATAATCTTTTGCGATATCAAGAATCTTACCAGATGGTCTTACGTTAAATCCGATAATTATTGCAGAAGATGCATTTGCAAGTACTATATCACTTTCAGTAATAGTTCCTACACCACTTCTAATAACGTTTAACTTACATCCTTCAACTTCTATTTTTGCTAGTGTGTTTTTAACAGCTTCTTCACTACCTTTAACATCTGCTTTTAAAACTATGTTTATTTCTTTTAAACCTTCAGATATTTTTCCAAATAAATCATCAAGGCTTATAGCACTTGCTAAAGTATTTGATTTTAATTTAGCAGTTTCACTTCTTTGTTCTGCAACTGAATGAGCTTGTTTTTCTGATTCAAAAGCCATGAATTTATCACCAGCTGTCGGAACACCTGATATACCAGTTACTTCAACTGGAGTTGATGGAAGAGCTTCAACTACTTCTTCACCCAAATCATTCTTAAGCGTTCTTATCTTACCAAAATATTCACCAATAACAACTGGATCACCTAATCTTAAAGTACCATTTTGTACAAGTAAAGTAACTTGTGAACCTACGTTTTTATCTAACTTAGATTCTATTACAGTACCCATTGCATATCTCTTTGGATTTGCTTTTAATTCTTCCATTTCAGCGATTAGTAATAAGTTTTCTAATAATTTATCTATACCTTCATGAGTTTTTGCAGAAATAGGAACAAATAATGTATCTCCCCCCCAAGCTTCTGGAGTAAGACCTCTTTCGCTCATTTCACGCATTACTCTATCTGGATCAGCTCCTGGTTTATCCATTTTATTTACCGCAACTATAATAGGAACTTTAGCAGCTTTTGCATGATCGATTGCTTCAATTGTTTGAGGCATAACACCATCATCTGCAGCAACAATTATAATTACGATGTCAGTAATAGATGCACCACGTGCTCTCATTTCAGTAAACGCAGCATGACCTGGAGTATCTATAAAAGTAATTTTCTTATCATTAAACTTAACTTGATAAGCTCCTATATGTTGTGTAATACCACCAAATTCTCCATCAACTACACTACTTTGTCTAATAGCATCTAAAAGTGATGTTTTACCATGGTCAACGTGTCCCATTATAGTAACTACTGGAGCTCTTTCGATTAAATCTTTAGGATCATCATTTACTTCAAACATTTCAAAGTTAGAGATATCCTGAGTTTCTTCCTTCTTTAATGTTTTATTAAAATCTAGTGCTAACACTGATGCATCATCAAAACTAATAGATGCATTCATATTAGCCATAATACCTAAACCCATTAATTTCTTAATTATTTCAGCAACTGGCTTAGATACTTCATCAGCGAAATCTTTAATAGTCATTCCATCTTTGTATAAAATAACGTTTTTATCAGTTTCACTTTCGTTAGAAACTAATTTTTCTTTATTCTTATACATTGCCTTTTTAGCTTCTTTTATATCTTTTGTTTTATTCTTATTTTTGTTTTTCTTCTTTTTAGCAGTAGGTTCACTATTATAAATGGTATCCTTTTTATCTATTAAAGTATCTACTACTTCATCATAATAGTCATCTTCCTCTATTTTTTTGATAATTTCTTCATCTTGCTGAGTAACATCTGAAGAATCATCATCGTCGTTTTGAAATGCGTTATCAAGCTCAACGATTGCATCATCATCTAACATATCTTCCTCAGTATTTACGTTAATACCTAATTTTTTACACATTTGTAAAACTTCTTCTTTACTTTTATTCATATCTAAAGCATATTCCAATACACTCATCATGAGACAACACGCCCCTTTCTTATATTAATTTTTTATAGCTTTTTCTAACTCTTGATATACCTCTTCAGGTACTAAAACCTCTAAATACTTCTCTAAAGCTTTAGTTTTCCTAGCCATATCTACTACTTCTAAATCTTTTTTTAAGTATGCGCCTCTTCCGTTTGACTTTCCTGTTAAATCAACGGTTACTTTACCAGTATTATCTCTTACTACCCTAATTAATTCTTTTTTAGGATATTTTTCTTTTGTGATAACACATGTACGCATAGGTATTTTTTTTGGTTTCATTTTTGTTTCACCTCATCTTAGGATAAAGCATTCGTAAGGTCAATTTTTTCTTCTTTAACTTGTTCTTCTGTTTTAACATCAATTCTATAATGTGTTAAACGAGCAGCAAGCTTAACGTTTTGACCTTTTCTACCAATTGCAAGTGATAAGTTATCTCCCTCTGCAACTGCTAAAGCTTCATTTTTCTTTTCATCTAATATATATACTTTTACATCTTTTGCTGGAGATAAAGCATTTTTAATAAACGTAATTGGATCTTTATCATATTTTACAACGTCTATTTTTTCTCCGCCTAATTCTTGTGTTATTCTGTTAATTCTTGAACCTTTTTCTCCAATACAAGCCCCAATAGCATCTACTTTTTCATCTTCTGAGTAAACGGCTATTTTACTTCTTGATCCAGCATCTCTTGCAACGCTATATAAAATTACTGTTCCATCATTTAATTCTGGAATTTCTTTTTCAAGTAATCTTTTAACAAATCCATAGTGACTTCTTGATAAAAGTATAAGTGGACTTTTTCCTGTATCATCAATTTTAGTAACGTATACTTTAACTGATGACCCCATTGTTAACACTTCATCTTTTATTAATTCACTCTTAGGTAAAATACCATGCATTCTACCCAAATCAACATAATAGTTTTGTGCATCTTCTCTTGATAAAGTACCAACAAGTAATTCTCCTTCTTTATCTTCGAATTCTGTCATGATACTTTGTCTTTCTGCTTCTCTTACTTTTTGAACTAATATTTGTTTAGCAGCACTTGTTGCAACACGTCCAAAATCTTTTAACACAACTTCTTCTTCTATGGTTTCTCCTGGCTTTATATCAGAAACAATTTTCTTAGCATCTTCAAGTAAGATTTCAACTGTTTCTTCTCCATCTTCATCTTCTTCACCATCAGTATATTCTAATACTACCTTTTGGTATGAATAACCTTTTATTTCACCAGTATCTTTATTTATTTCTATTCTGATGTTTGGTAAACCAGTTTCCTTTGCATAAGCTTTTTCAAGTGCAGCTGTCATACCATCAAATATAACATCTTCACTTATTTGTTTTTCTTCGCATACTTCTTTTAATGCTTTGATAAATTCTTTACTATTCATTTTAAATATCTCCTTTTTCTAGTGAGCAGACGTCAAGGACGTATGCATCATCAAATTCATCTTCAAGTGTATCAATTAATGGATTAATAACTTCGGTTGCTTTAACACAAGTATCAACATCAACGAAAGGTTCTTTATCAATTATTACCCTTAAAAAATACATGGTACCTTCCTTAACATATTCAACTTTAGCAAGTTTAATGTTAATTTTATTAAGCGGTTCTTCAATTAGCGCTTTAACTTTAGTATCCATATTTAATACCTCCTTTAAATATAAAGAGCAGGACTTTTTTGCCCTACTCTTTGTTGCTACAAGTATTATAGCATAAAAATATTATATTGCAAACTTTTTTACCAAATGTATTGTAAATTAGGTTTAATTTTTATTTAACATTTTATTTTACTATTTAATTCTTCATCTAAATACATTGTTTTTATCTTATTATATTCTTCATACAACTCACGAAATTCAATATATTTTAATAATTCAGTTAATTCATCATTACTAAAATCTTGCTTGTCTTTACTTTTACAATTCAAAATTCTATTAATTAATTTTCTTAAGCTTTCCTTATCAATTATTTTTTTATCATTACATTTATTTTCCACCTTAGATAAACATTTAATGATATTTTTATCATAAACTTTTTTATTACTATTTAATATAACCAAATTTTCACTATTTAATAATATATATAAATTATCAAGATACTTAACAAAATCATTTTTTAATCTATCATATATTACTTTATTTAAATAATTTAGTTTTTTATTTAAATTTTTTTGATATTTTCCATTATTTCTTTTTAACTGATTATTAATTTTATTAAATTCTGCAGATTTTTCATTTTTATTTTCTATATTTTCATGAGCATTTATTTTTTTTACTAATTCTTTAGCATAATTTCTAACTTCTAAAATAATCAAACTTACTTCATTAGATACTAATTCATCGCAGTAACTTCTAGATAGTTCCAATAAATCCTTATATAAATTAGTATTATCACTTAATAAATCAAAATTCTGAACTTCTAATTTTAAATTTTCTAATTTATCAATGATAGAATTTGGATCATATAAAGACCTATATTCTAAAGGAATAACATCAAGTGTCTTTTTTGAAGTTTTTCCAGTTATTATTTTTTTTAAATCTTTTAATGAGTTTAAGTTATCTAATAATTTATATTTTTCTTGTAATTCTTTTTTTACCCACGCTATATCTAAATAAACTTTATCATTTTCATATACAACTTCTAATTTATCACAATCATCTATTAAATCAATTTTTGCTATTTTTTTTAAAATATAATATATATCATTTCTTTTAATTTCTTCTATAAAGTTTATAGTTTCATGTCGCTTAATACAATATTTTAAAAATTTGTTAAAACTAAGTTTATACATTATAAGCACCTCTTTTTATTAATTATCTTATACTACAACTTCTTAACCCTTCTTTAATTTCTTCTTGATTCTTGGACTTTTATTTATTTCTTCTAATAAATTTTCATTAACATCATCAACGTATTTAACAATGCTTTTATATGCATTAGGTACTTTTATTAATTCTCCATTTAACTTTTCAACATAATAGTTATATGCACTAGCACAATGTGGAGAAAAATCATAAATTTTTAAAAATGATATTATTTGAAGTGCATAATAATTAAGTTCCATAGGGTTTGATCTTTCTTTAGCCATATAACTCTCCTTTTAATTATTTATTTAATTTTTTTCTTATGAATTTAAAACTATTATATTTTTCAATTAAATCATCATCTAAATAATTTATATTTGAATTTATTATATCCATTGCAGACTGACATGTTATAGTTTTATCTTTATAGTTTAACCTTGTAGTGTTATCATTCCAACAAGAATAGGAATTTTCTTCCATATAACTAATAATTTTTTCAAAAAGTGTTTTTAAATCATCTTTTTTTATTTTATCGTTATTTTCATTAATCATAGAAATGGTTTCATATAATTCTTCTAATAAATAATATGGAACAACTACTTCTTCTAAATTAATCTTTTCGAAATTGATAACTATTCTATTTTCTAATCTTTTAAAATCATTTTTTAAATCAGTACTATTATGAACAGGCATCCTTAAATATAATTTACAAAAATTTATATACTTTTTAATTTTTAACAGATTGCTTCTATTTTTCCTTTTTTTCTTAATATCATTAATGATATTGTTATAATAAATAGCATTTTTATTATAATATTTTTCAGAATAATTCAAACTTTCATAATCATTAGCAATTTGTTTTTCTATTTTATTTTCAAAAAGTTTAGATGATGCAAACCTTCCGTTTTGTACATAAAAATCATAATATTTTTTTATAACTTTAAAAATATAATTTTGTTTTGTTAAAAAGGATTTTTTCTTCTTATAAAGTTCCGCATGAGCTAATTCATACTTATCAATTTTTTTATTTTCATCTATTAGTTCTTGATCTATATTGTCATATTTTGATAAATCAATTCTTCTATAAAAATCATAAAGTCTTTGTTCTTCTTTATCATCACTTTTTTTAGGTGCTCTTTTATTTCTTTTGAAAAATATTATTCTAAGTTTAAGATTATCATTTATTCTTTGCTCGTTATATTTTCTTCTAGAAATAGTTACATTGCTTTCATATTTTATTTTCATTGTACAAAATCCCCTTTTTTTAGTGCATTTATTATATTTAAAATCATAAAAAAGTCAAATTTTACACATAAATATTTAATCGTTTTATAATCTTTATATTTTTGTTATAATCTAAAATAGAGGTGAAACATATGAGTGATGACATAATAGACAAATTATTTGACAAATATTTAAAAGGTTGGATTAAGAAAAATTATAAATTTTTAGTGGTTATATTACTTTACCTACTTTATCAAAGTAATTTTATAGTAGCCTTATTTTACTCTTTTGGAATGGACTTTAATCTAATTCCTAAAATACCTAGAATATTTTTATATGCTATAATCGATTTAGGATATATTGTGGGTCTTTTATTAATGTTTAAAAAGGAAATTATAAATGGCATTAATGATTTAAAAAATAATTTTACAAACAGAGCGATTACATCCCTTAACTGCTGGATAATAGGCTGCATAATAATGACCGCATCCTCTTTTATAATAAGTTTAATATTAAAACAGAACGTATCAACAAATGAAGCGTTAGTTAGACAAAGTATTAAATTAGCTCCACTTTACATGTTATTTACCTGTTCTATTGTAGCGCCTATATTTGAAGAAATGGTTTTTAGAAGATCACTTTATGGACTTATAAAAAACAAATGGATATTTATTTTGACAAGTGGTTTAGGATTTGGGTTACTTCATGTTATAGGTAATAATCCAGCTCCCCTAGATTATTTATATGTTATTCCATATGGTTCGATGGGATGTGCATTTGCTTACCTATTAACTAAAACAAAAAATATAACATTACCTATAATAATTCACATGCTGCATAATACAATTTTAGTTCTAATTCAAATTATCGGAGGTTAATATGAAAAAAGAAGAAGATAAAAAGGAAAAGAAAGTTAAAAGAAAATTAAAATGGCAAGTTAAACTATTCTTATTTTTTTTAATTATAATATTATATATATTTTTCATTGGCCCAAAAGGAATATTTATTAAAGAATATAAAATATCTTCGAGTAAAATAAATGCCTCAATGGACGGATTAAAAATCCTTCAAATATCAGACTTACATTTTGGTTCTACGGTAAATGGTAACGATGTGATAAAGATAGTTAAAAAAGTTAACGAAACAAAACCTGACATCGTAATATTTACTGGAGATTTAATAAACCAAAGATATAATTTATCAAACGATGAAAAAGTTTTATTAAAAAAAGAACTTAATAAAATAAACGCTGAGTTAGGAAAATATTATGTTACTGGTGAAGAAGATTTTGATGAAGCTACTTCAATACTTGATTTATCTGGTTTTATAAATTTAGATAATAACCCTCAAAACATTTATTCATCTGATAATAAACCACTTTTATTGATCTCAAAAGACGGAGCAAAAGAATATTTTGAAACTAATGAAAACACTAATCAATTTAAAATATTAGCACTTCACAATCCTGATGACTTTGATAACGTAAAAGATTATAATTTTGATATGGCAATAGCAGGCCATACGCATAATGGACAAATTAATTTACCTAAAATAAAAGAGTTATTTATTAGTAGCAAATACAAAAAAAGTTATCAAAAAATTGGAAATACCAAATTATATGTTAATCCAGGAATTGGCACAAGTAACATTAATATAAGATTATTTAATCATCCAACAATATTTTTATACAGATTAAATAAAACATCTACTTAGTTTGTAGATGTTTTATTTATTGGTAATATTATTTTAACTGTAGTTCCTTTTTTTTCTTTTGAAATGTATTCCATTGTTCCACCATGCTTTTCTATTATTTCCTTTGAAAAGCAAACACCAAGACCAGTACCATTTTTCTTTGTTGTATAAAATGCTGTACCAATTTTTTTTGCTGTTTCTTTGTCCATTCCAATTCCGTTATCCTTTATTGTTATAATATAATTGTTTTTAAATGTTTTAGCTTTTAAACTAACGATACCATTTTCTCCAATCGCTTCTTTAGCATTTTTTATAACATTTATCAAAACTTGTTTTAATCTATTATAATCTCCATTTATATATACTTCATCATCACTTATATTATATTTGAATTTCATGTTACTTTTAAATATCATTTTTGATTCGTCACAAACGTCTTCTAAAAGCATATTAACTTCCATAATGTTTTTTTCTATATTTAATTTAGATACATCAGAAAAATCTTTAAGAAGTAAAAGCGTTCTATCAATTTCTTGATTTATTATACCAACGTATCTATTTGCTTTTGCAGCGTTATTAATATCAAACATTTCTAAATAACCCTTACATACCGCAAGCGGATTTTTTATTTCATGAGTTATTTTAAATAAAGATTCATACAACTGCTTTTCTTTTGTTATTTCTCTTAATGAAGAATACATTTTTACAATTGTATCTATCTTTCCATAAAACAAAATAACTAAGTAAAACGTTAAATACATAACTATTCCAATAATTACAATACGACCCATATTATTGAAACATATTATTTTGCTAGGCAAAATAATCATAATAAATATTGTATATATAAGTTTTACAACTAAGAAAATGTTATATGTTTTATATTTACTTAAATAACAAAACATAATTATTATTAAATATTCCATTAAAATTATAAAAACATTTACTTCGTAAATATTAGATGATACAAAGGCACAACCAATTGATAATAAAATAGTTGGAAAAAGTCTTTTTTTACATATTGATATTAAAAGCGGTACATTTATTAAAAAGCACAAATCAGAATTTAAAATACCAAATCTATTACATAAGTAAAAACTACTAAATAGCGCCAAATCTAAAAATATTAACTTTTCTTTTTCATAGATAGCTTTACTATATATTAAATAAATAAAATAACAACAAAATGGAAATAACAAACACATCATATTTAAAAACACAGAAGTAATCATTATAATCCCCCTTTCCCTAAAAGAGATTATATAATACTTCCGTGTTGAATTTTGTCGAATTTTGTTTGTTATTTAGTTTTTTTGTAAAAATTTACTCTTCATTTAATTGTTCAATGCACTTTTTTAGTTTTTTAGCATCATCTTGAAAAATAATTTTCATAGTGTTATCTATTTCTACTATTCCCCTTGCGCCAAGCTTTTGTATACCTACTTTATTAACAAGTGATGGATCTTTTAAAGTAACTTTAAACCTTGATACACTAACTTCCATGTTAGTAATATTTTTTATACCACCTAGATATTCTACTAATTTGTTTGCTTCATATTTAAAATCTGGTTTACTTGCCTTTATAACTACTAAAGCTATTATTATTAAAACAACAAGAATAATAATGTATTTTAACATATCATCACCCTACTTGGAATTATATAACAAGTTTGCAAAAAAAGCAAGCAAAAGAAAAATACTGATAAATCAATATTAAGTTTTTAAATAACAATAAAAAAGGGACATTTGACTTGCACTATTTATCATATTCCGAATAATATACTAATGAAAAAGATAGAAAGGGTGAATATTATGTGTAACAATTCTAACTCAGGTTCAAAATGCAATTGTATTGCTGAAATACTAAAGGTTATAAACATTCTTCAAAGCGAAGTATGTCCAGGTGACTCTTGCTTAGAAACTTGTACAAGAGCTTTCTTTGGTCCTAGTGCATCAACAGACTTTAACACAAGACCAGTAACTTTGTACACTTGTAACGGAACACCTGTTACAATGCCAGTATCTAACACACCAGGTGAAACTACTACTTCAAATATATTTAGAGTAGAAAAAGTTGATGAATGTTGTGCTACTTTAAGAGTATTAACATATAATCCTGAAACAGCAACATACACTGCTACAAACTCATTTTTCACTGTAAATACAGATTGTTTATGCAGCATTAAATGCTTAGGTGATACTTTCGTAGAAGGTGTTTAAAAATAAAAGGCCACAAAAACGTGGTCTTTTATTTTATATCAGAAATATCATTTATATGTATTTTTTCGCCGTTTTGAGTAAGTAAATAATTTTCTTTTATACCAATAATTTTTTTATCTATATTTTCACCATTTTTGTACATAATATTAACATCTGCTTGATAAACAAAATCTGGTCTTTTAAATATATTATTTATTTTATCTATCAAACTTATTTTATTTTCTTTATTATCATTAATAACTTTTTTTTCGATAGACTTTGATTCATTTCTTTCGGCTTCTGCATGATAATAAAAATCCTTTTGGACTTTTGATTTTAGATTTTCTATTTTTCTTTTATAAATTTCCGGAAATTTGTCTTTCATAACCATCCTCCCATATAAGTTTATGAAAAAATTAATTTAAAATACCTTAAGGTGGTGAAATAATGAAAAAAAATAAAACTTATTATATGATTATTATTCCATTAATTTTATTTTTTATAATAAGCGTAACTTCTATATACAGTGCTTCTTCAAATCTATCTGGAAATCAAATAGTTACTAAACAAGTAATGTGGTATTTGATAGGATTTGCCATTTTAATAATAACCATGAATAAAAATTTAGAATCCATAACTAATCTAGCATTTTACTTTTACTTATTTGGTAATATATTACTTCTTTTGTTACTCATTTTCGGAACGGAGATTAATGGTTCTAAATGTTGGTTAATTTTACCCGGCATTGGTTCTGTGCAACCTAGTGAATTCATGAAGCTAATACTAATTTTAGTGAATGCAAAGATATTTCAAATACATAACAAAAAATATCCTAAAGGAACTTTCAAAAGTGATTTAATACTATTTTTTATCATCTTTATTACAACGTTAATACCAAGTGTACTTACCTTTTTAGAACCAGATACTGGTATGGTAATTATATATTTTTTAATATCTTTTGTTATGTTATTTATATACGGTATTAAAAAAAGTATTTTCTTTATGATTATTTTAATTGCAGCAGTTTTCTTAGGATTATTTTTATATTTTTACTTTAACTATCAAGATGCATTTATTAATTTATTTGGGACATCATTTTTCTACAGAATAGATAGATTGCTTGACTGGTCCAATAAAAGTGGAATGCAACTTACAAACGCAATAGCCGCAATAAAAGCAGCAGGATTATTTGGTTTTGGAATAGGAAACACGCCTATTTATATTCCAGAATCCCATACTGATTTTATATTTTCTGTATTTTCAAGTAATTTCGGATTAATTGGTACATTAATATTAATTATAGGAATAATAGTTTTTGATTACGGTCTATTAAAATTAGCTGATAAAACAGGTAATAAAATGCATAAGTATATTATTTTAGGATTTTTTACCATGATACTATATCAGCAAATTCAAAATATTGGAATGAATATTGGTTTACTTCCAATAACTGGTATTACACTTCCCTTTATTAGCTATGGTGGTTCATCATTACTTAGTTATATGTTAGGAATTGCATTAATTTTAAATTATAAAAAAGATTATGTAAATTAAATAACAATTAATTGCTTATAAATGATAATTGTTATATGATTATTGTAGAGGTGGTTAGTATGTACGATTATGAAAAAGTAGCAAGAGATATGGATGTGTTAAAAGAAGATTTTAAAAATAAATATGAATTCGCATTTAAAAAGTTTACTAATAATATAGCTAATAAATTATATGATGTTTCAAAAAGAAATGGTTATAAAATAAACATAGAAAGAATAACTGACAATATAATTTATATGCTAAAAGAATATTCTAAATATAAAAAATTTATGATAGATCTAGTTGATTTAATTTCAAACGCGAAGAAAACCAATTGGACTACTGAGCATACAGAATATGAGATTGATCAAATTAAGCAACGAATGAAAAGGATATCTTTACCCGATGCTTTTAGCGAAATTAAAAGAGATTTAGTAAGATTATCAATTAATAGTCGTATGTTAGAAGAAATTATATATTACACTAAAAACAGTTTCAATAAATTATGTAACGAAGTAACACGATTAAATGAAGAACTGATAAATGAAACAAAAACAGCTTTGAATAGAAACATAATAAATATAAATAATAATCAACAATTACCAACTAATATCTCAATTAACAATGATATTAATAATACAGTTGGCAATAATGATCCTATTTCATTTCGTGGTATTGATTTTGAATCGGTAAAACAAAGATGTACCCAAGCATTTGAAATGGTAAGAAATGGACAAATGACTACAGAACAAACTATAGCGTTTTTAGAAAATGAATTTAGTATTCAAGCACCTGATGATATTATGAAACTAATAGTTAATCTCGAATGGGAGTTACCAGCTAATAACAAAGAATTAAGTGAATTCCTTAAAACAAAAAAAGAGGAAATAAAAAGTATTATTAGCGAAAAAAATAAAAAAGATGAATTATCAAGTGCATTCTTATAAAAAGGTATTTATTTAGAATAAATATCTTTTTTATTTAGGCTCACCTTTTTATCGTGATTAAACACACCTGGCATTCATGAACAAAATAAAAAGCCTTTGACGTTAATCAAAGACTTTATTAACTAAATGGTGACGCGTATGGGATTTGAACCCATGAATGCCGCCGTGAAAGGGCGGTGTGTTAAACCACTTCACCAACGCGCCAGTTTATAAATATAAAATGGTGGGCCTGAATGGACTTGAACCATCGACCTCACGCTTATCAGGCGTGCGCTCTAACCAGCTGAGCTACAAGCCCATTTCATAGTACTGGTAAAACTGACTATTTAATTCTACTATATAAATATTAAAAAATCAATATTTTTTTTACTTTTTTTAAAAATTTATAAATAAAATTATTAAAACACCATAGTTTTACAATATAAGCACTATTTTTGGTTTAGGTTCTAATCGCCTAAGCTTACTTTATTTTAAAATTAAAACCACTATATCTAAGTGGTTTATTTATATTATGGTGGAGCTTAGGGGATTCGAACCCCTGACCTCCTCGGTGCAAGCGAGGCGCTCTAGCCAGCTGAGCTAAAGCCCCAAATAATATGCATTAATCTGAATGCATATTAATAATATCAAAAAGATTTATAAAAATCAATAGTAAATTCAATTTTTTTAACTATTATTTTCCAATTGTGGTAATTCTTGCTCTAATGTGTTTAGTTTTTGCGTTATTTTATTTTCTTCTGCCATTTCTAAACAATACCAACCTTTTTTAAACATTAAATTATATATTTCCCTTTGCATATTACTTACATCATCAAACATATCATAATAATCATTATACAAATCAGTATTACTAGCTTCTGTTAATGCAACTGCATAATCTTTTGCCATTACCTTTTCTATAGAAAGCATTGTTGTAATATAATCCTTATCATTCATTTCTGGTGTATTAGGCACATCTGTTTTTGGGTTACTTATTTTATTATTCATTAATTATCTCCTTTATCTTAAAATATTTAATACGGCTTTAGCATGTTCTTTATGCATATCTGATACCTTAGTTAATAATGCTTTTACTTCATCATCTTGAACTTCTTTTTCGAAGTGATTAGATAATTTACAAGCATTAAAATTCCAATTGTAAATATCACTTAAATAATCTAAATCCTTTCCTGAAATTATTGTAGGAACTTCTTCATAGCTTTGCATAATATTTCCTCCTTTAATTTTATTATGTGAAAAAAATATCTTTTATAAACAAAAAAAGCACTTCTTAAGTGACTTTTATTTTGTATTTATAAATTTCAAAATATCTTTATAAACTTTTTTATTATCCTTTTCATTTAATATCTCATGCCTCATATTTTTATATAATTTACTTCTTATATTTTTATACCCAGCTTTATATAAAAAATTGCAAAGATGATTAAATTTATTTTCTCCGCCAATTACTGGATCTTTCGCACCACCTATAATTAAAAGTGGTAAAAATTCTTTTTGTACCTTATATAACTTCTTATTAAAAACCGTTCTCATCATATGAAACAGCATTTTAAACCCGTTAATTGTAAAAATAAATCCACAATACTTACTATTGTTATAATCGTTTACAGTATCTTCATTAGCACAAATCCAAGCGTTAGAAATATCAAAATCCTTATTATAACTGCCGAATACTAAATTATTAATAAATTTACTACGGTATCTATCACCTTTAAGTATTCCTACTATGTTAGCAACAAAACTACCCACCCTAGAAAAAGGATTATAAGTAGGAGCTCCACATAATATTAGTTTACTTATTTCGTTATCGTGATTTTGAATATATCTTCTTGCAACCAAAGAACCCATGCTATGTCCAAATAAAATTATATCCAAACTTTTATATTTACTTTTTATATATTTAGTAACTTCGTAAAGTTCTTCCTCTAAAATATCTTTATTATTACCAAAATAACCAAAATCATCATCATTTTTAACTTCCATACCATGACCTCTGTGATTATGGATAACGGCAACATATCCGTTATTAGCTAAAAAATTCATAAAATCATAATATCTTTCTTTATTTTCTGCCATGCCATGGGAAATTTGAACAACCCCTATCGGTTTACTCTTCGGTTCAATAATATCTCCGTAAATAATATGTTCATCATAATTTGATTTAATATTAAAATTTTTCATGTTACACCTCTATTTAATTATACAGCAAAAAGAGGTATTCCCAAACCTCTTTTATCATAAAGTATTAACCGCACTTTCAATTAAAATTTCTAATTCTATTTGACTAATGTTTAGCTTTTTTTCTTTCATCCATTCTAATGATTTTTCCAAAGCTTTTTGCTTTTTTTCGTCAGAAGAAAAATCTTTGCATGTTTGTTCAACATACTTAACCGTTTTTTCTACAATCTCCTTCTTTGTCTTATCCTGAATGTATTCTTGATAAATTTTTTTAACCTGAATACCTATATAACCTAAAACAGCAGTTATCATAGTACCAAGTATTTGGATAAGATTATCAGAAATTGCATTCAAAATATCACTCAAACCAAATTCCCCCAAAAATTTTTAAAGATGCATCTTCAATACTATAATATTCAAATATAAAAAAAAGAAATGGTCTATTTCCTATATTTATGAGTTTATTTAATAAAATTTCTAACTTCTAAACAAGCATCATCAAAGTTATGAGTTCTTTGCAAACTATTTGGATGATATGTATATAATAATTTCTTATTATCAGAATATACAACTGAATCATAAATTGTAGGTCTCATATCTGTTTTCCATCCTAATTCACCTAACAAATTCATTAATGCATCATAATATGGATTTTTTGGACCTACTACTGATACGACTTTTTCAATACCTAAGATATCAATTATATCAAGAAGATAATTAATAGATAAATCCTTTATTTCATCAAAAAGGACAGGTGTCCCCTTTCTATCTTCATTACTACATATAAATAAATTAGCCCAGGTAATATTACCTTTATTTCCAACATCATGAGTACCAGCTGCATTTCTTATAAACCTCCAAAAAGGTTTATTAGGCATGCCATTATCTAAAAAGAATTCATCGTAATTTCCTTCTAAAGTCCTTGCAGAAGTAACATCTTTATGACTTCCATACCAAGTATTAGTTTCTTGTCCTAAATAAAGAATAGTTCCTTTTGCTTTAGGTGATATTACCAAAGGATTTGATAATATAAAATCTTTATCTATAAATTTAATTTGTTCTAAAACTTCATCATTTAATGTTTGCAATTTTTCCAACAACTCAAAATTTATATCACTTTTGTATAATTTATCCATAAATAAAAAACTCCTCACATTTGAGAAGTATTATATAGTAAATAACAATTTTAATCAATATTTAATGGCGCTCACGAAAAGATTTGAACTTTTGACCTTTACCTTCGGAGGGTAACGCTCTATCCAGCTGAGCTACGTGAGCAAAAAAAGCTTATTTAAGCTTCAATTCTATACCTATAGGACAATGGTCACTACCAAAAACATCACTATATATAACTGGATTAGATACTTTATCGATAATGTTTTCTGATACTATAAAGTAATCAATTCTCCATCCAATGTTTCTGGCTCTACATCCTCCCATGTAGCTCCACCAAGAAAATGCATCGTCTTTAAGAGGATTAAAATATCTATATGTATCAATAAAGCCACTTTCTAAAAGTTTAGTAAACTTATTCCTTTCTTCATAAGTGAATCCAGCATTACCAATATTTGCTTTTGCATTTTTAATATCTTTTTCAGTATGGGCCACATTAAAATCACCGCATACTACAACTGGTTTTTTCTCTTCTAACTTTTTAAGATATTTTTTTAAATCTTCTTCCCAAGTCATTCTATAATCAAGTCTTGATAAATCTCTTTTTACATTTGGTACATACTGATTTACTAAGTAATAATCTTCAAATTCTAAAGTTATTACCCTGCCTTCGTGATCATGTTCTTCTATTCCTAAACCATAAGTAACGCTAATTGGTTCATATAATGTATAAATTAAAGTTCCAGAGTATCCTTTTTTCTCTGCAGGATTAATATAGCAATAGTAATCCTTTGGTTCAAAATCTATTTGCTCTAGTTCTGCTTTTACTTCTTGCAGGCAGTATACATCTGCATCACAAGTATAGAAAAAGTCCTCAAAACCCTTCTTTAAGCATGCTCTAAAGCCTGCAACATTCCACGATACTAACTTCATAATTACACCTCTTGCTTTATTATATCATGTCTTTAATTAAATTTTTTTGTTTTTTTAGTTTGTATTTTAATTTACGATAATATTCGACAATTAAAATCAGTATTATAGCAAAACAAAAAAAGGAGATGTAATAATGAATGATATAAACATTAATGAATCAATTATGAATTTAAAAGAAAAATTTGAAGAAATTAAAAAGCAAGGATATATAAAAGGTCAAGTAAATAAAAGTAAGGGAAACTCTGGATTAACATTTGAAAGGTTAATTGGTAAAGAAAATGACGAATTTCAAATAGCGGATTATAATGGTATAGAAATAAAAGTTAAAAATAATAACAGGTATAGTTATAGGTATCTAACGCTTTTTAGTTTAGTACCTAGCAACTGTTTTGGAATAATGTTAAAAAGATTAAGGTGCAATTATGGAACTCCAGATAAAACTTATGAAAACGTAAATACTTTAATGAAGTCTGTTTTTGCAAATATGAAAACTACTACTGAAAATGGTTTTTCCTTTCAACTAAAAATTAAATATGATGAAAAGAAAATGTATCTATACATTTATAATAAAAGTGGCATATTAATAAATAAGAGCTTATACTGGGATTTTGATGATATAATATCTGCAATAAAAAGAAAACTAAATTATCTTGCATTAGTAAAATATGATAGTAAACTAATTAATACCGAAAAATATTTTAAATATGTAAATATAAATTTTTATAAGTTTAAAGGTATAGATACCTTTTTTGAACTAATAGAAAAAGGATTAATCAGGGTATATATATGTTTAGGTGTATATAAAAGTGGTTCTAAGGTCGGACTAGAACATGATCATGGAATAAGATTTGATATAAAAGAATGCGATTTATTAGAACTTTATGGTGAATATAGAATTTAGTTTTAAATAAAAAAATGTATGTTTTTGTAACAATATCTTACATAAATTCATAAAATAGTATTGAAAAATATAAATTTAAGTGATATAATTAGTGGCGTCGCAAGGGATTAAATCTATTTTTGACCCCTTGGTAGAACAAAGGCAATATGCGCTCGTAGCTCAGCTGGATAGAGCACTTGGCTACGAACCAAGGGGTCAGGAGTTCGAATCTCTTCGGGCGCGCCACTTATTTATATATTAATACCGTGTATAAAAACACGCGTGCATGGTATTGACTTTATTTTAAGCATTATGATATAATCAATTTGCACTTCGGAAAGTAGCACAATTTGGTAGTGCACGCGGTTTGGGACCGTGAGGTTGCAGGTTCAAATCCTGTCTTTCCGACCATTAAAAAAACAACTATTCATTAATTTGAATAGTTTTTTTGTATCCGCAACCTCATAATCATAACTATATTATTTTTATTCTACTAATTATATAACAGATAAAGAGTATGTTTATTAAAATATGTTATAATAAATAACGGAGGTAAAGTAAATGTTAAAGGAGTTTAAAAAATTTATTTCAAGGGGTAATGTTGTAGATTTAGCAGTTGGTGTTATCATTGGTGGAGCATTTGGTAAAATTGTTTCATCTTTAGTTAATGATATTCTAATGCCAATTATAGGAATTATTATTGGCGGTGTTGATTTTAGTAATCTATCAATAAAAGTTGGAGGAGCTAAAATAGCATATGGTATGTTTATTCAAAATATAATTGATTTTCTTATAATAGCCTTCTGCGTATTTATATTCGTCAAAATAATTAATAAACTTTCTAGTTTCGCAAAAACTGAAGAAGATAAAAAAGAAGAAAAAATTACTGAAACTGAATTAAGTGTTTTAAAAGAAATAAGAGAACAATTAAAAAATAATTCAAAGAAATCTGCAAATACTAAAACATCAACAAGAAAAACTGGTGTCGCAAAGAAAAAATAGCAAGTATTTTGATACTTACTATTTTTTATATAAGAACTACCCGGAGCCTATAATATCAGGAAATAAAAAACTAACTATTTCTAGTTAGTAAACTTCATTAAGTGGTGGCTCCGGACAGGATCGAACTGTCGACACCAGGATTTTCAGTCCTGTGCTCTACCGACTGAGCTACAGAGCCAAATAAAAAAAATGGCGGTTCCGACGAGATTTGAACCCGCGATCTTCTGCGTGACAGGCAGACGTGTTAACCCCTACACCACGGAACCGTTTAAGCTTTTTTCCTAAAGCTCTTTAAGTATACTAAAAATCACATATTATTGTCAAGTACCCTTTTTAATTTTTTTATATTTTTTAATTTATTTTGTTAATTTGTACGACAAAATAAAACTTACAAGCATTATAGCTATACTAAATATATTTGAAAATGCGTTTAAACCTGGTATAAGAGCTGGAATAGAGCCTAATACAAATCCAATTATAATACTATATGTTAAGCCATAATGTTTTTCTAATAAGTAATTTATCAGTTTTAATAGCACTACTATTCCAACAATTAAACCTACTATAAATGGAATAAGTTTATTTATTTCCATTAAACCTACCGTTATTGGATGTG